>CAMLOU010000124.1 GCA_946481735.1 uncultured Cellvibrio sp.
TGATGGATGAACAGCGCCGGCGTTTGTTACCGGAAAATTTCAAACGCTACACCGACCGTTCCCGGGATCGGGAGCGGGCATACGACAGATTCATTCCGGCCTCACTCAACTGCCTTGAAGCGCTCAGATCGTCGCGACGCAAACGATTGTTGCGCTATCCCTTGCTGGTTAACGATGCCAGGCAATGCACTATTCTGTTAAACAATTTGCGGCGCGCGGGTCTGGGGGCAACGGCTATGTATCAAAAGCCCTTACCGGCGATTGACGGGGTTCGGGCCATGCTGGATATCAAAGGGAATTATCAAAACGCGCAGGATTTTGCTGATCGCCTGATTACCTTGCCGCTGCACGAGGGCGTTAGCCAGGATTCACTCAGACGGATAAACGACATCATCTCTCGCCTGGCGTAACTATTGATTAACGTCTGGCGATTAACGTCTGGCGGTTAATATCGGGTTAAATGTCTACAACACCGGCTGCGCCAACCAATCCTGTGCCACTCGTTTGATGGCGTCTGCCTGCGTGGCACAGGTGGAATCATCACAGGTTGCCTGCGCCGTAAAGATCACAAAATAACTGTCGCACCACAGCATCGCCGGTATTTGCAACAACTTCGCCAGCTCATATTGATGGGTGGAATAGCGTCCGACAAAATAAATATGCGCCAGCAGATGGTAATGCTCCGAACCGGCGCGCTTCATCACGGCAAAACTTAATCCGGTTGACTCATCCGTCCTTTCGCTGAAAACGGACCAGATATCCCGATTGTGCAAGCTCCTGAAATACGGCACCAGTTTCTGTTGCGCGTCGGCCTGTATGTATTGCGCGAGCGCAACCTGCACCGCAATGTCGCCCGCCTGAACCGAACGGCTATAGGTTAATGGCAAACCCGGGTAACTTAATTCGACCTCATTATCCGATGCGCTAGCGGCAGGATAATGATCCAGGGCATTCAGGCTAAAAACCGGTGCGGCATTCAGGTTAGCGGGCGTCAAGAAAGCCAGCGCCGGGCCGATAATGAGCAGCGCCAAGGGCAGGATCGGTTGCGCAAGGGGCGCGGATTCACCGGTAGTTTGCGCGTGGGACTTATAAGCCGGCGCATAGTAAATCGCCGGCAACATCACCAGCGCAAACAACACCCACCCGAACAGTTCGTGATCCTCCATCAGGCTGCTTTTCATCTCAGTCTGATAACCGATAACCACCAACACAAAAATGCGCACCCAGTTAGTCAATAACGACAACACAATCGCCACAACAAAGGCCGCCAGTACCTGCCTGGCGCGGTAGTGATTGAGGTAACTGATCAAATACGCCATCAACAATCCGATGATGAAATAGCGCAACCCGGAACAGCCATCATCGATATAAAGCCGCCCATACGGAATAAAGATATTGCTTCCATCCATCAATAACGTCATGCCGCTCAGGCGCGCCATACTGCCGACCACGGCTGCACTGATGTCCACCAGGGGACCATTGAGAATGCCCCATAAGGGCAAGGCAAAGATGAGTAGCCCACAGGGCACAGCCACATGCCGGAGCGTTCTCAGTGAATAACAGCAGGCAATAAATAACAGGATGATTAACAGAAGGGTAATGTGAGCAAGGATACCGATGTGAATTTTATAAAACAGAAACCAGGCCAGGGATGCTAGCCCCAATAAGATATGCAAGCCGACGCGCAACATTTTTGTATCGCGTCGGTATGGCCAGGGCAATGCGCGCCACATCAGGAATATGAAAATCGCGATGGTCGGTAAACCGTGGGACAAATCCTGATCCCATTGAATCCAGCGCAAATACAGCTGGCTGACGGACGGGAAATAAAAAACAATGATGAGCAGAAAGAACAGGCAAAACTGCACAAAATATTTTTGCTGTTCGTTCGCCAGAAAGGCGGATAGATTTTTCATCTGCTCGTCCGGGAACCTCTGAAAAATAGTGGGCAGATTGTAAGGAAGACGGAATTCCGGGGATACTACCTCACCACCCCATCCTTGGATAGGGGAGAATAAAAGGTGGGTTGAAGATGCAGAAAGTGTTACAGGTTCATCCCTGAACCACTACCCCGGATTAGTTGGGGCTGATAGAAACAAATTCGCTGTAAAGACCATTAACATCAAAGGTCGCGATTTGAAATTCGTAGGTGCCGCTGAGTTCACCCAGGTCGTAATGATCAACCGTACCATCGTCAATAACGACAGATTGGTAGTCTTCGGTAGATGTCAGCTTATAGCGGATTTCATAGCCGCCGATTTCATACAACTCAAGGTAATCACCGTTCTCACGTTCTGTGGGAATGTACCATTCAATCACCACATCATTCGAAACCGGCGCTGCCGAGGAGGAGCTGCTGGATCTCGCGGAACTGGTTGAGCTTCTGGAGCTGGCCAGACTGCTCGAGGCACCGACACCGCCAGGCGCGGCGCTACTCGATGATCGCTGTGATGATGTGCTGGAAGACAGCGCGCTTGAACTGTTGGACGGAACCGATGCCCCGACGGAGGCCTGGCTCGATGAATCATTAATCTGGCCGAGACGGGACTCTTCGTCGCTGCCGCCGCAAGCGGAAAGCAACAACACTGTGCTGGCAACTGCCAACAGGCCGGGTATGCGATGTGATATGCGGAAAATATTCATGCCGGGTACATCCTGAAAATCTTTGGCCGGAGCCAAGCAAAACTGTTGATTTTCGTCATTCCTTCGATGGATTCCTGAAGAGAGTATTGATCAGGGTTCGGCAAATTCATGCGTCGGGCGCGGTATTTTGCAGTTTGTAGAATGGCGCCACGCTTTCTGTGCCACCTGGTTCACTGACGGTTAAATCTTTATATGAGCTTTGGTTATATAAGGATCTCGGCGCCACACGTGAACTCTTTGCCCCTGATGCCCCCGGCGACTGTCACAATAGTGTTAAAAAAATCGACAAATTTACCGAGGCGGCGAGATCATAGCGGGATAAAGGCGGGAAATATGAGAAGCGGGCTACATCTTGAGAAAATTTCGTATACCCAACCCGGGCAAACTGGCACCGCGCCTGCCAAGACGTTTAGTTTGGTGCCAAACAGAGCAGAAGAGATTAAAACGTGTAGCCCAGGGAAATACCGGAGATGCGTTCATCGTAGGTAAGGGTTTGTGAATCCGATTCACTCTCGTCAGCGACAAAGAAAAGCTGCACATCCAGGTCGTTAGCGAAGGTGTAACGGTAGTTGATACCCACCGAGGTGACGGCAAAATCCTCTCGATCAACATCGCTGTCAAAGCGACGCTCACGCCAGCTTGCCTGAAACCCCACGGATGACGCGCGGGATAACTGGTAATCAAGACCGATACTGGCGACCTGCTGATCGTTATCCTCTATCAGCGTTTGATACTGCTCTTGCTCATACAGCAGGCTTGCGTAGGCGCTGCAACGCTCGCAAAGTGATTGGTTTTGCCAGCGCAGCTCAACCACCCGGCTTTCAAATTGATCCAGGCCCACACCCGTCGCATCGTCCAGGTTCACATTATCCAGCACGCCGCTATTACCATTCCCCAAGGAGGTATCGGTAATCTGCTGGCTGGCCAACAGGCTCAGGGTATTGAAGCCGGTCCGGTAATCTATCTCGACCCGGTAACTGGGCGCAGAAAAATCATCACCCACCTCCGGCGTACTGCGGTTGTAGCCCAGGCTCACGCGATAGGACAGATAGCGCAACTCGGTGGCATAGGTCACCGATGCGTTTTGATATTCATAGTCGTTATCGGGCAGCGCGTCGTAACTGATCTCCGTATGCTGGGCCGCAATTTCCATGTTACTCACTGACGAAAAGCGGTGCTGCCAGATTAATGAGCCGCCGGCGCGTTCGGAGTTAAATGCATCGGCGTAACGAAAATCCACCTGCGTGTAGTCACCACGCAACAACACATTATCTACCGATGAAAGACGCAAGCGCGCGGTGGGAATGGCCGAAAAAATTTGGCGCTCGTCTTCATTTTGCAATAGGTCAACCTGATCCGGTGCGCCCAACACCGAGCGGCGCGAATGTACGAGGAGCAAGTCTACCGGATGATAACTTTTACCGATCAGCAGTTCGGCGTTGCCTTCCAGTAAACTGCGATCCGGTTGTGTGTCTTTATCAAAACGGTTTTCAGTCGCGCGATAATCGGTTTCAAAATCCAGCAAGGTGTTTTCATAATCGGCCAGGATACTTGCACTGTATTCATCCTGACGTTCGGCAATTTTGTCGCTGTAGGTCCGCCGTGCGTTGTCCGAGTAGCGACTCGTGACGCCCAGATCAATTTCCACCGCCGCCATCGCCGGCAGCGCCAGCGCGGGAATGCACAAAGACGTAAAACATCTGAAAAATAATGTTCGTTTCATCATCGATGCCTCCCAATGACAATCAGTTATTGAAAACCAGCCCCGCAAATTTTTCCTTGCCTACCGCCTCGACCGCCGACAACACTTCATTGGTCACCGCTTTGCCAAACGGCACCACCAGGAGTGCATGGTCGCAATATTGGGCGAGTATGCGCGCCTCGGTGGATTGCTGTACCGGTGGTGCATCGAGCACGATAAAACGATCCGGATAACGATTTTTAATTTCGGCAATAAAGACTTCCATGCGCTTGGAACTGAACATTTCTGCTGCCGACTCACTCAGGCCGCCGGAAGGTATCACCCGCAAACGCTCAACACCGCTGGGATAAATAATGTGTTTCAGAGGGATGGTGTTATCAAAAAGATATTGCACCAGGCCGTTATCCACTTCAGTCCCGGTGTAACGCTCGGCGGATCTGCTGTGGGGATTACAATCCACATAAAGCGCTGTTTTGTGTGGATCCAGCGCGAAGGTTGCGGCCAGGTTAAAACCGAAGAAACTGGAATCCGCTTCGGCACTGACCGAAGACACCAACACCACGATATTATCGCTTTTACTTTTTTGTAACAGGCGAATCCTGATTTCACGAAAAGCGTTCAACAACTCCCGTTGACGCATACCGATAAACACGACTTTCTTTTCGTAGAGTTCATCCTGCGTCCACAGGACGGGCAGCGACATATTTTTGATCTGCTCCCGCTTGCGATGTTCAAGGACCGCCGTCTTAACCAGTTGGTCGCGGCTCTCGACCATGGCATCTACGCCTTCAATCAGCTGCTCAATATTGCGTTCTTTGTTCTTGTCCATCTTCTGCCCCTTAGCTGGTAGTGACATGCCAATAGCTGGCAAAACTGGCGTAAGCCGCCATCGCCAACAAACACAGAATGAACAATATCAGCACATCCTTTCTTAACAGACGCTCATTAAGCGGCGTGTGGTAATGCGGAATAATACCGATCAATTCGATGCCCGGCGGCAACTGTTGTTGCAACGCACGCGCCGACCGGAAGTGAGGATCGACCATGACGTACATGATCAACAACCCAATCGGCACCAGCAACCCGACAATCGGCCCGATGATCGCGAAATGAATAAAACGTAAACCGGACGGCTTTAAGGGGAATGTCGCCGGTTCCTGAATGCGATAACTGATCCCCTGCCCTTCAATATCCAGTGTCATGGACAAGCGCGCCGACTCCTTCCGCTGCAACATTTCTTCATACACATCGCGCGTGACATTGTAGTCGCGCGTCAATTCCGATAATTGCGCCTGGTTAGCCGCCACCCGTTGCGCCCGCTCGTATTCCTGTTCTGACAAGTGCACCAGGGATTCCATCCGTCGTTTTTGCCCGCGCAGGTCAACCTTGGCTACCGATAGCTGGCGCCGCAGCTCTTCGTACAGCGGGTTTTCCACCGCTTCGCCGCGCCCGGTATAGATATCCCCCCCGGATTCCTGGGCGGCATGAATCGCCGCATCCAACTCAGCAATCTGCGCGCGCAGTGAAATAACGTCCGGGTAGCCTTCCTGATAAACCAGCAACAGTTGTTCCAATTGACTCACCAGACCTTGCCGACGCTGGCGCAATTCATCTATCTCGCCTTTGGTCTGTTGGTATTGGCTTTCGTTACCCAGCTGGGTGGTGATGGTATTGATCCGTGCTTCCGTTTCTTCAATGGTGATCTTGAGCGCTTCTATCTCACCGCGCAGCTCGGCAATACGGGTGGCCACACTCGCCTCGGTGCCATCCACATTTTGTGCATTAAATTCCTTGAGCTTTTCTTCTGCCAGTTCCAGCTGGCGCTTATAGGTTTGCACCTGGGCGTCAATAAAATTAAATGCGTTCAGGCTTTCCTGGCGTTTTTTGCTGGCACTGTTTTCGATAAAGACGTTGATAATGGTATTGAGGGTTTCAAACGAGTTATCCGGATCATTGGATACAAACGAAATGCGAAAATAATTATTTTGTTCCGAACGCACATCAAGGCCACCACGGATTGCGCGAATGATGCGATCCTGTTGCTCCGGTGGTGTATCTTTGGTGATGAACCCGCGCTGGCGCGCTACGGTTTCCATAATACCGCGGGTGTAGATAATTTCCCGTGCTTGCACCGAACGGTCGATGGAGGTCACTTCCGCACGACCGCGCAACAAAGGTTCCAGAATATTGGTTTCATCGGCGAATAACAGTGCACTGGTTGCATAATTCTTGGGCCACATCACCCCGACCAGCAACACCAGAGCACTCACCAGAATAAACAGGAGCACGCACCAAAAGCGAAAGCGGATCAATTCCGCTTTCAACGCGAGCAAGATATCTTTAATAAACGCCGTATCCATGAATCCTCACCAGCTGTAGGGTTGTCACGACAACCGTCAGAAAGAGCGCTCCGGCACCGTTACAATATCCGAAGGCTGCAGCGGATAATTGGTGCTGACATCACCCTTGTTGACCAGATCATTCAAACGTACCGGGTATACTTTTACGGTACCTTTCACTTTGCGGTAAAGCTTGGCGCCATTCCCGGAGGCAAATTCGTTAGTCCCGCCGGCGAGTAATACGAGATCCAATACCGTCATGCCTTCGCGGTAGGGAATAGATTGCGGGTTGTTCACCGCGCCGGTAATGCGCACGCGACGCTGGAAATCTGAACTGCTGGGGTTGGTGACAATGACGGTTACCTGCGGACTGCGCACATAATTGGTGAGCCCCTTGACGATGTTGTCCGATAGCTCCGTGGTGGTCAGGTTAGCCGCTGCGATATCGCCAATCAGCGGCATGGAAATTTTTCCATCCGGACGCACAGGTACAGATACCGATAATTCCGGATTGCGCCACACGTTGATATCCAGCGCATCGCCTACACCGATCCGATATTCCTCCAGTACGCCCGCACCATCGCTCGCCGGTGGTGCAACGGTTTTATTACCGGAGCACGCGCCGATCAAAGCGCCTATCATCATCACGCTGATCAACCAGATAAACTTTTTCACGCTCTCACTCCTTCATCGAGTTTGTGGCAGCAGGTAGATTAATGCACACCCTTGCCTAACAGAATAATTTCCACCGTCTGGATCATGATTAACATGTCCATCAGAAAACTGTGGTTCTTGGTGTAGTACAAATCGTATTGCAATTTATTCTTGGCATCTTCAACGGATGCGCCGTAGGGATATTTCAGTTGCGCCCAGCCCATCAGGCCGGGCTTCACCTTGTGGCGCATGTCGTAAAAGGGTATTTGCTTGCCCAGGTCGCTGACAAATTCCGGGCGCTCCGGGCGCGGGCCCACAAAGCTCATGGAACCAGTAAGCACGTTGTACAGCTGGGGAAGCTCATCGAGGCGAGTATTGCGAATGAAAGCGCCGACACGGGTCACGCGGGAATCATTTTTTTGTGCCCAGATCGCCTTGCCGCCGGCTTCAGCATCCTGACGCATGCTGCGAAACTTATAGATACGAAAGGTTTTGCCGTTTAATCCGACGCGCAGCTGGTGATACAGGATCGGGCCGGGGCTGTCGAGCCTTACCGCCAGAGCGGTCAATAACATAAACGGCCAGAGCACCAGAAAAAACAGCGAGGCCAAGGCCAGGTCAAACAGGCGTTTGGCAATAGAACGCCGTTTCGAATATTTGAAACCGTCGGAAAACAACATCCAGCTGGGCTTGAGTAAGGTGATATCGATCTTGCCCAATTCGCGCTCACAAAAACTCAGCGCATCGCTCGACGGCACACCCGCCAGTTTACAATCAATAAATTCATTCAGTGGAAATGAGCCGCCTTCACCGCGACGGCGCTCATTGGGCGAGACAACAATTTCAGAAATTTGATTTTGTTTAACGAAACTTAACCAGTCTTGTGGTTCGTCGATCAACAGCTTCGGATCAACCTCCACCGGCTCGCGCGCATTGGCGACACACCCGGCAATTTGCACACCCAACACATCAACTTCCGGCGCAAGATCCTGCAACAGGGTTTTGGCCCGTTCGCCGGCACCGTACAAAATGACCCGGCGTTTCAATTTGGCCGTATCGACGACAGCCAAAAATAACCAGCGCGTAATAAATACCAGAACCGTTGCAATGATTACGCCCCAAAAAATAAAACTCTGGTTGATTAAATCACCGGGGGTCATCAGGTTTAATAAAAACAGGGCGACACTGCCGAGCAAAAAGAAACTGACCAAGGTGCGCAGCATCATGCTCGCATTGCCTTCGCGCACCATTGCAGAATAGACACCCATCGACAGCGTACAACAGCTCATGACCGCCGAGAAAACCAGGACAGGAAACCATTGGAATACGATCGTCTCCGAATCCACCTGGTCGCGTGTGATATAGGCGTCCACCCGCTGTGCCAGCCACGCGGCCAACATCAGTAACAATGCCTCGGCAATCCCGAGGTAGAGATAAGGCAGATGAACGTAGTGTTTGCTCAGACGAATATACGACAAAGCTTAATCCTTTTAAGCGGCTGTTATTGAACGCAAAATGAGCCGGCATTATAGCGGGTTTTGTGACAAATACTCGACTACTCAGGCTGCGATTGGAACGCTTATTTACAGAGTGTCGGAATTCATTACAGGTCGCTGTGCAGCTTTACATTTTCACGCACGGTGCCATACAAAAAACGCCATCAAATGTGGTAACTTAGCCGCCCACTGGATCAACTGAACGCCCAAGGAAATTCACCCATCATGTTTGCCAGCAACCCCACCCTTTGCATCATCGGTCTCGGCTATGTCGGCCTGCCTCTGGCGGTCGAATTCGGCAAGAAAATTACCACTATCGGATTCGATATCAATCAGCACCGGATCGACGAATTGCGGCGCGGTGTCGACCATACCTTAGAGCTGGATGCGGCCGAACTCAACGAAGCGAAATCCTTGCGTTACACAACGCACGAAGACGACATCAAAGGTTGTGATGTTTACATCGTCACGGTGCCCACACCGATCAATGACAGCAAGCAACCTGACCTGACGCCGCTGGAAAAAGCCTCGCAACTGCTGGGGCGGGTGATCGGCAAGAACAGCATCGTGGTGTTTGAGTCCACGGTATACCCCGGTTGCACTGAAGAAATCTGTGTCCCGCTGATCGAGCGCGGGTCGGGCCTGGTGTTTAACCGCGACTTTTTTGCCGGCTACAGTCCCGAGCGGATCAACCCCGGCGACAAGCAACACCGGGTACACAACATCACCAAGATCACCTCCGGTTCTACCCCGGAGGTCGCCGAATATGTCGATCAGCTGTACCGCAAAATCGTGGTGGTCGGCACGCATAAGGCCAGCAGCATCAAGGTGGCGGAAGCAGCCAAGGTAATCGAAAATACCCAGCGCGATATCAACATTGCGCTGATCAACGAGCTGGCACTGATCTTCAAACGCCTGAATATCGACACGCTGGAAGTGCTTGAAGCGGCCGGAACCAAATGGAATTTCCTGCCCTTTCGTCCCGGCCTGGTGGGTGGCCATTGCATCAGCGTTGACCCTTATTACCTCACCCATAAAGCACAGCAGGTCGGTTATAACCCCGAAGTGATTCTGGCCGGCCGGCGCATCAATGACGGCATGGGCAACTTTATTGCGGATTCGGTGGTGAAATTGATGACCCAGCGCAAGACCCACGTGGTGGATTCCAACATCCTGATTATGGGCCTGACCTTCAAGGAAAACTGCCCGGATTTGCGCAATACCCGCGTCATCGACATCATCCACGAACTGCAAAAATACAATGCGAATGTGCATGTGTACGACCCATGGGCGGATAAAGCCGAGGCCCAACATGAATATGGCCTGGATCTGATTGATAAGCCCCAGTCAGGGGGGTACGATGCGGTCATTCTGTGTGTCGGCCATCAAAAATTTCGTGAACTCGGCGCCGACGCAATTCGTGCCTTTGGCAAACCCAACCATGTGCTCTTCGATGTCAAACACATCCTGCCTAAAGAGGCAGTGGACGCACGCTTGTAATCAATTAAGGATTTCCCATGAAAGTGTTAGTGACCGGCACCGCCGGATTTATCGGTTCCAGCCTGGCCAAACGTTTATTGGCGCGCGGTGATGAAGTGGTCGGTGTCGATAATCTTAACGATTATTACGATGTGCAAATCAAGAAAGACCGCCTCGCACAATTGTTGCCGCAATCCGGCTTCACCGATGTGCGCGCCAACATTGAAGACAAAGCGGCCATCGACAAGATTTTTAAGGAACACAAACCGGATCGCGTGGTGAACCTGGCGGCCCAGGCGGGTGTGCGTTATTCGTTGATCAACCCGCACGCCTACATTGATTCCAATATCACCGGCTTTTTAAATATCCTCGAAGCTTGTCGCCACATCGGTACCGAACACCTGGTGTATGCGTCCAGCAGCTCTGTGTACGGCGCCAACACCGCTATGCCGTTTTCCGTGCACAACAACGTGGATCACCCGGTCAGCCTGTACGCCACCAGCAAAAAAGCCAACGAATTGATGGCACATACCTACAGCCATTTATTCAATATCCCCACCACCGGCTTGCGCTTTTTTACCGTGTACGGTCCCTGGGGCCGCCCGGATATGGCGTTATTTATTTTCACGAAAAAAATTCTCGCCGGCGAACCCATTGATGTATTCAACTTCGGCCATCACCGCCGCGACTTCACCTACATCGACGACATCGTCGAAGGCGTGATCCGCACACTTGATCATGTCGCACCGGCCAACCCGCAATGGAACGGCGACACACCGGACCCCGCCACCTCCAAAGCGCCGTACCGCATCTACAACATCGGCAGTAATAATCCGGTGGAATTGTTGCGTTACATTGAGGTGCTGGAAGATTGCCTCGGCAAAAAAGCGATCAAGAATTTATTGCCCTTGCAACCCGGCGATGTACCGGACACCTACGCCGATGTCGACGCGCTGATTGAAGACGTGGACTACAAACCCACCACGCCAGTGGAAACCGGCATCGACAATTTCGTGAAGTGGTATCGCGATTATTACAAGGTATAAAGGCAGAGGTTATGAAAACACACGCAGTGACGCACGCCATGACCGTCGACGTGGAGGACTACTACCAGGTCGCCGCCTTCGCC
Organism: uncultured Cellvibrio sp.; assembly: GCA_946481735.1. Next base: position 11,443 of record CAMLOU010000124.1, read on the forward strand.
AAGGTCGTTAAGCCGGACGAATGGTCGCAATGGCCGTCACGGGTGGAAGACAACACGGATAAGTTGCTGCAACTGTTCGACGACGCCGGAATCAAGATCACCTTCTTTATCCTCGGCTGGGTGGCGGAGCGCCACCCAGAGCTGGTTAAACGCATCCACGCCCAGGGCCATGAAATTGCTTCCCACGGCTACAGCCATCAGCTGATTTACACCCAGACACCGGCCGTCTTCCGCGACGAAACCGCGCGCTCGAAGCAGATACTGGAAGGCATCATCAATACCCCGGTGACCGGCTACCGCGCCGCCAGCTACTCGATCACTCGTAAATCGCTCTGGGCGCTGGATATCCTCGCAGAGCTGGGCTTCACCTGGGACTCCAGCATCTTCCCGACACGCCACGACAACTACGGCATCCCCGGCAGCCCGGAAGCCCCCTACACCATCGTAACCAGCAGCGGCGCCCGCCTGACGGAATTCCCGCTCACTACCGCCAAGGTACTCGGGCAAGCCATACCCGCCGCGGGCGGCGGATACTTCCGCCAATACCCCTACGCCCTGTCGCGCTGGCTGTTCGACCGCGCCAGCCTCAACCAGACCAAACCGCAAATCTTCTACCTGCACCCCTGGGAGATCGACCCGGACCAACCGCGCATCCCCAACGCCAGCTGGTTCTCACGCTTTCGCCACTACACCAACCTCAAGCGCTGCCTGCCGCGCCTGGAACGCATGATCGACGACTTCCCGTTCGGCACCATCAGCCAAAGCCTGGGCTCCGTCGCCATCAGCCAGACCCTGACGCTGCAAGACCTGGCCGGATCGCCGGAAAATATCGTCTCAACCAAATTGGCCATGGACTCAGGCCGCCGAGACAAGTAAAATCGCCGACCTTCTG
>CAMLOU010000125.1 GCA_946481735.1 uncultured Cellvibrio sp.
ATTCTGCGCATCTTCCCAAATCACCTCGACATCAAAGTTGCCGCCTGAACCGGGAAAGCGTGCCTCAATATTCAAGCCGTCCGCAGCAGCACCGGCTGTTCCTGCCGAACTGCCAGAACCATTAGCGTCGGTATCGTTACCGCCGTTAACCACGCGGGTAACAAACAATTGCTTGCCGCCGTTTTCAAAGAAAGCGCGTGCGGCCAGGGCCGTATAATTCAGATGGGTTTCGTCACCAAAGGTCAGGGAACCGGGGTCGCCGTATATCCGCTCAAACTCGTTGTAGCTGGTGATAACTTCCGGCGTACCACGCACAGGACCATAACGGGTCGGCCCCGCGATGCCGGCCACACTGGTGCCTACACCTTCGATAGATTTTGAACGGAAACTGACTTCTTCGACAAACACTCCAGGAGCAAGATATTCCGGCATGACCAGATTCCTTTTGCGTAGGTTAATGGGGCCTTAACGGCATGTTCAGGTAAAAATGTCTAACCTTGTCTGAGCACAACAAAGGGTTGATCCCGACTGACAATTCGCATCGTGTTACCCGGTGTTACGGCGAACTCGATGGACGGTAAAAAATTCCCGGCTTCAGTAAAGCTTTCAATGTCTGCATCAATAACTTGATCCGGGTCTATCGCTGTTATTTCGCCGGTATTTTCGATTTCTTCTTCACCCTGTGCCGGTATCTGAACGGTCAACACGGCGGCATAGGTTGATGCAGGTGCGTCCTTCGCCAGGGCCGGCATACGATTTAATGGCAAGATAAAATCGCCGTGCGCATCCGCCTGTGCGATGAATTGCAAAGGGTTACCGACAGTCGGTGTGACCACTGCCGTGACCAAAGCCCAGGCGGCGGGCGTAACAGGTTGATCATCCTCTGCATCAAACATCAGTGTCCCGGTCAACGCGCCGGCGGACGGAATGGCGGTACACGAGGGTGAGCGATAAAGCGCTAGCCAATGCCCTGCGCCCTGCCCTGCATTAATCGTAAAGCGTCGCGGATTAAAATAACGGCGGACCGGCGAGATAATTCCCCGCAATAAATAAGTGTCGGTAGCGGGCCGGGTAAAATCGGTTTCATCCTTTTTTGCAATGCGTTGCAGCGTTTCCGGTTCCCGGCGAAACAACGTAGCTTGATGCGCTTTGTGAAGCACGCGCAAATCGCGTGGTGCCTGATGCACGGTGATTTTCCAGTTGTCGCGCACCGTGGGGCGATGATCCGGTGCTGAATAACCGGTGGCGTCGTAGCAGTGAATGTAATCACTGCCATGGCGCAGGGGAATTTCAAGCAATTGCGACATCAACATAAAAATTCCTTGAACAGGATTCTACTTTAGTCTTCAGGCTCGCCAACCTTCTCTAATCAGTTGCCTTTTATCACGTGCATTGGTGTTACAAGGGTTTGTACCCGTGGTCCGTTGACTCGTTCCGGCACCGGCAACAAGCGCACCGTCTTCACCAGAAAAGGCACTGATAATTTGTAGCTTCTTGGCAAGCCATCCCATATGCGCAGCAAATCTTCGGTGCTCATTTCTTCCGGAATAATCTGCACACTTTCATGGTCCTGCCAGAATTCATCCGCACCACCGATATGGGAGATATCCAGCTCCAGTGAGGCCCCTATGTGTTGCAATCCCCAACTGATCAACGCACTTTCGTTTTCACCGGTGTCGGTCCAGGCAACCAGCAGAAAATGCAAATTGATCGGCAGCTCCGGCTGCATAGGCTTGGTGGTGTTAGTAGGATTCAGGTACCGGTTCCTGCCGAACGGATCTACCGACACACGGTGTAGATAAATGCCAAGGTGATTGCCTGTCGGCTCCGCGTCCAACTCTTTGGTACCCAGAATCAGAACGCCGGGCGAGGTAATAAAACTGGCGAGATCTGCGTCGGCACGCAGCTCCAGAAAATTCCTTAATGCTTCCAATATTGCTGGAACCGCCCTGAACGATGCCACTCAGCTACACCTCCATTTCCGTTTTAACTTTCAGGTATGGAGAGCAAGCTCTATGCCATTCGAAAACGTGGTATCTAACGTATTGAAAAACCACCTAATTTTTATTTTTTTAAAAAGCGACCCGGGTAAAAAAATACGCACTGACTTTATGCCAGATAAATCACCACGAACCGCTGCATTGCTGTATGTGCTCGCATATCCATCGATGGTTTGGTTTCACCCATGCGGGTGAAAGATTACCCACATCAGGAATTTTTAGAATTGCGAAAGCAATCAACGAGGAGCGATTCGCTTTGACTGCAGGAGAAATTTTGACAGGATATAGAACGGCGCCTGTTTTTTTGCATCCAAATTTGCGCCCTGCACGTATTACCTCCGCTAACCCCTATTTTTATCCTCGACACAATAATAGAGACACTACCTTATGGATGACTCACACCAGCATTACCTGCGCCTGCTGAGCGCCACCGCGCAAGGTGACCGACAGGCATTTTCCGAGCTTTACCATGACACGGCGGGAAAACTCTACGCCATCAGTTTGCAGATGCTGCGCCGACGCGATTGGGCTGAGGATGCAGTACAGGAAGCCTATGTGCGTATCTGGCACAACGCGGGTGAATATCAGCAGGAAAAAGGGACCGTGCTGACATGGATGATCAGTATCGTGCGTTATCGCGCCCTGGACATGCTGCGCGCAACCAAAAGCCGGCGCGAGGTCGATACTGATGATTATCCAGCTGAGGCGGAAGATCATCAGTCGCCAGAACTGGAACTGTATGAAAAGCGTGAACGTGTACGCATTGATAAATGCATGGATCACCTTGAGGGGCCGCAGCGCCAGGCTATTCATCTGGCGTACTTCAAAGGGCTGACACACATTGAGGTGTGTGATCATCTGGAGTCGCCGCTTGGTTCAGTCAAAAGCTGGATTCGTCGCGGACTGGAACGCTTAAAAAGGTGTCTTGAATCATGAATTATCTTACCGAAGAACGCCAGAACGCCTTAGCGTCAGAGTATGTGCTCGGCACACTTCACGGAGCTGCCCGTGTACGCTATCAACGCCTGTTAATGCAACACCCTTCCATGCGCCATAGCCTCTGGTACTGGGAAAGATACCTTAACGCCCTGGGCGGAGCCCTGCCCTCTGTGACACCGCGCCCACGGGTGTGGGAAAACATTCAAGCCCGGCTCGGGTTTGATGAGACGCCCCGTGTACCAAACGATAACGTTGTTGAGCTACCGATCCGACGCACTCCGCGACGTTGGCAATGGCTCGCAGGCCTATCAACAGCGGCGGCGGTCTTGTTCGCTGTGCTGTTGATGTGGCCACAGCCTGTCTCAATAACGACACCGCCGCAGGTGGCCATTGTGCAAGGTGATAAAGCGCAAGCCCTCTGGCTGATTGAGCTGGGGACCGATACTCTTGAAGTTCAGGCAACGGACAAACTGCAAGCCCAAACAGATAAGGATTATGAGTTGTGGCTAGTGGCAGCTGATGGTCGCGCGCCAGTCTCTCTCGGTATCTTGCCCAAACAGGGCAAGCTGGTTCTGCCCCGCATAGACCTGGTGGATCAGGTGGAGATCGCAGTACTGGCGGTCAGTCTTGAACCGTTAGGCGGTTCACCGACAGGCCAGCCCACCACGGTGCTGTATACCGCTGAACTGGTCACGCTGTAGCAATCACGCACAAGATAGAATCAAGAAGCAACAGACAAAAGGCCCTTAACAGGGCCTTTTGTTTATGCGGTCTTCCCTCTTTAGTTTTTGGTCTTCGACATCTTCCTCATCAGTGACTTCCTGTTCAATCCCACTCGGCAACAGCCGCCCCGAGACCATCATCACGTGTTCGTCTGGCGTTCGGCGAATGTATACATTTTATTTTACGAAATACTGCATCCGATTCCTGAGTTGAACCGTTATGGATATGCAATCCACATCTACGAGAAGGAAATATCATGAAGACTACTTATCTATCGGCAGTTATCGGCGCCCTGTGTGCCGGTCTCATTTCTGTCAACAGCCTGGCGTCCAGCCACCGCGAAGCACCTAATGTCACCCGTATACCAACACTCGACTCGACTGACTTTTATGCGTTTAACAGCTATGAAAGTGGGCGCGGTGACTATGTCACCCTGATTGCCAACTACATTCCGTTGCAAGATGCCTACGGCGGCCCGAATTATTTTGCGATGGACCCGGCGGGTGTTTATAGCATTCACATTGACAATAACGGCGATGCCGTTGAAGACCTGACGTATGAGTTTCGTTTCACCCAGGCACTGGCAGGTGGTGAAGGTGTGAAGCTGACGGTAGGCCCCGAGGGCAATACGCGATCCGTCGCTGTGCCGTTAAAAAATGTCGGTGGCGTATCGGCTGGGGATATGTCGGCGGTAAATTTTAGCGAGAGCTACAGTATCAAATTAGTGACGGGCAATCGCCGCACCGGCACCTCCGCCGAGGTGATGAATGCGACCACGCCCGGCACCAGCTTTAATAAACCCTTGGATTTTATCGGCACCAAGAGCTTCAGTTCGATCGAAGCCTACGCCACCTATGCAGACAGTTTTATCTACGACATTACCATCCCCAATTGCAGCACGGCTGGTCGTGTATTCGTCGGCCAACGCAAAGATCCCTTCGTGGTAAATCTGGGTAAAACCTTTGATTTGGTGAATTACGTTCCGGTCGAAGGTGACAGTGCACCGGGTGCTGGCGACGGTGAGGGTTTCCCGGGCGGGATTACACAAGCCGCCAGCAATGATGATCTGCAATTCAAGAATGTCACGGCGATTGCGCTTGAAATTCCCAAAGCGTGCCTGACCGGCAGCGGTAATGGGAGTATCGGTACCTGGACCACCGCGAGCCTGCCCCAGGCGCGAATCCTCAACCCACACGCCTCATTCAATAACACCGAAGTGAATGGCGGAGCATTAACCCAGGTATCGCGTTTGGGCAATCCATTGGTAAATGAGTTGGTTATCGGCCTGAAAGATAAAGACCGCTTTTCCAGCGCAGAACCCAAAGATGACGGTCAGTTTGCCGATTACGTTACCCATCCATCCTTGCCGGAATTGTTGAATATTCTCTTCAAGGACGCCGTCAACACCACGCTCGGTGCCAGCCTGCCGACTTTGGCGCCCACCAACTTTCCACGCACAGATCTGGTAACAGCATTCCTCACCGGCTTCCCCGGCGTTAACCAGCTCGCCACAGTCACGCCCTCGGAAATGCTGCGTCTGAATACCGGCATCGGCGCTACTCCGGTCGCTGAGCAATCACCATTCGGCGTAGCCGGCGATGATCTGGCGGGTTTCCCTAATGGCCGTCGTCCCGGTGATGATGTGGTGGATATTGCGTTGCGCGTGGTGATGGGACGTCTGTGTTACCCAATACCGGTTAATGGCGTTGATACCGATCTCGGTTTGTGTGAACCGGCTGATGCCAATGTCGGTAACGTGGCTTTTACCGACGGCGCGCCGCTTGATGCATCGATGATGAAGGCGACCTTTCCCTATCTGGCTGATCCACTGCCAGGCTCACAATAAGGAGCACGTCATGAACAATCATCATGTGTTATTGCCGCTGCTGTTCGCCACTGCGTTGATCGGGTGCGGTGGAAGCGATGGCAAACCAAAACCGCCGAAGATAAACACCGCCCCGGTTGCAACCGCGGCCAGTTTTACTACCCAGGCGGATACCGAACTCAGCGGCATGCTTGAAGGGATGGATGCTGATCGGGACTCCCTGACCTTTGCCGCTGCGGAGCAACCCTCTCTGGGCACATTAACGCTTACTGCCAATGGTGGCTTTACCTATTTGCCGAACGCGACTGTGACAGGTATGGATCAATTTACCTTTACGGTTTCGGATGGCAAGGCAACGTCCATGACTGCCACGGTGAATATCACTATCGATGCATTGCAAGTGTCATTCAATGATTACAGTCGTGCAGCCTTTGAACAATCAGCCACCGATGAACCTTTGCCGGTTAATGGTCGCGAGTTTGAACAGGATGTGACCGAGCCGACGGCTTACGACGACCTGCTGGAATAAATCAGGGCTGAACATAAAAACACACATCGCCACGGACGGCGCCTTACCGATTCGATGTGTATTCACCAGGAATTTGCTTATGAAAACATGGCTTGTTTTTATCGTCTTGACCATCGCAACACACACAGCCTTTGCGGCGAAAAAAATTCCCTCATCGGCGGACACAGTGATTGCTGCCTGGCCGGCATCACGTTCGATGCCGGTACAGGAGGCACAGTTAGCGACACGTATGCGTCCTGCTGATCCCCATGCCGTAGCACAACTCGCCAACGCCTATTTGCGTGATGCTGCCCTGCCCGGCCAATCGCGTTTCTACGGCCTGGCCCAGGCCGCGCTTCAACCGTTGATCGATCACGCTGATAGCAACGCAGACATCTGGCTCGCCTGGGCCCAGGTACAACAGCACCAACACGCATTCACGGATGCACTCGCCGCACTGGAAAAAGTCACGCAGCAGCAACCGGACAACATCAATGCGCATTTGTTGGCGGCGCGTATTTTTTTAATTCAGGACAACGCCGATGCTGCACGCCAGGCCTGTCTGAAATTGCTTGGTAACGCCGACCTCCTTACCGCCAGTGGCTGTGCGCTGGAAGTAACCAGTTTTCAGGGGGATCTCGCACAAAGTTATCAACAATTGGCGTCACTGGTTGAACGCGAACAACTGCCACAAGATGAACGTGGCCCCTGGCTGGCGCAGATACTGGCAGATATGGCGCTACGCCTGAAAGATCCGCTTGCGGCCGAGCGCTGGCTCAACACACAACCCAAGGATAACGCCAGTGTAAATTTTTTAAGCCAATGGGGAGACGTTCAACTTGCTCTCGGCCAACCAGAAAAAGTACTGCAAACACTAGAACCGATAGTCCAGAACGCTGCCGATGTTGACGATGCACTGTTGTTACGTTTGGCCCTGGCGGAGAAAAAAATCGGCGGTGAGCAATGGCGAGGAAAATTGCGCGAACGCATCACGCTGCGCGAACAGCGCATGGACAACCAGCACGCAAACGAGATTGCACGTTATTACCTGGATATCGACCCTCAACCGCAGCAAGCGCTCTATTGGGCCCAAATAAACTGGCAAAACGCGCGCGAATACGGCGACCGTGAATTGCTCGAACGCGCGGCAGCAAGTGCAGCACAACAACACAAGGATAATGACTAATGCAATCACGGCTTATTTATCTCATTGCATCTCTATGGTTGTTGAGCAATGCAACCTTCGCGCATCAGTTGAGTACGGCCTATCTCAACGGGACGCTTGGCGAGACTGGAATATTTGAAGGTGAATGGCAAATTCGCCTCTACGATCTTGAGCAGGCCATTGGTGTTGACAGCAATCAGGATGGCACATTGTTGTGGGGTGAATTGCTGACGCGTGCGCAAGAGGCTGACAAGTACCTGTCCAATCATCTAGGGTTTGAGCGTGGCGAACTGCCCTGCTCCCTGTTAATTGACTCAGCATGGCAAGTCACTGAGCATTTCAACGAGGGCTATCTCGTATTACCGGTTCGTGCGCAATGTCCAATAACCGGCGATTTGCACATTCACTACAGCGCGTTTTTCAAGGAAGACAGTGAGCACAAATTATTGGTTTCTGTTGCGACGGAACCGACAACAGGAACTGACAACCACATCAGCAGCCGCGTGATATCCAACACACAGCGCAACGTCACGCTCAGTTACGGCAATGGCAACACCTGGCTTACTTTTCAGGAGTTCGTCGTTCAGGGTGTCATCCATATCTGGAAAGGACTGGACCATATTTTATTTTTACTATCCTTGCTATTGACCTGCGTATTGACCCGTAAACAGCATCACTGGGTTGGCAAGAACAGCGTGCGCGATATCGTGATTGATACCACCTGGATCGTCACTGCCTTTACCCTCGCCCATTCCATCACACTCACCGCTACGGCCCTGGGCTGGATCAACTTTCCCAGTCGCTGGGTGGAAGTGGGAATCGCAGCATCGGTCGCCGTTGCCGCGCTGAATAATATTTTTCCGCTCGTCACTCGCCTCGGCTGGCTGACCTTCGCGTTTGGATTACTACATGGGATGGGCTTTGCCGGAGTGCTTGGTGAACTCGGCCTGCCTGCAGATCAAAAAGTACTAACCGTATTGGCTTTCAATATCGGTGTAGAGATAGGACAAATGGTAATTGTAGTAGCCGTTTTACCCTTGCTTATCCTGGTGCGCAACAGCATCTGGTATTCGCGCTACAGCCTGGCTGCAGTGTCGGTTGTGATCGCACTGATTGCACTGCAGTGGGTATTCGAGCGTTTTTGAAATTTTAAAGGAAGCCACATGAATAAGCGTACAAACAGGATTGCCAGGCTGGTCGGAACAACGATGCTATGTGCACTGTCGGCTTACACGACTGCCGATAAAATCGGTATTGAAGAAATCAGCGTCCTGGGGCGTAACGCACACGTGATCGGTCAGCGAATATCCGCTTCCGAGGGCAGCATTTCACAGGAGGATCTTGTGATACGGCCATTGCTCAGAGTTGGCGAAATACTGGAAGCTGTACCTGGCCTGGTGGCCACACAACACAGTGGCAGCGGTAAAGCTAACCAGTATTTTCTGCGTGGTTTCAATCTTGATCACGGGACGGATTTCGCAACCAGTGTTGATGGTATGCCCGTCAATATGCGTACTCATGGTCACGGTCAAGGCTACACCGATATCAACTTTATTATCCCGGAATTGGTCGGTGGTATTCATTACAAAAAAGGCCCTTATTACGCTGACGTCGGTGATTTTTCTGGCGCAGGTTCTGCCGAAATTCTCACTGCCCACACCACCGAAGATCGCTTTTTGATTGGAGTAGGTGAACACGATTTTTACCGTGCCCTGTTCATGGGTGAAGCTGACGCCGCCGCAGGTAAATTACTTTATGGTATTGAATATCAAACCTACCAGGGCCCGTGGGACGATATCAACGAAGACGTGGGCAAGACCAATGTCTGGTTGAAGCAGCAATGGACGCAGGGAAATTCTTCATTTCATTTGCTCGCCATGGCCTACGATAACCAATGGAATTCTGCGGACCAGATACCCCAACGCGCCGTGCAACAAGGGTTAATCAGCGACCTCGGTTCAATTGACACCAGTGTCGGCGGCGAATCCAGCCGCTACAGTTTATCGGGTACGTTCCGCCATCAATCTACCGATGAGAGTGCGTTACAGGCGCACCTGTACGTCATTGACTACGCTATGACGCTATGGTCCAACTTCAGTTATTTTACCGACCCGGATGGCGATCAGTTTCAACAGATTGATAACCGGAAAATTTATGGCGGTGATCTTGCCTGGACATTCAGCCGCGACCTCCTGGGTAAAACCGCCCAGCACACCTTTGGATTGCAAAGCCGGACAGATGACATTGACGAAGTCGGCCTGAATCGCACCCGGGAGCGGCAATTCATCAGCACCATCCGCACCGATGCTGTAGAGGAAAGCAGCCACAGTCTTTACTGGCAACACAAATGGGATATCACATCGTCACTGCGTAGCATGCTGGGCCTGCGTTACGATTATTTTACCTTCGAGGTTACTCCCTTATCTGCGGCAAATCCCGATACGTTGATCCTCAACGGTGGAGAAAAAACCGATGACATTATCACCCGTTCGCTCTCATTGATTTATGCGCTCGATGATCAGCAGGAAATCTACTCCAGTATGGGGCAAGGTTTTCACAGCAACGATGCCCGTGGTGTAACCTTGCGTGTTGATCCCGTTACTGCCGACCCGCTTGACCCGGCAGATCCGTTAGCAGATACGCTCGGCTATGAAATCGGATGGCGAGGTAATTTTGAAAAGTTCAACGCATCCATTGCATTGTGGCAGTTGGAGATCGACTCCGAATTATTATTCGTTGGTGACGAAGGCATTACAGAAGATACCGGTGTCAGCAGCACCCGTAGCGGCCTGGAGCTGACGGCCTATTACCGCATCAACCACCACTGGATGTTCGATGTGGAATATTCCTACAGTGACGCACAATTTGATGAAGCATTGGATGGCTTCACCCATATTCCAGGTGCGCTGGAGCATGTGTTAACGACCGGGATTAACTGGCAATTCAGTGACCGTCTCTTTGCCCACCTGCGTTTGCGCCATATTGCCGAGTACCCACTCGACAACGGCGCCACTGCTGATGCCAGTACTCTCGTAAATTGGCGTACAGGCTATCAGGTAACGGATCAGTTAAAGTTGACACTGGATATCCTCAACCTGTTCGATTCCAACGACCACGACATCGAATATTTTTATGCTTCACAATTGCCGGGTGAAAACAGCCCGGTAGGTGATCACCATTACCATGTATTCGAACCTCGAACATGGCGTCTGGCAGCTGAGTGGCATTTTTAAAAACGAAGGGGCGTTGTGGTTTTATCGGAACGCGTCTACGGAATTGCTATTTTTATAAGTGCCTCACAAGAAGATTTATGCGCCACAGCAAAACCTCCTCTTAACGATAATCCTAATTCTCAAGGCAACTCCAGGTGACATAAAAAAGCTTTTGTCCTTACATAAGATCGGTTAAATTGGCACAGCAGCATTTCGGTAACCTCATTCGCCTCGCATTACTATTGATGACTGAGAGGAGTTTGTTATGCCCCATGACCTGTCTACCTTTCAAAATACGTATTTCTCTCCCGAACAATCCAGCCTGCATCAACTGATCTCCGAACTTCTGGAACAGGCTGATATCAAGATCAATGGCTCTCGTCCCTGGGATATCCAATTACTGGCGCCCGGCGTTCTTGAGCGCGCCTTTTCCCAAGGAAATCTTGGTTTAGGCGAGGCCTACATGGATGGCGATTGGGAGGTTCAACAGCTGGATGAATTTTTTTGTCGTTTGTTGCGCGGGCGGGTTGCACAGCACGTCAAGCCGCACAAATTAATTTTCCACGCGTTGCGTTCACGCCTGCTCAATCGACAAAACGCCAAACGCGCCTGGCAGGTGGGTGAAGTACATTATGATTTGGGCAATGATTTTTACGCAGCGATGCTCGATCCGCGTATGACCTATACCTGTGGGTATTGGAAAGATGCCGATAATCTTGCCCAGGCCCAGGAAGCCAAGCTGGATCTTATTTGCCGTAAATTGCAGTTGCAACCGGGTATGCGGGTATTGGATATCGGGTGTGGCTGGGGCAGTTTTATGGGCTACGCTGCTGAACATTATCAAGTGGAGTGTGTGGGGGTTACGATTTCCAAAGAACAGGCCAAACTGGCGCAAACGCGCTACAGCGGATTACCGCTGGAATTTCGTTTGCAGGATTACCGCGAAGTTAATGAAAAGTTTGACCGCATTGTCAGCATTGGCATGTTTGAACATGTGGGCCACAAAAACTATCGCACCTATATGAAAGTCGCGCATCGCTGTTTAGCGGATGACGGCTTATTTTTATTGCACACCATCGGCAAGAATCGCCGCCGCACCACGCCAGACCCCTGGCTGGATCGTTATATATTTCCGAACAGCGAACTGCCGGCAATCAGCCAGATTGACGAAGCGCTGGAAGATTATTTTATTGTGGAAGACCTTCATAATTTTGGTGCGGATTATGACAAGACGCTGATGGCATGGCACAACAACGTGATAAATGCCTGGCCACAATTTTCAGCTCAACTCGGCGAACGCTTTTTACGCATGTGGCGCTACTATTTGTTGTCGTGTGCCGGTGCATTTCGTGCGCGCAATATTCAATTGTGGCAGTGGGTGCTCAGCAAACGAGGCATTCCCGGCGGCTATCGTCGACCGGAATGAGAAGTGCTGCTTATCTCCAGTTTCTGTTATAACTTCGCCATACCCTGGCGTGCCGGGAAAATTTTTCTGCAAAGGGTGATGGTGCGAATGTGTTTATTGTGATATTTTTCACACGAAATAAACATTGGCACATAAAATAATGTAAAGCGGAACTCAATACCGAAATTAATGGCCAAGCTGAAGTAATATCTATCATTAACAAGAAATACACCGTCAACAACAGATACACCATCAATAATAAACGGAACAGAGAAAATTTTTTCGCGATGTGTCACGGGGCTTTCTTTTAGTGTTAAATTTTAATTTGTACTAAAAGATTATTGATACATTACGATTTGAAGTAAGGTAAACAGAAACACGCAACTATAAGCAAGTTCCACCGTAAGCAAGTAACGTAAAACAAGAAAGCAGCAGTAAATATTTTATATATAAAAACTCCAATAATAAACGCAAGTTATCAGTGCGTTCCACACAG
>CAMLOU010000126.1 GCA_946481735.1 uncultured Cellvibrio sp.
ATCACCTGGTGAAGCCGGTTGACCTTCCGCAACTGCTCAGCATTTTGTCTTCGCTGTAATCTTTTTTCTGCTCGCACGCGTCACACGATGGGCGTTTCGATTGGCATATCTGCACATTTTGAACTACTAATTAACATCATCTACAGGTTTTGCAGCGTGCGGTGAAGCCGTGGCGCATCTTTGGGTTTGCACCCATTCCTCTGCGGAGTTGTGGCTCCGTCTCGCGTTAAATAGATCGTCGTGAAGCAACCGTTCAGGAGGAACACAGCAACAATGACATTATTCTTCAAACAATTTTCGAGCCTGGTTTTTTTCTGTTTAATCACTGGCGCAGACATCGCGCTCGCGCAAAGCAGTTTCTCCGGCGGCGTATGGGGCACGTATCAATACCTACCGGATGATAACGCCAATACCAGCACCAACGGCGAATTCACCGGCGAGGCGCTGATCATTTACGCCGATGGCAAAGCGGAGGAGGGCGGCAAGTGGCTCTATTCCGCTGAGGCGCGCTTCGGTCCCGGCAGTTTCACCGATCCCGACAACAACAGCACCGGCGATCAATTCACCCTGCATAAAGCCTGGGTGGGCTGGCAGTTAAACGAGCAGCACATTGTGCGCGTCGGTAAATCCCAGGTGCCTTTCGGATGGAAGACCGTTAACTTTTGGCCCGGCGATATCCTGTTGGCCGGCTTTGGTGATCAAATGGATGTGGGCTTCAAACTCAGCGGCACACAACCCCGCTGGCACTACGATCTGGCCTATTACGTCTCCGACGATTGGGGCGGCACCAGTACCGATACGGTGGACGACAACGGCCACTGGGGCAGCTCAACCACCTTTCGCAAAGTGGAAACCCTGGTGGGTAATCTCGCCTGGAGCATCAATTCCAACAATCGCATTGGCGTATCGGCGCAAAGCGGGCAATTGCAGGATTTAACCGGCACACCCGACAAACCCACCAGCGGCGACCACCAGGCTTACGTGATTTACCTGGAGGGCGAGCACGAACGCTGGTTCTACAAGGCGTCCTATATTCAACAGCAGCGCTCGCTGCCCGATGCGTATCAGCTTACCGCTGGATTGCCAGCGGACATTGAAAACGCCCGCATCGCCGCGGAAATTGGCTACAACCGGGGCGACTGGGCGTTCTACCTGGATGCATCCATGGCCCAGCCCGACACTCAGGGCAACGACGCCGATGATGTCACCGCCTTCGCCCCCGGTGCACGCTACGACTACGGTCCCGGCTGGGTCTATATTGAATACCTGACCCAGGACGGCTTTGTCGACCGCGACGGCCAGGTCGGCGAGGGCGACTTCGACGCGCTCTACATCTCGCTCGATTTTTATTTCTAATCAGGAGGTAGCATGTCCGATCAGCCCACCCATGACGCCGTCACCGACCCGGAGCGCAAACCCTGGATCAAGATCAACCCGCCAGTTTTTATCGGCTCTGGCGGGTTATGCGTGCTCTTTGTCGCCCTCGCGGTCATCTGGCCGGACGCTGCCAGCAAACTGTTCGGCGCCATGCAAAGTTGGGTCATTCATACGGCTGGCTGGTTTTATATCCTCGCGGTTGCGCTGTTTTTGTTATTCGTGGTGATTCTCGCCACCTCGCGTTACGGACTGATCAAATTGGGACCGGACCACAGCGAACCCGATTACAGCTACGTCTCCTGGTTCGCCATGTTGTTCTCCGCCGGCATGGGCATCGGCCTGATGTTCTTCGGCGTGGCTGAGCCGGTGATGCACACCATGAATCCGCCGGTGGCAGAAGCGGGCAGTGTTGAAGCCGCCCGTGAAGCCATGCGCATTACCTTTTTCCACTGGGGCGTGCACGCCTGGGCGATTTATGCAGTGGTCGCGTTATCGCTGGCCTACTTTGCTTTCCGCCACAATCTGCCGCTCACCATTCGCTCCGCGTTTTACCCGCTGATCGGCGAAAAAATTTACGGGCCTATCGGTCATGCGGTGGATATTTTTGCGGTGTTGGGCACGCTGTTTGGTGTGGCGACGTCGTTAGGTTTCGGCGTGATGCAAGTGAATGCCGGCCTCAATTATTTATTTGACTTGCCCATCTCCATCGGCTGGCAAATTTTATTGATCGCGGTGATTACCGGCTTCGCCACCATCTCCGTGGTGATGGGACTGGACGGCGGCATCCGTCGTATTTCTGAGCTGAATTTAATTCTCGCGGTGGTGTTGTTGGTGTTCGTCCTCTTCGCTGGCCCCACGGTGTATTTGCTGCAAACCTATGTGCAGAATATCGGTGCGTATATCTCCGGCCTAGTGGCCACCACGTTTAATCTTTACGCCTACGAACCCAGGGGCTGGATCGGCGGCTGGACATTGTTTTATTGGGGCTGGTGGATTGCCTGGTCGCCTTTTGTGGGGATGTTTATCGCGCGGGTGTCGCGCGGGCGCACCATCCGCGAATTTGTGATTGGCGTGCTACTGGTACCGGTGGGCTTCACCTTTATGTGGATGACGTTCTTCGGCAACAACGCCCTGCACATGATCATCGATCAGAACATCATGCAGATGGCCGATGCGGTCGCGGCAGACACCTCGGTCGCGCTGTTTCAATTCCTTGAATACTTACCCTTCTCCACCATTTCATCCTTGATTGCCACGGTATTGGTCATCACGTTTTTTGTGACCTCATCCGACTCCGGTTCGCTGGTGATCGACATGCTCACCTCGGGCGGCACCAATGAAGACACGCCGGTGTGGCAACGCATCTTCTGGTCTGTCTCTGAAGGTTGTATCGCCGCCGCGCTCTTGCTCGCAGGCGGGCTCGCCGCTTTGCAAACCGCCACCATCGCCAGTGCCTTACCCTTTGCCATTGTGATGCTGCTGATGTGCTGGGGCCTGGCTCGTGCCCTGCGGCTCGAAGTTGTCAAACGCGACCGGCTGCAAGGCGCCATGCTCGCCCCACGCGTCGCCATTCGCCCGGTCAGTTGGGAGATGCGTTTAGCACGCATCATTCATCATCCGACCTATGAAGAAGTGATGCGTTTTTTCAACAACGTGGTAGAGCCCGCACTGAAGCGCGTGGAAAACGAATTCACCAAACGGGGCCTGGAGGCCACTGTCAGCCGCGATGACAGTGATCGAGTCTGGATTGAAGTTAACCACGGCGATGAAGTGGATTTTTTCTACTCGGTTCACGCCCGGCCATACATACCACCATCCTTTGCCATGCGCGACACCACCGCCAAACGCGGCAAAGCGCTTAAATATTTTCGTGCAGAAGTTTATTTAAAAGAAGGCGGCCAGGATTACGACATCATGGGCTGGAGCGAAGACCAGGTGATTGCAGATGTGATTGATCAGTATGAAAAGCACATGCATTTTTTGCATGGGTTGCGATGATTGAAAACGAATGGCTGCCGCACCCATCTTCCCGGATGATTGCTGCTTAATACAAGCACAGTGATCGGCAAAAAAAGGCGAGATCCGAAGATCTCGCCTTTTAATTTTCACATCAGCGCTTGGTGCGCTAACACGCTACCTTAATATTTAGATAGCTTGAATATTTTCAGCTTGCGGGCCTTTTTGGCCTTGAGTCACGGTGAAGCTAACGGCTTGGCCTTCAACAAGCGTTTTAAAGCCTGAACCGGCAATAGCGCTGAAGTGAGCAAAAACATCCGCACCGGATTCTTGTTGAATAAAACCGAAACCTTTAGCTTCGTTGAACCATTTTACAGTGCCAGTAGTAGATTTAGACATAGTGTTACCTATTAAACAAAAGTAGATTTACCCGAACGGGCGTTGAGCAGGAAGTCAGGAAATTACTTATGTAAACAGGACGAAATAAAACTACTGGAACTTCGAAGTGAGGGCATAAATACTAAACGTACTTTCAAGCTGGGTTCGAGTCTACGCGCATCCAGCGCGATGTCAACAAATGGTTTTTCTGCAACCGCAGCATGCCCATGTTCAGCTTATGTCACGATCAAGCAGGCAATCGATAAAAGCGCGAAGCGACGGCAGGATATGACGCCGGTTTGAATAATAGAGATACAGCCCCGGCATGGTCGGTGACCAATCAACAAGAATGCGCTTCAACCTGCCATCTTCTAGCGCCTCTGCTATCCCGTCATCGTTGTACGCATAGAGAATCCCTAGTCCTTGCAATGCCGCTGGCACGACAATGTCCTGATGATTAGCAATGACCGGGCCGCCAACAATGGCTTCGATAGCGCTATTTTTATTTTCGAAATTCCATCCGGCAATTTTGCCACTGCCTGGAAAGCGCCAGTTGATACACGCGTGGTGATGTAAATCGGCGGGGGTTTTAGGCTCACCCTTTTTAGCCAGGTACTCCGGTGAGGCAACCGCCAGTAATTTGATATCCGGTGTAAGACGGACCGCAATCATGTCTTTTTGCAGTCGCCCACCCACGCGGATGCCGGCATCGAACCCGCCGCTCACAATATCGCTCAGGCCATCGTCAATCACGATGTCGAGTACCACATCGGGATAGGCTGCGTGAAAACGGCCGAGTCGCGGCGCAATGACCTTTTTCGCCGCCATACTCAAGGTGTTTATCCGCAGCGTACCGGCGGTTCGGCTCGTCGCACCCACCGCCTGTGCGACGGCATCGTCCATCTCGCGCAGCATCGGGGCAATGCGTTCATGAAGCCGCCGCCCCGACTCCGTTGGCGAGACACTCCGCGTCGTCCGATTGAGCAGGCGAACGCCCAGGCGAGATTCAAGCTGCCGCATGATCTGGCTGAGCGCCGACCGCGATAGCCCAAGATAATCGGCGGCGCGCGCAAAGCTCCCCCGATCAACAATTGCCACGAAGGCTTTTAACTCGGCAAATTCTGAACCACGCATTGTGCACTCTTCTCTACATAGTCTGATTAGATTGTAGGTGATTCTCTTGCCGATGCGAAAGCGCCATCCTAGGGGCTCTTTAACCTGAAGGGCCAACACAATGAACGAACTCAACTTACCTGAACCTATAGCCGCCTACTTCGAGGCTGATAAACGCAACGGCCAGGCCGTGGCACACTGCTTTACAAAAGACGGGGTAGTAAAGGACGAGGGGCAAACCCACGTGGGCCTCGCTGCCATCGAAGCCTGGAAGACCGCAGCATCGGCACAATTTTCCTACGTTACCAAGCCCATCTCGTTCGACAAACAGGATCACCATTGCATCGTAACGGGCCGGGTGACCGGCGACTTTCCCGGCAGCCCGGTGGATCTTAAATATGTCTTCATGCTTGAGCGCGGCAAGATTGCATCACTGGAGATCACACTATGAGCTTTGATCTGCAACTGACGGGCATGCGCGCCCTGGTCACTGGTGGTGCTCGCGGGGTGGGTGCGGCGGTCGTTCAATCATTAGCGGAAGCGAACGCGCAGGTTGTCGCGGTTGCTCGCTCGCGGCCCAAACACTTGGTCGACAAGGTGCACTATATCGCGGCTGACCTTACGACAGCAGAAGGTGCGCGTCACACGGCAAACCTGGTGCAGCAGCATTTGGGTGGTATCGACATTCTCGTTAATGTGGTCGGCGGTTCCAGCGCCCCCTCGGGTGGATTCGCAGCGCTCGATGATACGGAATGGGCGAAAGAGCTTGACCTGAATCTCATGTCCGCCGTCCGCCTGGATCGCGCGTTATTGCCGTCAATGATCGCGCAGCGTGCCGGGGTGGTCATCCACGTTACATCCATCCAGAGCGTCCTGCCATTACCCGACGCGACTATCGCATACGCCGCCGCCAAGGCCGCGCTGTCGACCTACAGCAAGGCACTGTCGAAAGAAGTCACGCCAAAAGGCGTCCGCGTCGTGCGTGTTTCACCGGGCTGGATCGAAACCCAAGCCGCCGTAGCGCTTGCCGAGCGATTGGCAGCCCAGGCTGGTACGGACTATGAGGGCGGTAAGAAAATCATTATGGATGGGTTGGGTGGTATTCCCTTGGGGCGCCCTGCAAAACCCGGCGAAGTGGCAGACCTCATCACCTTTCTGGTTTCGCCGCGAGCGGCTTCGATATCGGGGGTCGAGTACAGGATAGATGGTGGCACCGTGCCGACGGTTTGAATATAGTCTCAGCGTGGTTTCAGATGCTTTTTTGATAGCGCTCCCTATGCCTGAGGCTCAGCGCGGAAATACCATGGCGCCCAACCCGCAGGTGGAGCGCTTTATGTCCGCTTTTTGTAGTTAAACTTTATGTAGTCAAATCGATTCGGACAAAATGCAAACTCCAAGCCTTGTAGCTCCGCGTAATATATTCCGTGACCTTTCTCTTTCGGCCATCGTAGCGGGGTTCGTTACGGTATTAGTCGGCTTCACCAGTTCCGCGGCCATTGTGTTCCAGGCTGCGCAGTCTTTGGGAGCGAACGACGACGAAATCAGTTCATGGATGTGGGCGTTGGGTCTCGGCATGGGGCTCACAAGTATCGCGCTCTCGTGGGTGTATCGAATACCGGTTGTTACCGCCTGGTCCACGCCGGGGGCCGCAATGCTCATGACGAGCACCGCCGGATTACCGATGTCGGATGCAATCGGCGCATTCGTTATAGCGGGATTGCTCACCGTTATTGTCGGTTTCACCGGATGGTTCGAGCGGATGATCCGTCGTATTCCGGTGTCGATAGCCTGTGGCATGCTTGGTGGTGTGCTACTGCGTTTCGGAATGGAAGCCTTTGGCGTGCTCAACACGCAACTCGTACTCGCATCGCTGATGTTCGCGGCATATATCCTCGCGCGACGATTCCTCACTCGTTACGCCGTGGTAGTCACGCTTATCGTCGGCGTGGCATACGCCGGCTTCGCCGGGTTGTTACATGTGGAGGTACTGACGCTACAGCTCACAGCCCCCGTGTTCACCATGCCGACCTTTTCGTTGGCTGCGATCCTTGGCATTGCGCTGCCTTTGTTTATTGTCACGATGACGTCCCAGAATATGCCCGGTGTTGCCGTGATCCGCGCCTCTGGTTATGACTTGCCAATCTCACGACCCATCGGGTGGATCGGCGTGGCGAACACCTTGCTTGCACCCTTCGGTGCATACGCTCTCAATCTTGCGGCGATCACCGCAGCCATATGCACCGGTCGCGATGCCCACGAAGATGCGGCGCGCCGGTATACAGCCGCGATTGCTGCCGGTGTGTTCTATCTCATCCTTGGCTTGTTTGGCGCGACAGTGGCTGCACTTCTCGGTGCATTCCCAAAAGAGTTGATTGTCGCCATTGCCGGTTTTGCGCTATTGGGAACCATCGGTAGCAGCTTAACGACAGCGCTCGAAAATGAGTCGCAACGCGAGGCGGCGTTGGTCACTTTTTTGGTAACGGCGTCGGGTATTTCGCTCGCGGGCATCGGGTCCGCATTCTGGGCTTTGGTAATAGGCAGTGTGACGTTACATATTCTAAAACGACGGCCTGCGCACTAACTGACGTAAACGTGCTGGCTCAGACTGCACGTTTTTCTTCAGCATCAAGACGCCGATTCAGCATCAAGACGCCGATTTTTTTCGGGGTGATTTTCTTTTTCCATCGCTACCAATGGCGCCTGCCGCCGCTAGTCCCAGCAGCCGACGAAACTTCGGGCATTCCATATGGCTCGGTGCAGAACAGACGGCCGCATGACGCAGGCCGTCGCGCATCGCTGTCAGTTTTCCAATTGTCTTATCCAGTTCATCCGCCTTGCTTACCAGTAGTTCCCTATCGATGTCCGGGTTGCCCTTGGTGCCTAACATGCGCGCAATTTCGTCCAATGAAAAACCGGCGGCTCGCCCCAGCGCAATCAATGCCAGCCGCTCCAGAACGCTGCTGTTGAACAGCCGGCGTAACCCATGCCTGCCAACCGAACTGATCAACCCTTTTTCCTCATAAAAACGCAAGGTCGAGGCCGGTACACCGGCGCGTTTAGCGACTTCTGCAATATCCATCATAAACCCCTTGACCTCAAGTCGACTTGAAGTCGTACGATAACAACCAGTCCAAATCCAGACAAGAACAGGTGAGCATTATGAACAGCTATTTAGTCATTCCGATTCTCGGTATTGGCGCTACGGCGGTTATGGATGTGTGGGGAATTGTCCGCAAGATGTTGTTCGGCATCGCGTCTCCAAACTATGCGTTGGTCGGGCGTTGGATCGCCCATATGGCGCGCGGACGTTTTCATCATGACGCCATCGCGGCGTCTGCGGCGGTGCGCGGCGAACTCATCATCGGATGGACCGCGCACTATTTGATAGGTATCGCTTTCGCAGTTCCGCTTATCGGTATCTGGGGTAACGCCTGGATTCACCAACCCACGCTTGGCCCGGCGCTTGTGGTGGGTATTGTGACCGTGGCTGCACCCTTCTTATTGATGCAGCCAGGGATGGGTGCCGGTATCGCCGCCGCCAAAACACCGCGCCCTGGGGCTGCGCGAATTCAAAGCCTTATTACCCATGCAGTGTTTGGTATCGGGCTCTATGTAACAGGGCAGGCGATACAAATTTTTGATTGACGACAATTAACACGCTTTTTAACCCGTTTATTAATTTCCAGGAGAACAACATGCGTATTCCCGCTCGCTTCGCGCCCATTCTTTTCAGTGCATTACTTTCCGCCATCATGGTCTGCATCGTATCGGCTTTCGTGCTTATGATCTCCCAAGGTTTTCATGCGGGATTTGTAACGCAATGGCTCAAAAGCTGCGCGACCACATGGCCTGTAGCCTTCCCAACGGTTGCTGTTGTGGCTCCCTGGGTGCGGCGGATGGTTGGCAGGATGACGGTTTAAGGGAGGAGTTGGCGTTAGCGCGCCAACTTTTTCCCGTCCTCAATCATGGAAGTAAAAGGACCTGCTTCCGATTTGTAGCTTTCGCAGTCCACCACCCGCACCGGATTACATTGCGCCAGCGCGCCATCTTTAAACCTAATCACAAAACCCAGCTTTAAAGGATCGGGTGCGCCGGGATAGTAATCTGTACTGACGGCCTGCGCACCGCTGGCGATGGCAGCATTCGCTTTAGAAAAATCTTTGCGCCGTGCTTCCTGCGTGCCCGCATCTGTCCGGGTCCGTACAATTAACCCCGCTTTAACCCACTGTTTAATTTTTTCGCCATCGACTAAAGGATCCTGAACAATTTGAATCACGCCTTCGGGTTGATCATCAGGATACCAACCAAACATTGGCCGACCGGTGAGCGATGGATGACCCTCGCGATAGGCATCAGAAACCGCCTGACGTACGTCGAACAAAATATAAATGCGACCGCGCGCAGCGGAGAGCAACGGCCAGCCGTGATTGCGTACTGCCTCGCGCAATGTCGGCGCACTGCCGCGCACTTCATCGGGCGTAATAAGACGACCCGCCGGAAGCACCGAAAGAATCTCGGCATCGAGTGCATTGAGTAAGTTTGGATTATCGAGCGGCAATGGATCGGTAATACCCGGACGGCCAGAAGGCGTGTCAGCCGCATTGAGCGTGATCATAATCGGCAAATGCTCAGGATTCGCGCGCGACCAGCGATCAATTTCGCCAAGGCAACCAATAAGCGTCGGGCACGTGCTGAGATAATCTACATCGGGATTATGCAGCACTTTGAATCCAGGTTTGAGCATGGCCGCGCGATCAAAGTTCGTGGTTTCGCCCGCCGCACGCGCCCAGGCCTCACCTTTAGGATCAGCATAGCGACCGCCTTGTGGATCAGCAAAAATATCCAGCTCGAACTGGCGAACACCAGCATCAAGCTGCTCGGTCAAGGTCACGTGAAAGTACTCAAGACTGTCGGCCTGCCTGGGGTTTGCGGCGCGAAGTTTTTTCATGACGGCGTCGGGAATCTGCGCTTTAAAACTGTTATGCGAACCAACGACCTGAATGTCGTTCATCTTAAGGGGAGGTGCGACCTGCTCCGGTCGCGCCTCCTTTGCCGATGCTGAAGCCAGCATCAGACAGATAACCGCGCTCACCAGGCTACGCACAAAAAATATCGGTCGCTTGATCATTGTTATTCCTCAAGTTACTTACGCAGGAAACAGGCGTGCGCATGTTAAACGGTGCGCTATTGCCTGCGGGGTGAGCATGATGAGTGGTGAATATGAAGGATTTGTGAATCGTTGGGAATGGGGCGCGCATTAGCCCCGACTTATGGCTTCTGGGGGCGGCGGGTAGCTGGAGGGCTAATCGTTTACCGTAGAAGTTGGCGCTAACGCACCAACTTTCCTGAATATAAATCTTCGACCGGAAAAATCATTGTGTAATCATCCCAATTCAAATTCCCATCTTCAATCTTGAAAGTAAGAAAGCCCGCCTCCGATCTATAGCGTTCATAGTCAGGATGACCAACGGAAAATATAAAAGGTGCGAAATCAACGAGCCTATGCTCACCATCAGAGAATTCAATATCCAAGATGTGAGACTTTATGTGTTTTGCGTTTTTAACGGATAGCTCTGACATTTTTCACCTTTTGGGTAATTATCTTGGGTGCAATTGATTTTTTCTTAACGAAATAATCTACCGGTCGTTCCAAGAAGTGTGGCTTATTTGTAATGGTGCTGGATAACTTTGGTGCCCGCCCCGCGAGTGAATTAATTCTTTATCACTCAGTCTTAATCAGCATGAAATATGTTCTGATCATGTTGATTGTGCTTCTTGGTGCAGCCGCGCTGTATTTTAAAGACCAGGTGCTGCTGTCGCCGCACGATTCCTATTACTCCGCATTGCTGCGCGAAAACCTCAAGGCTACTGCCGAGCACTGGAGAATGGAAGCGGAGGAATCCTTAGCGGCGCCATTACCGATATCCTTGCCCTACAGTGAGCGCCGCCTGCTTGAAGCGGACTATCTACAACCCATCACCTTTGCGTTTGATTTAAAAACGGATGAGCTGATCCAGGTTAATATTTTTCCGTCTATTAATACGCGCGCGGAGGTCTTCGTGGATGTGTTTTATGTAAAGGACGCAGCAACCGAGCCAAGGCGTATTGGCAGCATGGCGGCGAAGGAACAGCAACTCAAGATAGCGGCGGAACACGCTGGTCAATACCGGGTGCGCATACAGCCATCCCACACAGCGCAGGGACTAATGGATATCGCCATCACGTCACCGCTACGTTATCGCTTTCCTGTTGATACCGAGCACGAAAATGCCGTGCAGAGCTTTTTTGGTGTTGATCGTGATGGTGGAGCGAGGCGGCATGAGGGCATCGATATTTTTGCACCGCGTGGCACGCCGGTCATTGCCGCTGAGGCAGGTCGCGTTACCCGCGTGGGGAATACACCGCGTGGTGGAAAACATGTGTGGGTTCGTGGGGACCAGCGTTCTTTTTATTACGCGCATCTCGACTCAATCGCGGTATCCCCCGGCGCCCGTGTCAGGCGAGGAGACGTTCTCGGCACCGTCGGTAATACCGGCAATGCGATCACTACCAGCCCACATTTGCATTTTGGGATATACAAATTTGCGCGGGGCGCGGTTGATCCTTTGCCACTGGTGGGGCGGAAAAAATCGGTAAACACCTACACTCCACCCCGCGTCGAACTGGCGCCGCGCTGGTTGTCGATTAAACCAGAGAAAGCCAATCTGCGCAGCGGCCCCTCACTAAAAACCACCGCCGTCGCATCCTTAATGCGTGCGGAATTAATACAAGTGGATTCAGTCGCCGGAGACTGGTTGCGGGTTACAACCCGTAACGGCACAAAAGGATTTATTGCACGACGCTTGACGGAGGTGCCGTCCCGGTCGGAATTAACGCTCACTGAAAATTACGTGGCTTTTTCATTGCCCGATGACACCGCGCCAGTTGTGGGTCATTTTTCTGCGGGAGAGAAATTACCAACTTTAGGTCAGTTTGGCAGTTTTGCGCGGGTCAAAATGCCAGGCGGCGTTTACGCTTGGGCTAAAGTGGCGAGGCAGGAAATACCAGTACTGGATTAAAAGCCACGCATGTATGGTTATTACACGCCAATTAATACTGAGCGAACGCTTGTCAGGCTACTCATTCCAGGATCTCGCCAAAAATCGTCCTTTACCGCCCGACAAGACATGTATGGCCAGTTGCGTATTACGGGTTTGCGCCTCAATTGATTTCAATCGAT
>CAMLOU010000127.1 GCA_946481735.1 uncultured Cellvibrio sp.
TCGCGCTTGTCGAACAAGCCAAAGGTCAAGCGGCTGATCCAGGAGCGCTCGTCGCTGCCATAGCGAAAGCGGTCATTGAACTGGCCATTACTGTCGAGCACGGGATGGTTGGGATAGTTGGTGCGCAAAATGGCGAGCATCTGCTCGGCAGCGTCTTCCATCTTTAATTCTTTATAGCCTTGTACCATCACAGCCAGGGCGTCGGGAATGGCCGGTGTGCGCGGGTAATTCTCCAGGACATAACGGCCACGGGCTGTGGCAGCAAGGTAAGCGCCACGCTTGAAGTAATAGTTAGCCACGTGGATCTCATAGCGGGCCAGCAGGTTACGCAGGTAAAGCATGCGTTTCTTAGCATCGGCAGCGTAGGCACTGTCGGGATAGCGATTCAGTAACTGGGAAAAATTAGCCAGGGATTCGCGTGCAGCACCCGGGTCGCGCATGGTCAGGTCGGTGGGCAGCACCCGCTCGAACATCCCTTTGTCTTTAGTGAACGAGCTTAGTCCCATCATGTAGTAGGCGTAGTCCACATTCCGGTGCTGGGGATGCAGGCGGATAAAGCGGTTGGCCGTAGCAATGGCTGCGTCCGGGTCATTGGACATATAGTAGGCGTAGATCAATTCCAACTGGGCCTGTTCGGCATAGGTACCAAAAGGAAAGTTTTCTTCAAGGGTCTGCAAGTTTTTAATCGCGGTTTCCCACTGGCTGCGATTCAGCTGGGTAGTGGCCGCATTATAGAGATCCGCCTCCGTGGTGTACTCGGGCTCTTTAGGGGTGCTGGAGCAGGCTGTCAGCAAGATCAGGGCGCTGAGTAGCAGGAAGTGCATAACACGCATAGTGGTTTAAACTCGCATCTTGTTTCAGGAAAGTGCCGCCGTTGACTGGCGGCGGGTATTTAAACACAGAGCTTGCCGATACCAAAGTGGCAATCACCGTTCTGTGTTGCTGGTCCTCATGAGTGGTTTTTATTCCGGCTCCAGCTTTTGGATCGCTCATGGTGTAAGCTGGGCGACTTTTTTAGTCAGAGGTTTTGCTACGCAATGAAAGAAGTGCTTGAACACAGCGCCCAGGTTCCGCTCACAATGGGCGGCATGCGGTTCGACCAAGTGGCCTCGGAGTTGTTCCCCGATTTCTCCCGCTCGCGCTTGCAGACCTGGATTCGCGATGGCCATTTGACGCTGGATGGGCGCGTTGCCAAACCCAAAGACAAGCTCATCGGCGGCGAGCACCTTGAATTACGGGCTGAACTGGAAGCGCAGGGCACCTGGGAGCCGGAGGCCATCGACCTCAATGTTGTCTATGAAGACGACCACCTGATGGTGATCAACAAGCCGGCAGGCCTGGTGGTTCATCCCGCCGCCGGTAATCAGACGGGCACCTTGTTGAATGCTTTGCTTAATCATTGCCCGGATCTTATCAATGTACCCCGTGCCGGTATCGTGCATCGTCTGGATAAAGAAACCACCGGCCTGATGGTAGTCGCCAAAACCTTGCAGGCCCACGCCGATCTTGTTGAGCAACTGGCAGATCGAACCGTCAGTCGGGAGTACGAAGCGGTAGCCGTGGGTGCGATGACGGGCGGTGGCACAGTTGATGCGCCCATGGGGCGCCATCCAACCCAGCGCAAATTGATGGCTGTGCTGAGTCATGGCGGTAAGCGGGCGGTCACTCACTATCGGGTACTGACTCGTTTCCCTCACCACACCCATATCCGGGTGCGCCTGGAGACGGGCCGCACCCACCAGATTCGCGTCCATATGGCGCACATCCAGTTTCCGCTGGTGGGCGATGCAACCTATGGTCGGCGTTTCAAGATTCCCAAGGGCGCTAATGATCACCTGATCAATGTGCTGAAACACTTCCCCCGCCAGGCTTTGCATGCAGCGACCTTGGGTCTGGAGCATCCGGACACCGGTGACTATTGCGAATGGTCCAGTCCATTGCCGGATGATTTCCAGCAACTGCTGGATGCGCTCAAGCATGGATATAACGACGAAGACTGAGGCAACCGGATGACGAGCAGTGGGAGTTATCTCAGGTTGAACTGGCCCTTGCCGCCCACCGTGCGCGCGTGCATCACCACCCGCCGGGGTGGTGTCAGCCAGGCACCTTATGAGAGTAATAACCTTGCGCTTCACGTGGGCGATGTACCCGCTGCGGTAACGGCTAACCGTCAGCATCTGTGTGAATCCCTCGGGTTGAAAAAGACACCGCAATGGCTGGAACAAGTCCATGGCGTCAAAGTGGTCATGGCCCAAGCGGATGGTCAGGTAAAAACGGCCGATGCCTGCTACACCTCCGAACCGGGTTTGGCTTGTGTCGTCATGACCGCTGACTGTCTGCCGATTCTGGTCTGTGACCGACAGGGCACCCAGGTTGCTGCGATCCATGCCGGGTGGCGCAGTTTGGCCAAAGGCATCATCGCGCGCACCCTGCAAAAATTTAACGGTCCCGGTTCACAGCTCATGGCATATCTCGGTCCAGCCATCTCCCAGCCGCATTTTGAAGTCGGGATCGAAGTGCTTGAGGCATTCTTCAAGATGGCCCGCAACGCCCAGCACAGTGACGACATTGCCCAGGCGTTTAAACCCGGTCTGCGCCCATTGCACTTTTATGCCGATATCTACGCCTTGGCACGCGCTGAACTCAACGCTCTGGGCGTGAGTGCTATCTACGGTGGCGACTATTGCACCTACGCCGATAGCGATCGTTTTTTTTCCTATCGCCGTGATAAAACCACAGGCCGAATGGCGAGCCTGATCTGGTTATCTCACGACTAACCTAACCACTCCTAAAGCGTCTTCTGCTTCGTTGATATACCGCAAGGACGTTACGGTCACGGTCCGACATCATGCACCTTGCTTGATTTCACTCGTGGTGTCCCCATTTTGAAGTCATTCTTTCCTGACTTATTCATCCGAGGTAAGCATGCGTATTGATCGCCTGACCAACCAACTACAAACAGCTTTATCTGATGCGCAATCCTTGGCCATCGGCCGCGACCACAGCCAACTGGAACCGCTGCATGTGCTCCAGGCAATGCTGGATCAACAAGGGGCAGGTACGGTGCGCCTCTTGCTTAGCCAGGCGGGGTTCGACGTCGCGGGTTTGCGAAATGCTTTGCTTAAAACACTAGAGCAATTACCGCGGATCAAGAACCCTACCGGGGACGTCAACATGTCCCAGGAATTGGTGCGTCTGTTGAATCTGGCGGATCGCCGTGCGCAAAAGGCCGGGGATAAATTCATCTCCAGTGAAGCGGTTTTGCTGGCGGCGATGGACGACGGCGACAGCCAGATCGGTAAGTTGTTGAAGGAGTTTGGCAATACGCAACGGCTTGAGCAGGCCGTGGCCAAGGTGCGGGGTGGCGAAACGGTAGATGATCCGGAATCTGAAGGCAACCGGCAGGCGCTGGAGAAATATACGGTAGATTTAACCGCGCGCGCCGAGGCCGGGAAGCTGGACCCAGTGATCGGTCGCGATGACGAAATTCGTCGTACGATTCAAGTGTTGCAGCGTCGCACCAAAAATAATCCGGTCTTGATCGGTGAGCCGGGTGTGGGCAAAACGGCAATCGTGGAAGGTCTGGCCCAGCGCATCATCAATGGAGAGGTGCCGGAAGGCTTAAAGAATAAACGTTTGCTTTCCCTGGATTTGGGGGGACTCTTGGCTGGAGCCAAATTTCGCGGTGAGTTTGAAGAGCGCCTAAAATCGGTCATCAACGAACTCAGTAAACAGGAAGGGCGGGTGATTCTGTTTATTGATGAATTGCATACCATGGTGGGTGCCGGTAAAGCGGAGGGCGCGATGGACGCGGGCAATATGCTTAAGCCGGCTCTGGCGCGCGGTGAATTGCACTGCGTCGGGGCGACTACTCTGGATGAATACCGGAAATTTATCGAGAAAGACGCAGCACTTGAACGCCGTTTCCAAAAGGTGTTGGTCGACGAACCCAACGAGGCGGATACCATTGCTATCCTGCGCGGATTGAAGGAGCGTTACGAAGTTCACCACGGCGTCGACATCACCGACTCGGCGATTATTGCTGCCGCAAAATTGTCTCAGCGTTATATCACGGATCGTCAGTTGCCTGACAAAGCTATCGATTTGATTGACGAAGCCGCCAGTCGTATCCGTATGGAGATTGACTCCAAGCCCGAAGAGCTGGACCGCCTTGAACGCCGCTTGATTCAATTGAAGATTGAGCGTGAAGCGGTGAAGAAGGACGAAGACGAAGCCAGCAAAAAACGCCTGGAAAAGATTGATCAGGATATCGCGAAATTCGAACGCGAGTATGCGCATCTTGAGGAGATCTGGCGCACTGAAAAAGCGGCGTTGCAAGGTTCTCATGAAATTAAAAGCCATTTGGAGCAGGCCCGCCTGGATCTGGAATCGGCGCGCCGTGCAGGTGACCTTGCGCGTATGTCTGAGTTGCAGTACGGCATTATTCCGCAACTGGAAAAACAATTGGACATGGCCAGCCAAGCCGAGATGATGGAGATGAAGTTACTGCGCAATAAAGTCACGGAAGAAGAAATTGCCGAAGTGGTTTCCAAGTGGACCGGTATTCCAGTGTCCAAGATGCTCGAAGGCGAGCGGGAAAAATTGTTGCGCATGGAAGACGCCTTGCATAAACGTGTGATCGGCCAGCACGAGGCGGTTGTTGCTGTCGCGAATGCGGTACGCCGCTCGCGTGCAGGACTTTCCGATGCGAATCGACCCAATGGGTCGTTCTTGTTCCTCGGCCCGACCGGCGTGGGTAAAACGGAACTGTGTAAATCCCTGGCAGAATTTTTATTTGACACCTCGGATGCCATGGTACGTATTGATATGTCCGAGTTTATGGAAAAGCATTCCGTCGCTCGCTTGATCGGTGCACCCCCCGGTTATGTGGGTTATGAAGAGGGTGGTTATCTCACCGAAGCTGTGCGGCGCAAACCCTACTCGGTGTTGTTGCTGGATGAAGTTGAAAAGGCGCACCCGGATGTCTTCAATATTTTGCTTCAGGTATTGGAAGACGGTCGTTTGACCGACGGCCAGGGCAGGACGGTGGATTTCCGCAATACGGTTATCGTTATGACATCAAACCTAGGTTCAGATCGCATCCAGGAGCTGGCCGAGGATAAATCCTTTGACACAGTGAGCTTTGACGGTCTGGTCAATGATGATGCCAACAATTCCATCAACAACGAAAATCGTTACAACGCGATGAAGGATGCCGTGATGGAGGTTGTTACCGGACATTTCCGTCCCGAGTTTATTAACCGGATTGATGAAGTGGTTGTGTTCCACCCGCTGGGGCGCGAGCAGATTCGCGGTATTGCCGATATCCAGTTGGACCTGTTGCGCAAACGTTTGGCTGAGCGCGACTTGAGTCTGGATCTGGATGACGAGGTGATGGATAAATTAGCGAAGGCGGGTTTTGATCCGGTATATGGTGCGCGTCCACTAAAGCGGGCCATCCAGCAGCAGGTTGAAAACCCCTTGGCTCAGGAAATACTTGCAGGCAAATTCATGCCAGGGGACACGATCTTTGCGGGATTAAAAGGCGATAAGCTGGTTTTTTCCCGCAGTAAAGCGGAATTGCTCGGCGAGAAACGGATGCATTAATAGCAAAAAGGCCATCTTCAGATGGCCTTTTTCAGTTCAGGGCGCGGTATTAACAGCTTTCATCTATAGCTTGTTGGGTCGACCGTATACGCTCCTGTTGCTCCTCCGGCGTCAGATAGTGGAACGAACCATCTTCCCCCTTGACCTTGACGCGTCCGAAATTTTGCAACGTCTCCATGTTCTTGCGCGCAGCGGCGCAACGGGTGGGATCTTTTAGCGCTCGGGCTACGTCTTCTTCAGCCTGTTGTTGGGCGGCCGCCGTAGCGTCCGTGTTATTTGCGGGCGTTGCCGATTCGTAATTGACCGGTTCGCTGTGGCCGGTTTTCGGCTTGATAACTTCAGTCTGCGTATTTTTGGGTGGGTGCTCACTGAAGTGTGTAACACCATTTTCATCAACCCATTTATAGACTTTGGCGGCAAATACGTGGCTCGCCAGGGTCAGGCTAACCATACAAAGAGCGAAGACAAACAAACGTTTCATGGATAAGACTCATTGTTTTACGGGTAATGCATCAACTATAGCTGCTTATAGGCAAAGAGCGGAACAGGAAAGCTGGAAACTGTGACAGCTTGCCAGTCAAATACCGGCGGTGAAGGGGGCGGAATCAGGAAAATCTCCGCATCTTCCCTTGACTTTGGTGACTATCTTGCCAAAATTGCCAGTTCGCAAGATGGCTTGTAGATCCAGTCGATAACCTCGGCACCACAGTCTGCTTCCGGTAAGTCACCCGCTTATCGAACCATTCGCAATCGCGAAGGCGCGTCCACCGACGACGTCTGCCCTGCTGGCCACCGCAATCGCTACCCGCGCGGGGGCAGGGGAATCTGGTTAATCACACTGTCGATGATGCACAGGGCGACTCCCTTTTGGGGTAAAGTCGGGCCTGTGCGTTGCCATTTCTGTTATCGCGCAACTCTTACTCCTGTAACTTGCGCAATTTACGTTTTTAAAGGGGAATCAAAGTGGAAATGCTCTCAGGCGGAGATATGTTAATCCGCGCGTTGCGAGACGAAGGTGTTGAGTACATCTTCGGCTACCCGGGCGGTGCTGCATTGCATATCTACGACGCTATTTTCAGGCAGCAAGATGTCAAGCACATTCTGGTGCGCCACGAGCAGGCCGCCACCCATATGGCAGATGCTTATTCACGCTCCACCGGTCGAGTGGGTACGGTGCTGGTGACATCCGGTCCCGGTGCGACCAATGCCATTACCGGCATCGCCACTGCGTATATGGATTCCATTCCCATGGTGGTCATCTCTGGCCAGGTCCAAAGCCATTTAATCGGTGAGGATGCCTTCCAGGAAACCGATATGGTGGGTATCTCCCGTCCGATCGTAAAGCACAGCTTTATGGTCAAGCACGCCAGTGAGATTCCGGAGATCGTCAAAAAGGCCTATTTCATTGCCGCTACTGGCCGGCCCGGCCCGGTTGTGATTGATGTGCCCAAGGATATTACCCATCCGGCCCAAACCTTTCCTTATGAGTACCCGGACAAGGTCAAGATCCGTTCCTATACACCGGCAACCCGTGGCCACTCAGGGCAGATCAAGAAAGCGGTGCAATTGTTGTTGGGCGCCAAGCGCCCGGTCATTTATACCGGTGGCGGTGTAGTGCAGGGCAATGCCTCTGAGCTGCTGACGCAATTGGTTCAACTGCTCGACTTTCCATGCACCAATACGCTGATGGGGCTGG
The DNA here is from genome assembly GCA_946481735.1 of uncultured Cellvibrio sp. Next base: position 7,304 of record CAMLOU010000127.1, read on the forward strand.
GGGCTTACCCGGCGACGGACAAGCGCTTCCTGGGTATGTTGGGGATGCACGGCACCTTTGAAGCCAATACCGCCATGCACCACAGCGATGTGATCCTGGCTATCGGCGCGCGCTTTGATGACCGCGTGACCAACATCGTTAGTAAATTCTGCCCGAACGCCAAGATTATCCACGTGGATATTGATCCCGCCTCTATCTCCAAAACGGTTGTTGCGGATGTACCTATTGTCGGTGCAGTCGATAGTGTGTTGAGCGAGATGCTGGCATTGATTCAGGAAACTGATGAACGTCCGGATGCAGAGGCAATTGCGGCCTGGTGGAAACAGATCAATGAGTGGCGCGAGCGGCACGGTATCTACACGAAATCCCGTTATGATACGGCCAGCGAATTGATCAAACCGCAGGACGTAATCAAAGCCATTTGGGAAGTCACCCAAGGCGATGCATTTGTGACGTCAGACGTAGGTCAGCACCAGATGTTTACGGCGCAGTACTACAAGTTTGATAAGCCGCGTCGCTGGATTAACTCCGGTGGCCTTGGCACCATGGGCTTTGGTCTGCCCGCCGCTATGGGGGTGCAGATTGCTCATCGTGATGCCACTGTGGTGTGCGTTACCGGTGAGGGCAGTATCCAGATGTGCATTCAGGAATTGTCTACCTGTACCCAGTATCACCTGCCGGTGAAGGTGATTTGCCTTAACAACCAGGCGCTGGGAATGGTGCGCCAGTGGCAGGATATGCAGTACTCCAGCCGTTATGCTGAAAGCCTTTATGAAGATTCGTTACCCGACTTTATTAAACTGGCTGAAGCATATGGCCATGTCGGTATGCGCGTGACCAAAAAAGAAGAGCTCAAGGCGAAACTGGAAGAGTGTTTTGCATTGAAAGACCGGGTGGTATTTATGGATATCATGGTGGATCAATCCGAGCACGTTTATCCGATGCAAGTTGCCCCCAATGGCTCCATGCGTGACATGTACCTGAGTAAGACGGAGCGTACCTGATATGAGACGTATCATTTCTGTATTAATGGAAAATGCTCCCGGTGCATTGTCTCGCGTTGTCGGTTTGTTTTCTCAGCGCGGCTACAACATCGAGAGCTTGACTGTAGCGCCCACGGAAGATCCTACGCTATCGCGTTTGACACTGACGACCTTGGGTGATGATCACAAGATTGAGCAAATCACCAAGCATCTGAATAAGCTGATTGATGTGGTGAAGCTGGTTGACTTGACCGAAGGCGCTCACATTGAACGTGAGTTGATGTTGGTAAAAGTCAAGGCGGCTGGCGCACAGCGTGCCGAGGTAAAGCGTTGCGTGGATATCTTTCGCGGACAGATCGTGGACGTAACGAGTTCGCTCTACATCATCCAGATCACTGGGGCGAGCGATAAGCTGGATGCGTTTTTGCAAGCGGTCGGTGACGCGGCCATTCTCGAAGTGGTGCGTACCGGTGTCAGCGGAATTTCCCGCGGTGAGAAAGTGCTGAGTTTATAAGTCTGTCTTGCACCTCAAAAAAACCGATCAGTGAACGCTGGTCGGTTTTTTTATTCTTCTATCGCCAGGTCCTCTGCCGGCAATTGTTGCCAGAAGGCGCTGATGATTGGACTCTTGAGCCGTTTTTCCATCACGCAAATGCCAAGGTCGTAAGGCCCCAGGTCCGGTTGGTGATGCAATGCCTGCACCCGATCAGATAAGGGACTGTTGTCCAGCACAATCTTCGGCAATACCCCCACACCGAAACCCAGGCTCACCATGCTGACAATGGCTTCATTCCCTTTTACTTCAGCATAAATATTGGGTCGGGTCTGTTGTGCAGTAAACCATGCGTCCAGGCGTTCTCGTGCAAGCCCTTCCTCGGAGATGATCATGGGAATGGTTCGCCAAAAATCCTGCGCAGTGGAGGTGGGAGGGTGCCAGGTTTTGTCGTCACGCGGCGCAATGAAAATCAACGGTGAGCGTGCGATCAATTTAAAGCTGATACCTGCGGGAAGTTTGTCCGGCTTGGCCGCGATCGCAATGTCTTCATTGCCCGCTAATACCCGCTCAATGGACTGGGCCGGGTCGCCAGTATGTAATTTAATCGCAATCCCCGGATGGCTGACGCGAAATTCAGTCAGGATATCGAAGAGAAAGCTATAACTGGCGGTGACAGAACAGTAAATACTTAATTGTCCGCGCAATTGGTCGGCTTGGGCTAACAGTGACTCTTGATATGTATCCCATTGCTGCAACACCTCCCGTGCGAACAAAAGAAAGCTTTGCCCCTCATGGGTGAGCGCCACCGAGCGATTGTTGCGTTCAAACAGGGTTGTTCCTAGATCATCCTCAAGCTGTTTGAGGCTACGGCTGATGGTCGATGGGCTGACATGGCTGGCGGCCGCCGCCCGTCCGAAGTGGAGCGTATTGGCAAGAGCGCAGAAGAGTTTGAGTTTGGCGATATCCATAATATTGCGATTTGTGCATCATTAGGTTGCGAATATATCATTTTACGCCATACGAGAAATTTTCTACACTAGCGGCCCTTTTAGTGCTGCGGCCTCTCCGGATGGGCGTGGCAATCCTCAGTGCTCAGCTTATTCAGGAGTCAGTCATGCACGTTTATTACGATAAAGATTGTGATCTTTCCATTATTCAATCCAAAAAAGTCGCCATCATCGGTTATGGCTCCCAGGGTCACGCTCACGCGTGCAATTTGAAAGACTCTGGTGTGGATGTTGTTGTTGGCCTGCGTCCGGGTTCTGCAACGGTCAAGAAAGCTGAAGCGCATGGCTTGAAAGTGACTGACGTGCCTTCTGCCGTGGCATCAGCAGACCTCGTCATGATTTTGACCCCGGATGAATTCCAGTCGCGTCTGTATAAAGAAGAAATTGAGCCAAACATCAAGCAAGGCGCTGCGTTGGCTTTCGCTCACGGCTTCGCTATTCATTACAACCAGGTAGTACCTCGTGCAGACCTGGATGTGATCATGATTGCACCCAAGGCGCCAGGCCACACAGTGCGCTCCGAGTTTGTGAAAGGTGGCGGCATTCCGGACTTGATTGCGATCTATCAGGACGCATCCGGCAAGGCAAAAGACCTGGCGTTGTCCTACGCATCAGGCGTTGGCGGTGGTCGTACTGGCATTATCGAAACTACCTTTAAAGATGAAACTGAAACCGACTTGTTCGGTGAGCAAGCGGTACTTTGCGGTGGTTGTGTTGAATTGGTTAAAGCGGGCTTTGAGACGCTTGTCGAAGCAGGCTACGAGCCGGAGATGGCTTACTTTGAATGCTTGCACGAATTAAAGCTGATTGTGGACCTGATGTACGAAGGCGGTATTGCCAACATGAACTACTCCATCTCAAACAATGCTGAGTATGGTGAGTATGTAACTGGTCCGCGTGTGATCAATGATGAGTCGCGCAAAGCAATGCGTCAGGCATTGAAAGATATTCAGGATGGTGAGTACGCCAAGAAATTTATCATGGAAGGTGCGACCAATTATTCCTCAATGACCGCGTATCGTCGCAATAATGCTGCCCACCCAATTGAACAAGTGGGTGCCAAGCTCCGTGCCATGATGCCTTGGATTCAAGCTAACAAGATTATCGACAAAACCAAGAACTGATTTCGTGGTCCCAGTTGATGTCACAATAAAAAGCGCGGCTAAGGCCGCGTTTTTTATTGGGCGCGTCAGTGCGCCACGTGTGTACAATGTCGCTCTCGCAGAATAAGAGGCAAAGTATGACAAACCAAGAGACAGAGCAAACAAAGGGGCAGGAATCAGGGGAAACCGAAAGTTTATTGCCATTTGATGAACATGTTGAAGAGGTTTCCGAGAATGGCCAGAAAGTGCGCCATCGGGGGGTATACCTATTACCAAACTTATTCACGACGGCCGCCCTCTTTGCTGGCTTTTACGCCATTATCGCGGCCATGCACGGCAATTTTGATAGTGCAGCCATCGCCATCTTCATCGCGATGGTTTTTGATGGCATGGACGGGCGGGTTGCCCGGTTGACGAATACGTCCAGTGCGTTTGGTGAGCAATACGATAGCTTGTCGGATATGGTGTCTTTCGGTCTGGCGCCGGCTTTGGTCATGTTCAGTTGGTCATTGCATGACTTGGGTAAGCTCGGTTGGGCGGCTGCGTTTATCTATGCAGCCTGTGCGGCTTTGCGTTTGGCTCGCTTTAATACCCAAATCGGTATTGTCGATAAAAAGCACTTCGTTGGTCTGGCTAGTCCGGCTGCTGCTGCCATTATCGCCAGCATTGTTTGGACTTGGCACAACAGTGAAATGGGTGAGTTAGCAGCAATACCTGCAGCACTGATTACTGCGTTGACGGGATTGCTGATGGTGTCCAATTTTCGGTACAGCAGTTTTAAAAACTTTGATCTGCGTGGCCGGGTGCCCTTTGTTGTCATGTTACTGATCGTATTTGTATTTGCTGTTTTATTGATCGACCAGGCCAGTGTGTTGCTTACTATGTCGATTCTTTATGGTCTGTCAGCTCCGGTTTTGTGGCTGTGGCGTAAACGCAGTCTCATTTTTAGTCGTCGCCATACTGATGGAGACCAATAAACCGTTGCATAAGTACGCAAAATGTCCGCTTGTTAATCAGATTTGTTTGTTAAATGTTCACCCCAAAAAATAATTGCAAAAAGGAGTTGCGCGGTG
>CAMLOU010000128.1 GCA_946481735.1 uncultured Cellvibrio sp.
GCACCTAAAAAATATTCCATGGTATTTCCTCTTGATTGTTGTAGGGATGGGTAACGCAATGAAACCTTTATTATGTCGGTACATCCTTGGTTGCCCGCGCTCATGATGCCCGGGGATTTCGTTAACCGCCACCGGAAATTTTATTGTCGTCGCGCAACAAATGTCAGCCACTCTTAAACAGGCCCCAAGGGACTTATTACACATGACTATAGTGAGGATGGGCAAAAGCGCAAGCCGTTGCCGGCCGTCCGCCGGGGTTGTATTCCATTTGCTTCTAGCAAGCTAACTATTTTCTATTTTGATTATTCCTGCCGCACTGATAGCCTGCTCCCCTTGTTCGTCGCCCTCCTGTGCAAGGTTCTTATGGATTTCCAATACGCATTTATTATCGCCGGTCTGGTTGTTGGCTTTGTCGTTGGTTTAACCGGCGTCGGAGGCGGCTCATTGATGACGCCGATCCTCTTGCATTTCGGTATCACCCCCACCGCTGCGGTAGGAACTGACCTGCTTTATGCAGCTATCACCAAAGCGGGGGGCGTGCATGTTCACCACAAAAAACGCAACATTGATTGGCGCCTGACCGGGTGGCTGGCCTTGGGCAGTGTGCCGGCCGCGCTGATTACCTTGGGCGTTTTGCGCTACGGGGGTTTTGATACCAGCAGTGTGGATGCCTTTATTAAAGTCACGCTGGGCTATGCATTGGTTTTAACCGCATTGGCCATTGTGTTCAAACAGAAACTGCTGGAATACAGCCACCGCAACGATGTGTGGCTGACCCGCATGAATCCTCGCCAACAAGTCATTGCGACGGTAGTCACGGGGCTGGTGTTGGGTGCGGTGGTGACCATCACCTCCATCGGGGCCGGCGCGCTGGGAACAGTCGCGTTGTTCCTGCTGTATCCCTTGCTGCCAACGGTGCGCCTGGTCGGCACCGAGATCGCCCACGCCGTGCCGCTGACGCTGGTGGCGGGATTAGGCCATGCAGGCCTGGGAAATGTCGATTGGCATTTGTTGATCAACCTGCTGATCGGCTCACTGCCCGGCATCTACCTCGGCAGCCATCTGGCTAACCGTGTTGCTGATCACTACCTGCGGCCGGCGCTAGCCGCGATGCTGTTATTTGTGGGCGTGAAATTAGTGGTGTGACCTCAAGCTTTCTCCGGTGGCGGTGCCACGCGCATGACCTCTTCAACGGTCGTCAAACCTGCCGCCACCTTCTGCGCGCCCGACAACCGCAAGGTACGCATTCCCTCTTTCATGGCCTGCCGCCGCAACTCCTGCAAATTACAATCGCTGGTGATTTTTTCCTTGATGGATTCGGATAACGGCAGGATTTCATAAAGCCCCTGGCGCCCCAGATAACCCGTATCGCGACACTCCAGACAGCCTACCGGGCGGCAGATCTTCGGCGGCACGTTCACCTTCCAGGGCGCCACCAATTGCTGCCAATCATCGGCTGAGATATGCCCCTCTTCTTTGCAGTGCGGGCACAGGGTGCGCACCAGACGTTGCGCCATCACGCCCAGCAGTGTGGCGTTGATCAAATACGAAGGAATCCCCAGATCCAGCAAGCGCGCCACCGTGGCAGGTGCGTCGTTGGTATGGACGGTGGATAGCACCAGGTGACCGGTCAGGGCGGCTTGCACCGCCATCTGCGCCGTTTCCAGGTCCCGGATCTCGCCCACCATGATGATGTCCGGGTCCTGCCGCATCAGACTGCGGATACCGGCGGCAAAATCGAGGCCGATCTTGTGGTGGACCTGGGTCTGGTTGAAGGATTCTTCCACCATCTCGATAGGGTCTTCGATGGTGCTGACATTCACTTCCGGCGTCGCAATCTGGCGCAGGGACGAATAGAGTGTGGTGGTTTTACCGGAACCCGTGGGGCCGGTCACCAGCACAATACCATTGGGGCGGTCGAGCATAGCGCGCCAGCGATTGTAGTCTTCACCCACCAGGCCCAGGTCGGTAAAGCTGCGCAGCAGCACGTCTGGATCAAAGATCCGCATCACCAGTTTTTCACCAAAGGCGGTAGGCAGGGTGGACATCCGCAATTCGACTTCGCTTTCATCGCTGCGCCGGGTTTTGATACGGCCATCCTGGGGTTTGCGCTTCTCGGCGATATTCATCCGCGCCAGTACTTTGAACCGGCTGGTCACCGCAGTGGCCACATTGATCGGCAACTCGTACACATTGTGCAACACCCCGTCGATGCGAAAGCGGATACGCCCCACTTCACGGCGCGGTTCGATATGGATATCACTGGCCCGCTGGTCGTAGGCGTACTGCAACAGCCAATCCACAATCTTGACGATATGTTGGTCATTGGCATCGGGATCGGTCGCCGTGCCCAGATCCACCAGTTGTTCAAAGTTAGTCACTGCCGATGCCGCCGGGCCGCCGCTGGCACGACTGACTGACCGGGCCAGGGTGTAAAACTCAACGGTATGGCGTTCGATGTCGGTAGGGTTGGCAATAACACGCTTGACGGTTTTGCGCGCCACATGTTCGATCTGGGGTTCCCAGCCAGTAATAAAGGGCTGGGTGCACGCAATGATGACGTGGTCCTGGGTAACCTGCACACACAGAATGCCGTGGCGCTTGGCGAAGGCGTAGGACATCACCTCGGTCACCTTGGGTACGTCAATTTTGAGCGGATCGATGTGTACCACCGGCATCTTCGCTTTTTCCGCCAGCCATTCCGTCAGGGCGTCACCATCCAGGGTTTTGGTGGGCCGCTTAAGGTCATCGAAATTCTGGCTGGCGATATAACTCAGCGGGTGCATCATGGCCTGCTCGCGGGAGCGGGTTGTCCCCAGCAACATATTGGCATCTGTCTGCTTCAGGCGGTCGTCGGCCACCAGGTCAGTCACCAGGCGACGCAGATCGAGCACACCTTCAAAAACCACAGCATGATTCATGGGAAGGCAATTCCTGTATTGGGGCAAGGATAATGTCAGCAAAAACAGTACTGGACACGGATTTAGCGAATTCCTGCTCTGTGGATTGTAGCTGCTCTTGTCCGGCGGAGACACCGCCGGTCCCGGCTTTAGCAGACTCAGCCACAAAATACAGCCCGCGGCCGTCATAAATTTGTAAAAATCCTGCGTGACCTGGCCAGCCGATGTTTTTATACTGCGCACACATTTTTACGGGTGCACCGCTTTAAGGCGCTTATTTCAAGGGGACTACCGATATGCCCATTGCTAATCCGTTTTCCAACCTCTTTGGCCGTTCGCCGATCAAACCCATGCAGGAACACATGGCCGTAGCAGTCAAGGCCGCCGGTGAACTGATCCATTTCTTTGAGGCGGTGATCGCCAATGACTGGGCCAAAGCCGAGGAGGTACAAAAACGCATCACCGACTTTGAACACCAGGCCGACGACATAAAACAGCAACTGCGCCTCCATCTCCCCAAAAGCCTCTTCCTCCCTGTTCCCCGTACCGACTTGCTCGAACTGCTCACTATGCAAGACCGCATCGCCAATCGCGCGAAAGATATTGCGGGCATTATGCTGGGCCGCAAGATGACTATCCCGGCCAATATGCATACCCAAACCCTGGAGTTTGTGCAGTCCGGCGTGCGCACAGCGGAGCAGGCGCTGACCGCCATCAATGAGTTGGATGAATTGCTGGAAACCGGCTTCAGCGGCCGGGAGCTGGCCGTAGTGGAAAGGATGATTCAGGAGCTGGACAAGCTCGAAGAAAAAGCAGACGAGCTGGAGATATCCATGCGCTCGTCACTTTTCCGCCTGGAAGCTGAATTGCCGCCTATCGACGTGATGTTCCTCTACAGCGTGATCGACTGGATTGGCGACCTCTCTAACCGCGCCCACGATGTCGGTGGCCGTTTGCAACTGCTGCTGGCGCGCTAGCCGTCGATTTTCATCTTTGAGGAATACACATCATGACCGTGATTGCTGAATACGGCCACATCTTGCTTATTCTTGCCTGTGTCTTTGGCGTCTTCATGGCCTGGGGTATCGGGGCCAACGACGTCGCCAATGCCATGGGCACCTCCGTCGGCTCCCGCGCCCTGACCATGCGCCAAGCGATTGTGATCGCCATGATCTTCGAATTTCTGGGTGCTTACCTCGCCGGTGGCGAAGTGACCGCCACAATCCGCAGCGGGATTGTTGACCCGGCCTTGATGAGCGGCACCCCGGAGCTGTTGGTGTACGGCATGTTGTCCGCACTACTGGCCGCCGGCGTCTGGTTGTTGATTGCCAGCGTTTTGGGCTGGCCGGTGTCCACTACCCACTCTATTGTGGGTGCCATTATCGGTTTCGCGGCGGTTGGCATTTCTGTCGATGCCGTGGACTGGGGCGCAGTTACTTCCATCGTCTCCAGTTGGGTGGTTTCGCCCGTGATTGCCGGTTTTATTTCTTTCTGGATTTTCCGCTCTGTACAACACCTGATCCTCGATACGGAAGACCCTTTCACCAACGCCAAACGTTACATTCCCTTTTATATGTTTGCGGTGGGCTTCCTGATTTCGATGGTGACGATTCTTAAAGGCTTGTCCCACGTGTTCAAGGACTCGGGCATCAAGTTCAGCTTCGGTGAAAGTACCTTGATCGCTCTGGGTGTCGCCATCCTGGTTACTGTGCTCGGCGTTTTCTTTTTGAGTCGCGTCAGCCAGGACATGGCCGCCGATGCTAAAAATCGTTTCTCCAGTGTGGAGCGAGTATTTGCCATCCTGATGATCTTTACTGCCTGCGCTATGGCCTTTGCCCATGGCTCCAACGACGTTGCCAATGCGGTCGGCCCCATGGCAGCGGTAATCAATACCATTAATTCCAACTCGGTCACGTCAAGTTCGCCGGTAGCACCCTGGGTTTTGCTGTTGGGCGGCATCGGGATTGTCGTGGGCCTTGCCACCTATGGCTGGAAGGTCATCGCCACCATCGGCAAAAAAATCACCGAACTCACACCCAGCCGTGGCTTTGCCGCCGAGATGGCCGCCGCCGCTACCGTGGTGGTTGCCTCGGGCACAGGATTACCGATCTCTACCACTCACACCCTGGTCGGCGCCGTATTGGGGGTTGGGCTGGCACGCGGGATCGGCGCCCTCAACCTTGGCGTTATCGGCAGTATCTTTATGTCCTGGATTATTACCCTGCCTGCCGGTGCAGGCCTTTCGATCCTGTTTTTCTTCTTCTTCAAAGGCCTGTTCTCCTGACAGCCGATGATGCGCTGGCGACCTGTCAGCGCATCCTCCTCATATCCCACGTTTTTGCTACCCCATAGCTCAATCCCACATGCGCCCCATTTGTGCACAGCCTGGATTCACCTTGGTGCATAAAACAACGTTGTCAAATAATTTACAAACCTTTTCTTTTTTACTCTTCTTTAAATAATTTATTGCTTTTCAATAAGTTAAGAATTTTCTCCGCCAAAATTTACGTTTTCTGATGTTGATAGCACCGACAACTGTTGTCGGCATAATTGACAACGTTGTCCACAGGGGTTTAAAAGTGTCACGGGTGCCATTGTCTACCCATTCCCAACCATTATGGACACTGATGCCAGATCAACCGGCTACGGCTGATTGATGGGGATAGGACAGCAATGATTGGGAATGCCGGGCAGGTCATACACACGACCGCGCACCCGAATCGACGTTAAAAACAATCAATATAAATTGAGGAGACACCTATGGAAGCTCATAGAAAGGCGTTCCGGAAGACATTACTCGCGTCCAGTATTTCTTCCTGTTTGTTGGCATCGGTCTGCGTGCAAGCGCAGGAAAACCTGGTGGAAGAAGTGGTGGTAACGGGGGTTTATGCGTCGCAGCAAAACGCCGTAAACACCAAGCGAAATGCCCCTTCCGTCGTCGATGCAATTTCAGCTGAAGACATTGGTAAATTGCCTGACGTAACCATCGCCGACTCACTGCAGCGGATTCCTGGTATTCAAGTAGAACGCACCGCAGGTGAAGGTGGCCCGGTGCAGATTCGCGGTTTAAGCAATGTTGCAACCTCGCTGAATGGCGAAACATTTTTGAGTGCGACGACGATTGATAGCTCTGGAGCTGATTTCGGAGATCTTCCGTCCCAATTGTTCTCTGGGGCGGATGTTTATAAATCTCCCCTGGCTTCTTTAACAACCCTGGGTATTGCCGGCAGCATTGACCTCAAGACACGCCGACCTTTCGATCTTGACGAAGGCTGGACCTTCGCGGCCTCAGCTGAGGGAGACTATGGTTCCATCAGCGAGGAAGTGGATCCGACAATTAGCGGCTTAATCGGCTGGCAAAATGACATGGTTGGATTTCTGATTAGCGCCGTCACCACGGAAAAAAATCTGGCTACCGATTACAACGGCTACTTTGATACATCTGAAAACGGTGGCATCGGTGCAACAAACAATAACCATACCTGGAGCACACCAGCTATTGATGCTGATATCTATCATGTCGTGCCTCAAGGTTTTGCAGCCTTCCACAAGGAAGAAGAGCGCAATCGTGACGGCCTCAATTTATCCTTCCAGGCTCAATTAACCGATAGCGTCGAGCTGGTTGCCGATTACTTTTATAGTAAGCAGGAACGTTACAACCGCCGGGCCGGCTTTTCTCACAATAATCGCTGGCAAACATTCGCTGACTACGCCTACGCAGAAGGTTTCGGTAGCGCCAGTTTCGTCGACGAAGACGGCAATAACTGGAGAACCGTTAATTCTTTCAGTGCCAGACCTTACCGCTTGCAGTCCTTCTCTCAAGTTAATTTTAATGAAGAGGAATCCAGCAACGGCAGCATTGAGCTGAATTTTGATAATGACGGTCCTTTAAGCGGGCAGGTGCGCGTCACTCGTGCCGATGCTACCGCCAGCATGCGCCATGGCTATGTTGAAGGCGACATGCTGAGCATTGACCAAGGCACCCTGGTAACAGGACCGGGCGGACTGATGCCAGCAGACTCAATTTATTGTGGCCCCGATCAAGAGGTTATCGGCGAACTGGGCGGCTGCGCCGCTGATTTCTCACCTGGCGGCATTGAAGACGATGAGTTCCGTATCACCTACGATGCATCCGGAAAACATCCGGTCTTCGGCGGCTTCGATCAGGTCGTTAATGGCGGCCAGGGGATGATGACCGTGGCCGACTATATGGCCAGCAAAGACTCGTATCACATCGGAGCCATGTCATCAGAAAACAATACTGATGACGATGGAACAATGAATACCTTCAGTACAAAGTGGAAATATGAATTTGATGAAGCGCCATTCATTACTGCTGTTGATTTCGGCCTTCGCCAAAGTGAACGCACGGTAGATCACAACGTTTTCTCATATTTTGCAAATTTCCCCGAGACAGGCTGTTCGGCACAATGGAAAGCAGTGGACCAATTTGCCGGTACTGCAGAATGCGATCCGGATTTGATTCAAGGCGAGTACGAGGTCGATGAAAACGGGGATAGAGTGTTGTATGACGTCAAAGATGAAGACGGTAATGTAACTGGTCAACGTGAAAACTTTTTGGGTTACACATTGTTGCCACCAACTCGAATTGATGAGTGGAATAACGTGGTATGGATCGATGACTTTGGCCCTGTCAAAGGCATTCCAGGTGTATGGGCTGTGGACCCACGAGAGCTCGATAACACCCTCGCATATCAGGAAAAGGTTTTTGGCGCACAAACTAAATTTAACCAACCCGGCCAAAGCTATGGAGTGGGATTGGATGAATTTAGTTATTTCACCCAAATTCATTTTGAAGCTGGAAATCTGACAGGTAATTTAGGCGTTAAAATTGTTGAAACGGATTTGACGATTATTCAAAACGTCACGGGCGATGCGGTACCTCATTCAGGCGTAAATTATGACGCAGGAGACGAAGTAACTCAGCGCAGCTATACAGACGTGCTACCAAGTCTAAACCTTGCTTACGATATTACAGATGATTTAAAAGTGCGGTTTGGTTATGGAAAAACTATGCAACCTTTGAACCTTCTCGATTGGGGTGGCGCCAAATCGGTAGGTCGGGTCTTTAACGAGGATTGTAATTGCATGCGCGTTAGCAGCGGTTCACTATCAGGCAACCCCGATCTTGATCCAACACGCGCTGACAATATCGATCTGTCAGCTGAGTGGTACGTCGGGAATGCATCTGCGCTGAGTGCAGCGATTTTCCATATCGATATTGAAAGTTTCGTACAGACTGGCACGATTTATCTGGACGAACCGGACACCGATGGCATCAATCGCGGGCCTTGGCCGTTCACAGCGCCAGTACAGGGTACTGGTGGTAAGGTGGAGGGTGTAGAGCTTGCAGCTAAAGTAGCTTTTAGTGACTTTGCTGATGGCTTTATTTCGAATTTCGGTTTCGATGTCAACTACACGTTCTCTGACAGCTCTCAAGACGCTGTAGGATTAGGTGGCAAAGAATTGCCTTTCGTCAATAACTCTGAAGACACCTACAACGTGGTTGGCTGGTTCGAAAATGAATTCCTCTCCGCAAGATTGGCTTACAATTTCCGATCACCACGCTTGATCACTGCCGGTAGCCCAGCAACAGGAATGCAAAGCCTTTATCAAGATGATTATGGCCAACTGGATATGAACGTCACCTGGACTGTTACCGATAATGTAGATCTTTATATAAATGGTTCCAACATTACCGAAGAGTTCCAACAAACCTACCTGGAGTTTGAAGATCAAAAAGCTTTCCAAAACATCTATGAAGCACGCTGGGCATTGGGAGCTCGCGTAAACTTCTAACACCTTGTAAAAAAGAGTGCTTTTCAATTACAGCTCGCTTTGATACAACAGGAACCGCCGCAGTATGTCGCGAGGCATCTGCGGCGGTTTTTGCTTTCCTGATAACGAGAAATCGCCTTGCATAATCTGGACAAAGGTTCTCACGTGCAAAAAAAACCTGTAAATCACATCATTATTGTCGGCGGCGGCACGGCCGGTTGGATGACAGCGGCAAGCCTGAGCAAACACTTTCGCAAGACTTCGATCAACATCACGCTGGTGGAATCCTCAGAGATAGGTACGGTGGGTGTGGGCGAGGCGACTATACCTACTTTGCGACGTTTTTATGGTGAACTGGGCATGCAGGATCTCGATGTCATGCGGGCTACCCGTGCCACCTGCAAGCTCGGTATCCAGTTCCGCGATTGGCTGCGCCCCGGCAGTCGGTTTATCCATCCCTTTGGCTTATATGGACAGCGGGCCAACGGCATTGAATTTCATCACTACTGGATGAAATTACGTGAACAAAACAAGGATGCCGGTGATTTATCGGAATATTCCCTGGGTGTACAGCTGGCGGCGCATCACAAATTTATTGAACCCTCACCTAACCCGCCATCCGAGTTATCCGTCTTCGATTGGGCGCTACATTTTGATGCGGCATTGTTTGCCAGGTTAATGCGTGATTATGCCGAGCAGCATGGCGTAAAACGAATTGACGCGCGAATCGATGCGGTGCATCAACATCCGACTGATCACTCTCTGGCTTCTTTACAACTGGATAATGGCGAAGAAATTCGTGGCGATTTGTTTATCGACTGCTCAGGTTTCCGGGCATTGTTAATTGAACAAACCTTGAAAACCGGTTACGACGATTGGAGCGAATGGTTGCTGTGCGACAGCGCCGTAGCGGTACAAAGTGAGCTGGCCGGAGATCCACCACCTTACACCATCAGCCAGGCGCATCCGGCCGGATGGCAATGGCGTATTCCGCTACAACATCGCCAGGGTAATGGCCACGTTTATTGCAGTCGCTATATGAGTGAAGACGAAGCCATTGCTATCTTGAAGACGAACATTGATGGCCCTTTATTGCACGAACCGCGTCGCTTTGCGTTTACCGCCGGCAGACGCAAGCAGGCCTGGAATAAAAACTGTATTGCCGTTGGCCTGGCCAGCGGTTTCCTTGAGCCGTTGGAATCTACCAGTATTGCACTAGTGGAAACGGCTATTGAAAAAATTCGCCACAGCTTTCCCCGCCCTTATTACACCCAGGCAGACGTCGATAAATTTAACCACCTGACCGCACAGGAATACGAAAGGGTACGGGACTTTATTATTCTGCATTACAAAGCCAATCAGCGGGTTGGGGAGCCCTTATGGGATCAATGCCGCAACACCAGCGTTCCTCTGCCCCTGCAAAAGAAAATCGATGCCTTTATCAAGCAAGGCGATTTGCTTCGCTATCCAATAGAGATTTTTGGGCTACCCAGCTGGCTTGCCATTTATCACGGCTTTGAAATACTGCCGCAGACTTATGATGCGCGTGTAAACGCATTGGACGAAGATTATTTGGTACAAAGTCTCATGGAAATGCGCAACGCCATCCGACGCGCCGTGGACGCGGTGCCAACACATCAAAGCTTTATTGCAACCCATTGTGCGGTCACTCCATAGGTTGTTCTGCTGCGCAATGCCGGGCAATAAAATGACCGTGAGTCATCGCTTGGTCAGCAGCAACCTGAATCATTTGACGCATCCTGGCTAACTGGCTTTTCAGGTCCGCCAGACTGATATTATCCGCACGCTCATCGTAGCGTCTGGCGTAACGATGGAATCCCATATACATGGTGACCCAGCTTTCCTTCTCAAAGGCCTCAGGCTCGTACATCACGACATGGCCGCGACTTTCGTAAACCTGCATCTTGTGCGCAAGAGAATCCGGTATTGGCATGGCCTGGCAAAAGCGCCAGAATTCCGTATCACGGCGACCGGTAGCTTTGTAGTGCAATATGAGAAAGTCCCGTATACGTTCAAATTCGTGATGATGTAAACGATTGACCTCGGTTATATCGTGCGGGTTAAAGTTTGCATCAGGAAAAAATTGCAGCAGCTTGCTGATGCCGGTCTGGATCAGGGAAATGCTCGTCGACTCCAGCGGCTCCAGAAAACCTGAGGCGAGCCCCAAGGCAAAACAATTTTTATTCCAGATTTTTTTTCGCCGGCCCGTGACAAAATCAAATTGGCGCGGCTGCTTTATCGGAGCACCGTCGAGATGAGTAAGTAATGTCAACCGGGCCTGCTCATCAGTGATGAAACGACTTGAATAGACATAACCATTGCCTGTGCGATGTTGTAGCGGAATACGCCATTGCCATCCGGCTTCGTGAGCTGTGGTGCGAGTATATGGCGTGGGTTCACCAATCAATTCACTTTGTATCGCAACAGCACGGTCACAGGGCAACCAGCAGCGCCAGTCGTCGTAGCCGGTATCTAACGCTTCCTCAATTAATA
Source organism: uncultured Cellvibrio sp. (assembly GCA_946481735.1). The sequence continues at coordinate 11,214 of CAMLOU010000128.1, forward strand.
AACCGCGAAAGCCCGAACAATCAATAAAAAGTTGTCCTGCGATCTCCGCTCCGTCTTCCATCATCACCGATTCAATGAAGCCATCCTGTGAACGCAGCTTGACCGACGCAACCTTACCTTCCATGCGCACAACGCCGCGCGCAACCGCATAGTCACGCAGGTACGCTGCATAAAGCGCCGCATCAAAATGATAAGCGTAACCATAATCTGCCAGGGGCGTCGGGGGCTTTTCATGGGGCTGGGCAAAATGTCCGCGACGGGCCAACTGAATAGGAAAACTGTAATCAGCGATATCAACGGCTTCACCTGCGGCGCGAAGACGCGCAAGATAATGATGAAACTCAACGCCGTTTAATGGCAAACCATAGTCTGCAAATGGATGAAAAAAAGTGGAGCCGTTCTGATACCAGTTACGAAACTCAATGCCCAATTTGAAAGTAGCGTTGGTCTTCTTGATAAAATCAATTTCATCAATACCTAATGAAAGATTAAAGGCGCGAATGCCCGGGATAGTCGCTTCACCAACGCCAACCGTGCCGATTTGCTCCGATTCAATCAGGATAATATTGCCGGGTTTTCCCTCAAAAAAACGGGCCAGACTTGCTGCCGCCATCCAACCGGCTGTGCCGCCTCCGACAATAACAATGCGATTAACCCGGGTATCGTTCAAGGATCATCTCCAGCAAGTTTGACAGGTAAATTGAAGGATATCGTTAATGCCAGAGAGCGTCCACCGGCTG
>CAMLOU010000129.1 GCA_946481735.1 uncultured Cellvibrio sp.
AAGCGGGTTAGTTTTTCCCCTTGCGTTATGCATTGATTCTGATAGTATCCCCGCTCCTTAAATTCCGCCCTTTTACCAACCGTTGTGCGGTGCTCGACAAATGCTCGGGTGGCGGCACAAAAAACGACAGGCAAACATCATGAAACCAGAAATTCATCCCGATTACGCCGAAGTTGCTGTTAACTGCAGCTGTGGCAACACTTTTAAAACCCGTTCTACATTAGGTAAAGATTTCCACGTAGACGTCTGCAACGAATGCCACCCCTTCTATACCGGCAAGCAGAAGATGGTAGATACCGGTGGCCGTATTGACCGTTTTACCAAGCGCTTCGCCAGCCGTATTGGTGGCAAGAAGTAAGACAGACGTTATGTTTCCTCGCTATCAGTCGGGAAGCATGCATCCAGAAACGCCGAAAGCTCTCGCTTTCGGCGTTTTTGTTTGTATGGTGGTCTGGGGCGAGATGGCGGTTGCCGCTTGTCCTGCCCCAAGGATTGACGAAACCGTTCGGCTTGCCCAGGTTGTGGATGGCGATACCCTGCGTTTGCAGGATGGCCGACGTGTGCGGGTTCTGGGTATTAATACACCGGAAGTGGCATGGGAGGGGCATGTGGGTCAAGCCCTGGGGGCTGAAGCAACAACCGCAAGCCGCCAGTTTCTGCCGCGTCATCAACAGGTTCACCTCGCTTACGACCTGGATCGTGAAGACCGCTATGGCAGATTGTTAGCGCACGTTTACAACCAGCAACGTCAGAGCCTGGCGGCACACTTGCTTGCGCAAGGGTTGGCGTTGCAGGTGGTTGTGCCGCCCAATGTCAGCGAGATGGATTGCCTGACGCGCCAGGAGGGTATTGCACGGCAGAAAAACCGTGGCATATGGCGGGAAAAGGCTTGGGACCTGCGAGCCGCCGCTGGGCTTGAACTCGATCAAACCGGCTTTGTTCGCCTTCATGGGAAAGTAACGAAGGTGAGCGTGCAACGTGATGTCTGGCTGGAGCTTGATGGCCCGGTGGTGATCAAGATAGCGCAGCAGGATCGGCGTTATTTTGCTGATGAAGAATGGCAATCATGGCTGGGCAAACCCGTTAAGGTGCGCGGTTGGTTGATCAACCGCGCTAGTGAGTTTCAGCGTAAGCGGGGGTTTAAGCCTCTGCAGTTGCAAGTCCGTCATCCCCTGATGCTGGAGATGTCCCCCCTCAAAAAGCCAGCCGACCGACCTTAAAATATTTCCTCCGGCAAGATGTCGTCCGCCGATTGCTCGGCATTGGATGACGTGCTGTCTCCTGCCTGGGGAACGTCCTCTACACGAAAGATTTCAAATATTGCGTCGGGATCTTCGGGTTGTGCCCGGGCGCCAGTGTCGCGATTGATGCGTACAGTGACGATGCCATTGGGTTGCGGCGGGGTATTTTCAGCAACGCCATCCAGAGCGGTGCGCATAAAATCGATCCAGATCGGCAATGCTGCTGACCCCCCGTATTCTGTGCGTCCCAACAAGGTATTTTGATCAAACCCTACCCAACTGACAGCAACCACGTCCGGGCTGTAGCCTGCAAACCAGGTATCCCTCGGGCCGTTGGTGGTGCCGGTTTTTCCAGCAATATCACTGCGATCAAGCTTGCGGGCCAGGCGGCCGGTACCCAGGGTAATAACATCCTTCAGCATTGAATCAATAATATAAGCCACGCGTTCTTCAATGATGCGCGGAGCATAGCGAGTGGTGTCGATGGGTTGTGGAAGAATGCCATCTGTCAGGGTTTCCTCAAAAGGAACATAACCTGGCTCTTCTTCTGGCAATGTCTCCAGCAGGGCAGCGGCCTGCCGCGCAGCCTCGGCTTGTTCGCACTCTTTGCAAACGATCATGGGTTGCGCTTCGTATACCACCTTGCCCGATGCGTCCTCGATGCGTGTTACCAGGTGTGGCTCGATCTTGAAGCCGCCATTGGCAAAGGTAGCGTAGCCGGTAGCCATTTGTAGCGGCGTCAACTCATGGGTTCCCAACGCCAGGGTCAGGTCACGGGGAAAGCGGGTTTTATCGAAGCCAAAGCGTTCAAGGCTATCAAGCGCCTTGTCTAACCCCAGGCTGCGCAACAGGCGAATGGATACCAGGTTACGTGAGCGATAGAGTGCTTGGCGCAGGCGGATCGGGCCGGAAAATTTCCCATCATCATTCTCTGGTCTCCAGGATGCACCTGTTGCTGTATCTTCAATGACGATCGGCGCATCATTGATGACAGACGCCGGGGTAAAGCCATTTTCCAGGGCAGCAGTGTAGAAGAAGGGTTTAAAGCTGGAGCCGGGTTGACGCGCGCCTTGTACGGCACGATTGAAATGGCTCTGCCGGAAATCAAAGCCGCCAACCAGCGCGAGGATGGCGCCGTCCTGCGGGTTGAGGGCAACCAGGGTTGCCTGGGCTGCGGGAACCTGGCTCAGACGCCAAGCGCCCTCTGTGTCACGGGCGATACGGATAACGTCGCCGTAGTGGAGGAAGTCGCTCGCTTGGGTCGGTGCAGGGCCACGACTGTCCTCATTGATATAGGGGCGAGCGGTAGCTAAGCCCTGTTCCCAACCCAGCTCAATGATCTCACCGGATGCGGTGACGGCTTTGACCGCCTGTTCGGCGACCTCGGTAACGGCGGCCGCTTCCAGTCCGCCAAAATTGGGGATATCCCCCAGCTTCTCCCGCCAATCACTGAAATCATCAGTTGTCGATGGCTCGAAGCGTTGTTCGGGGCCGCGATAGCCATGGCGCTGATCGTAGCTGAGTAAGCCGCTGATGACCGCTGCCTGCGCACTGGCCTGCATCTCACTATCGACGCTGGTGTAAACCCGATAGCCATCGTTATAAGCATTTTCACCAAATCGATCAAAAACTTCCTTGCGCGCCAGTTCTGCCACATAAGGCGCGTACAAATCCAGGGTGAGGCCATGGTAGCTGGTGAGTATGGACTCACTAATGGCGGCATCATGGGTCGCCTGATCAATGTAGCCCAGCTTCAACATGCGTCCGATGATCCAGTCGCGGCGGATCAAGGCTCGTTGAGGATTGGCCAGTGGGTTGTAAGCGGAGGGTGCCTTCAGGCTGCCGACGATGGTGGCGTATTGGGCCAGAGACAGTTCACTGGCATCTTTTCCGTAGTAAATCTGGGCCGCAGCCTGCAAACCATAGGCGCGGTTGCCGAAAAACATCTTGTTGCTGAAGAGCTCAAGGATCTCTTCTTTTGTGAGCTGCCGCTCAATTTGAAAAGAAAGCAGTATCTCATTGAACTTTCTCGAAAATACTTGTTTGCGGGTAAGGAAAAAATCACGTGCCAGCTGCATAGTGATGGTGCTGCCACCGGACTGTATTTGACCTGTTTGCAATAATTGTGAACCCGCGCGCAATAGGCCTCTTAGCGAAACGCCATGATGGTCGTAGAATTCGGCGTCTTCGGCAGCGAGTAAGGCTTTGATATATAAGGGAGGAAGCTCTTCGAAGGTTAATGGTGTGCGACGCTGTTCGCCAAATTCACCAATTAACTTATTGTCCCTTGAATAAACGCGTAAAGGGGTCTGTAATTTAACCTGCTTTAACGTTTCGACAGATGGCAGCTTGGGGCTCAAGTAGAGGTACATGCCAGCCAGTGTCACCAAGGTAACGCTGAAGCCGGACAGTAACAGCCAGATAAAGGCTTTCAACCAGGTTTTTTTAATAGGCATTTTTTCTAACAGAATTAATGAGTTAGCAGTTTTGCGACAAGTGGCGGGCATTATACGGGCTTTTTCCCTGTTTACATATCGGCTGGTTTGTTGCAGGCTTAAGTTAAAGTGCTATAACATAAACAGCGTCTAAGTTACGGATATAGATAGAAAAATGGGCATCTTAGGCTTCCTCGAGAAAAAAGCGAAACCAGTGTTGGGACTGGATATCAGTTCAACTTCGGTCAAATTGCTTGAATTAAGCCGCCACGGTGATCGCTATCGTGTCGAGACTTATGCTGTCAGAGCTTTACCGCCAAATGCAGTGGTAGAGAAAAACATCAACGATCAAGAGGCTGTCGCCGAGGTCATCAAAGCGATGGTCAAGCAGTCCAAGACCAAGCTGAAGCATGCGGCGGTGGCTGTTGCCGGGTCGGCGGTGATTACCAAGGTAATCGATATGCCTGCCGGGTTGAGCGACGATGCCATGGAAACCCAGATTTCACTGGAAGCTGACCAATACATTCCCTTCCCTCTTGAAGAGGTGGCTATCGACTTCGAAGTTCAGGGGGAGTCGCCACGCAATCCGGATCAGGTTGAAGTCTTGCTCGCCGCCTGTCGGCGTGAAAACGTTGAGATGCGCGCTAATGTGCTTGAACTGGCTGATCTGACGCCGGAGAAAGTCGATGTCGAGGCCTACAGCATGGAGCGCGCCTACGAATTAATTGCAGATCAGCTGGAAGATCAGGACGGCCAGGTTGTAGCTATTATTGATGTGGGTGCCACTATGACAACCCTCAGCGTCCTGGTAGATGGGAAAACGGTATACACCCGTGAACAATTGTTTGGCGGCAAACAGCTTACCGAGGAAATCCAGCGCCGTTATGGCTTGTCCATGGAAGAAGCTGGCCTGGCTAAAAAGCAAGGCGGCTTACCGGATGATTATGAATCCGAGGTACTCGGTCCGTTTAAAGAAGCGGTCGTCCAGCAGGTTACACGTTCTTTGCAATTCTTCTTTTCTGCCAGCCAGTACAACGATGTGGATTACATCATCCTCGCGGGTGGGGTGGCCTCAATGGATGGCCTGGTTGGTTTGATCGAAGAAAAATTGGGTACCCAAACAGTGGTGGCCAATCCCTTTGCCGGTATGTCGGTGTCTTCACGGGTTAATGCTGTGGCGCTGGCGAATGATGCTCCTTCATTAATGATTGCCACAGGCTTGGCAATGAGGAGTTTCGACTAATGGCAAAGATTAACTTACTCCCCTGGCGTGAAGCCTATCGCAAGGAAAAGAAAGACCAGTTCATTGCGATATTGATCGGGGTTTTTATCGTATCGGCGCTATTGGCTTACGTCTGGATTTCCAGCGTGGAAGCAGCCATTGATAATCAAAACTCTCGCAACCGCTTGCTGGAAACAGAAATCGCTGCCCTGGAAAAGCAGGTTCAGGAAATTGCTGAGCTGAAGAAGGTGCGCGACGACCTGTTGACACGTATCAAAGTCATTCAGGACCTCGAAGGAACCCGGCCCGTTATCGTGCGTTATTTCGATGATCTGGTGCGCTCCATTCCCGATGGTGTTCATTTGAATTCGGTGGTGCGCACCGGTGACACAATCAGCATTGAAGGTATCGCTGAGTCGACCAATCGCGTATCCAGCTTTATGCGTAACCTCGATCAATCTGACTGGTTTGCATCCCCCAATTTGACGTCCGTGACTGCTGCGCCTGAGCAAGGCGAGCAGGCCAATTCATTCAAGATGACCGTGCGCACTTCTGCTCCACAAGAACAGACTGATGCGGCTGCAAATGAGGAGGGTAAATAACATGTCATTTGCAGAATCCATGGAGCAGCTTAAGAACTTTGACGTGAATGATATCGATTTTGAAAAAATCGGTATTTGGCCTGTGCCGGCAAAGATTTTTGTGGCGGTGTTACTAATTGCTGTTGTATTTGCTGCGACCTACTACGTGTGGATCAAAGACCTGAATATGCAGCTTGATACAATTGTTAAAAAAGAAGCTACATTAAAAGAGACATATAGAAAGAAAAGTTTTGAGGCCGCTAACCTTGAAGCTTACCGAGCCCAGATGGTGGAGATGAAGAGCACCTTCGACTCCTTGTTGTCACGCTTACCGACAGATACCGAAGTGCCGGGATTATTGGAAGATATCGATACGCGTGGTTCAGAAAGCGGTCTGACCATCAACAGCATCAAGCTGGAAGCGGAGCGTACGGCTGAGTATTACATTGAGCTGCCCATCAGTATTGATGTAGAAGGTGGATATCATGATTTGGGTGGTTTCGTCAGTGGCGTTGCAGGTATGCCTCGTATTGTTACATTGCATGATTATTCAATCACCCGGAAAAAAGACGGTGCTGAGCTGGCAATGAAAATCTCTGCAAAAACCTATCGCTACAAATCGCAGGAGCAGTAGAAATGAAGAAAATTTCATACGCTCTCGTCTTCGGTTTGTGTGCGTTTTTGCTAACAGCTTGCGACTCATCTTCCCAGCACCAGGATCTGCATGATTTTATGGCGGAAACCAAGCGTCGACCACAAGGGCAAATTGAACCGCTCCCGGCATTTCGTCCGTATCGTCCTTTTGCTTATAGCGCGATGACCTTGCGGAGCCCGTTTGATCCGCCAGTGAGGGAAGAAGATAAAGCATCAATAAAAGGTGGTAGGACTGTTGAGCCGGATATGAACCGTGAGCGGGAGTATCTTGAGAGCTTCAATATTGCTGGCCTGACGATGGTAGGTACATTGACCAAATCCGGTCGTCTGTGGGCCTTGATTGATGACGGACAGGGTGGGGTGCACTCCGTTACCGTCGGCAATTATATGGGCAAAAACCACGGCAAGATCATAACTGCGGATCGCGCACAAATTGAAGTGCTCGAAATTGTCTCTGATGGCGCAAACGGTTGGGTTGAGCGTCCCAGAATTATCAAATTAGAAGAAAAGGAATAAACCATCATGGGTGCTTTGTTCTCATTGGGGTTAAAAATGCGAAATCTAGCCTTATTACTCGTTTGTCTGCTGGCCCCTGTATCCTGGGCAAATACGCTTGATGATATTCGTTTTTCTGAGCTTCCCGGAGAACGGTTTGAAGTCAGGATGACCTTCTCAGGGCCACCGCCGGAGCCGGCCGGTTATACCATTGAAAGACCGGCGCGTATCGTTCTGGATTTTCCCCAGGTTGTCAGCGCGCTGAAAGAACGCCGTTATCCATTGTCATTTGATAATGGCCAAAGCGCCATGGTGTTAACTACGGAAGGTAGAACCCGATTAATTTTGAATCTGGATGATCTGACCTCTTACGCCAGTCGTGCCGAAGGTAATACTTATATTGTTGAGGTGGGTGCGAGCGATGGTGGGTACGCTAGCAGTGCGGTGACGCCCAGCGTAACTGTTCCATCTGCATCAAATACACAGGCTGCTGCGGTTCAGGGGCCATCCATTACCAACATTGACTTCCGTCGTGGTACAACGGGTGAAGGCCGTATCATCATCGCGTTGTCCGACCCTAATATCAGCGCTGAGATGTCAGGTACGGGTGCCGGTGTTCGGTTGACCTTTAAAGATGTTTGGCTGCCGCAAGAGTTGCGTCGCCGTTTGGATGTTGTCGATTTTGCCACGCCGGTTTCTTTGGTCTCTGCAACGCATAGCGGTAATGACACAACCCTGAATATCGCGGCTTCGGGAGACTACGATTATCTGGCTTATCAGGCCGATAAAGAATACGTTGTCAGTATCAAACCGTTAACACCGCAGGAAATTAAAGAGAAGAAAGAAGAATTTGAATTTACCGGGGAAAAACTCTCGCTTAATTTCCAGGATATTGAAGTCCGTGCGGTATTGCAGATTATTGCTGACTTTACCGAATTAAATTTGGTGGCCAGTGATACTGTGCAGGGTCGTATTACTTTGCGCCTTGACAATGTGCCTTGGGATCAGGCGCTTAGCCTGGTGTTAAAAACCAAAGGCCTGGATAAGCGTCAAGTGGGTAATGTGTTGATGGTTGCTCCTGCTGCAGAAATTGCTGAGCGCGAGCGCCAGGAATTGACTACCAAAAAACAACTGGAAGAGCTGGCGCCACTACGCACTGAATATATTCGTGTACGTTATGCCAATGCTAAAGAGATGTTTGAATTATTCCGTGGTGAGCCTGGTGAGCGTTCCGGTGGAAGTGGCGGCGGCTCAGGTGGCAGAGGCGGTAGCCAATCCACCGGTAGTGTGTTGTCAGAACGCGGTCAGGCGATTGTCGATGAGCGAACCAATTCCATCATTATTACGGATACAGCCGACCGTATCGAAGCCTTTAGACGTTTAGTGGATCAAATTGACATCCCGATTCGCCAAGTCATGATTGAGGCACGCATCGTAGTCGCTAATACGGATTTTCGTAGGGAATTGGGTGTACGTTGGGGTGGTGTGGGTTATGACCAGTCATCCAACTCCATTATCGAAGTGGCTGGTTCTACTGAGGGATTGGACTCAGATCCGGGTACGCCGTTTGATTTCCTGACGGGCAACGGCTCCATTGAGTTGAACGAGAACCAAATGGTAGATCTCGGTGTTGCAAACCCTGCCGGTAGTATCGCGCTGGGTGTGTTAACTGACAATGCATTCCTCGATATGGAATTGTCTGCCCTGGAGAATACCGGTTTTGCTGAAATCGTATCGCAGCCGAAAGTGATAACCGGTGACAAACAGCGTGCGACTATTTCTTCAGGTACAGAGATTCCTTACCAGGAGGCTTCTGCCAGTGGTGCAACCACAACCTCCTTTAAAGAGGCGGTTTTGAAACTGGATGTGACGCCGCAGATTACACCGGATAACCGTATTATTATGGATCTGGTTATTAATCAGGACACGGTTGGGCAGCTTAATCTGGCTACCGGCATCCCCACTCTGGATGTGACAGAATTGACCACGAAAGTGCTGGTTGCTAACGGGCAAACTGTGGTGCTGGGTGGTGTGTTTACGGTGGAAACCATTAAAGGTGAGAACAAGGTGCCGCTCCTCGGGGATATTCCTTATCTGGGACGTTTGTTCCGGCGCGATGTTAACGAAAATAATAAAACTGAATTGCTGTTGTTCATCACTCCAAAAATTATGGCTGAAAGCCTGACTAACTGATGTCCCGCTCCAATATCTTCCTTGTCGGCCCCATGGGGGCCGGCAAATCTACCATAGGGCGCTTGCTTGCCTCGGAGCTTGATCTGTCTTTCCGGGATAGTGATCGTGTTATTGAAGAGCGTACCGGTGCGGATATTCCCTGGATTTTCGACATGGAAGGTGAAGAGGGATTCCGTGAGCGGGAAACGGCGGTTCTGACGGAGTTGGCAACGGAAACAGGTGTTGTGATTGCTACGGGTGGTGGAATTATCCTGCGTGAGCAGAATCGTAGCATAATGAGCGCTTCAGGCTTTGTCTGTTATCTTACGGCTTCTATTGATCAGTTGGTTGAAAGGACGTCCCGCGACAAAAAGCGTCCGTTACTGCAAGTGGAAAACCCTCGTCAGAAGATCATTGATTTATTATCCCTTCGTGATCCGCTCTATCGCGCGGCGGCTGATTTTATTATCAATACGGACCGTCGATCCCCGAAAGCGGTAGCCCAGGAAATAGCAGGTTTGGTGACTGCTGCTCAGTGAGCCTTCCCCCGGCTTATGGTAAAGTGCCTCCTGCATTTTTCTCCCTTTTCTCAATCAGGCAATTCTCAACCAGGCAAAGTCTCGCTATGCGTCAGTTAAATGTCGATCTGGGTGATCGTAGTTATCCGATATACATCGGTGAAAAGCTCTTGGCTAACAAACAGATTCTTGTTCCTCACATTCGAGGGCGCCAACTCTGCATTGTCACTAACGACACGATTGCGCCATTGTATTTACCCTTGTTGCAAGAAATGTTGACCGGATATCAAGTTGATACTGTTGTGCTTCCGGACGGTGAGAGCTTCAAGAACCTCGACACACTCAATCTGATCTTCGATGGTTTATTAAGGGCGCGGCATAACCGCACCACAACATTGGTTGCCCTGGGTGGTGGCGTTGTGGGTGACATGACCGGCTTTGCTGCTGCCTGTTATCAGCGGGGTGTGGATTTTATCCAGATACCTACCACTTTGCTCTCAATGGTGGACTCTTCTGTCGGTGGTAAAACCGGTGTGAATCACGCGTTGGGCAAAAACATGATCGGCGCTTTCTATCAGCCTCGCTGCGTGATTGCTGATACAGCACTGCTGGAAACTTTGCCGCCGCGTGAATTGTCCGCGGGTATCGCAGAGATTATTAAATACGGATTGATTGCGGATTACGCCTTCTTTGAGTGGCTTGAAATTAACATGCCGGCGCTGATAGCGCGCGACAAAGCTGCTCTGGCTTATGCTGTTGAGCGCTCCTGCCAAATTAAAGCGGAGGTCGTTGCCCAGGATGAGCGCGAAGGCGGCATCCGCGCAATCCTTAACCTGGGACACACCTTCGGGCATGCTATTGAAACCGCACAAGGCTACGGCAACTGGTTGCATGGCGAAGCGGTGGCCGCCGGGATGGTGATGGCTGCTGATTTATCCTGGCGTCGCGGTGACATCAGCCGAACAGAACTGGATCGCACCATAGCGTTACTGCTGCAGGCCAAGCTGCCGGTTAAAGCGCCGGCGGATATGACGGACGAGACATTTTTGACCCTTATGGGCGTCGATAAAAAAGTGCTTGATGGTCGCTTGCGTCTGGTATTGCTGGACTCCATGGGGAAAGCCACGGTCACCAGTGATATTGATGCTGAGTTACTGAGGCAAACATTTGCCGCGTGCCGTTAAGCCGCTCCGTTATAAAACCAAAGTTGCTGTTAAAAAAGTTGCTGTTAATCGTTGCTGGCTGTTGTGGAGGTGCATATGGTTCCAGAGTCCCCGATCAGTGCTGATCCGGATGGTCGTATTGGTGGTAGCCCTGTAGCCGACAGTGGTCAATCTGCCGGGCACGATTACCTTGCCGACTACCGGCAGCGCTATGGCTTGGCTATGGACCCCTTTGGGGACGATGTGGATTTTCCGTTGTTTACCGGTGCCCAGCGCCGCGAATTGCTTGATCAATTGCTTCATCTTTGCCAGTTCGGCAAAAGCCTGCTGGTGGTGCTGGGCGAACGAGGTGTAGGGAAAACCCGATTGGCCCATGCACTGCTGGATTCAATGGCAGAAACGGATGAGCTTTGCCTTGTCACGGCGCAGCCAAAACAGGGGTTGGATCAGGTTTTGATCCAGGTAGCTCACGCGTTTTCCTTGCGAAGAGAAGGTGTTGAGACGGCCGGGCAATTACTTGCCGCTTTGCGAAGCTTCAGTCAACCGATTATGGGCGGTGGCGATATCGCTTTGGTGGTGATCGACGATGCACATCACCTGGATGATCAGGCGCTTGCTGCTTTGCTCAGTCTTTTGCAGGGGCGCGATGAAGACAACCGCCGCCTGCATATCGTGTTTTTTGCTGAACCGTCATTAATTCAACGGCTCGACCAATTGGATATGCAGGATGTCATGATCAATGACTTCCAACTGGCACCCTTTACGCTGCACGAAACAATCGACTATCTGAACTTCCGGATGGAGATGGCGGACTATCTTGGGCCGGAGATATTCAATGAGTCCCTTGTTGAGCCTTGGTGGAGGGACGCTCAAGGTCAGTTGCCGATCATCCACGAATATGCACGGGGTTGTTTGCTGGAATCGGTGATTCCTGAGGAGGCAGCGGGTAAAAAAGCATTCCCCTTGCTGCACATTGTTGCCGCCGCTGTTCTGGGGGCTGTATTTCTGATGACGTTTTTCTACAGCAGCGACGACGAGGAAGTCACTGGCGATCAAATATTCTCTCAGCCCTTGCCCATAAACCCCGTCAAAACGGCGGCCAGTTCTTCGGCTGTGTCCTCGGTTGCAGCTTCAGTCGGTGTTAAATCGGTGGTGAGTGCGCCGGTGCAGCCGACTGGGGATGTATCCTTGCCCGAGGATATTCCGGTGCAGAGCGGTGAAGCACTTGAACCTCTGACGCCGGAGCAGCTGCCGCCGGTGACACCCTCTGCCACCGCACCTGAAGTCGCTGCTGTAGAGACCACTCCCGCTTCGCAGGCTACAGCCTCATCATCGATAGCAACTGCCTCAGCTGTCCCCGCGGTCAATCAGCGGCCCAGAGCAACCAATTTCTCAGAGGACGAACAGGTTTTGCTCTCCTGGCGTGCTTCTGAGTTTACGTTGCAATTG
>CAMLOU010000130.1 GCA_946481735.1 uncultured Cellvibrio sp.
TCGCCGGTATCGGGATCGCTCAAGTCATTGCAATCAGAGCCTTTGGATTTCAAATGCGTAACCGCAAGTGTCACCACGCCTTGCGTAGCAATTTCGCGGAAAGTTTGCGCCAGTACCGGACAGTTTTTGTTGTCAATAAAACGTGGATCAACGGATGAATCGAGAATGGCTGATCCATTGACCAGCTCCACCATTTCTGGTTTGTAGATAAAACCGACGGTAATTTCATCGGTGCCGATTTGTGCAACACCGGGATTTACCACAGCGTAATCCATACCAGCATCATACAAACCGTTCACCAGATCCTGAATCGCACTGTGCGGACCATAGCCGTCATTTTCAATTTCAATCAGGCCAACGATATCGGCATCCATCGCTACCAGTGCCGCGATAATCTTTGCGCGCTGCCGTGAAAATTCTTCCGGCGTGTTAGCGCCACGCGAGGTGGGGAATCCACCGCCGAGACCATCGCCATTGAAATAATTCAACACGTTGAAAGAGGCAATCTTCAGGCTGCCGCTGCCCGGTAAATCCGGCTCAGGTGTACGTGCATTATCCGGTACAAAGATCGGCGTGCTGGTGGGTTGAATGCGGTATTCATCAAACGAATAGTGCAATACACCTTGCAAGCCAGTGACACGATCACCGGAACGCACCGTATTGTAAGCTGATAATTCCGGCGCGGGATAAGGAATGACGGCCGGATTTTGGCGACCGCTGCCATCATCCAACAGAATGCGACGCAGAGCATTTTGCGCTGCAACGGCTTGTGCTGCTGCGCCCGGCGTTGCAACCTGGGTCGGGTTGAGCAAGCGGCCATCGGCGGACAATACCAGTTCACCGTAGCGACCCAGGTTGTAATTCTCCGTCACGGTCAGGTCTTGCTGAACCACAATCGCCATGCCTTCATGACGTTCCAGATCGCTGAGTGTGGTTACCGGCAAAACCAGCACGCTCGGCGTAACACTGACACCGGTGGCACACACTTGCATGCTCGCCGCCGTAATTTGGGTCATGTTGAAATATTCACTGACATTACCGGTAATACGCACCCGATCACCGGCATTGATGGTTATCGCATTGGCGCTATCAAAGATAAAAATACCTTCCGAGGTGAGCGGGTTATTATCGCGGTCGCTATCTTCTTCCTGTACAAAAAAACCACTCAACCGATCGCTGCCCTGGAAGTCTCCCACCACGACGCCTTCAATGGTTTGTGTGGTGCCGATAAAACTACTGCTAACACCTTCACCCTGAATCATGTGGATTTTGGTTGCGGGCATGCCGCATTCTTCCGTTGTGCCGGGATTACTATTATCAGAATACTGGCCAAGGTCTGCAAAGGTATCTTGCGCAAAACCGTTCCACTGTTGCGCAGGATCAAAGGCATCATAACCATCGGCATCGCCTTCCGTGACCAATGTCATACGGCGCAAGGTTTTGTTGGCGGTAGCTGTATCGCCGGTGCCCCACTGCGAGCCGGGATCAACACCGATCTGACCGATCACATCAATCGGATTGCCACCGTACAATAACGCGACGGCATCATCGCCGTTAAACCAACCGGCGCCGTTGGTTTGATCGGCTACGGCAAGGATGTCGGGATTGGCTGCACTGTAAGCCAGCACGTATACCTCGCCATCGGGCAAGGTGCCTTGCAGTGCGATTGTTAATGCAGCGTTGGTGTTGCCGTTGAAAAACATCTGCACTTCATACGCAGACAGATCAACGCTCGCGCCAGTGTTGTTATAAATTTCCAGTGCTTTATTGTTGCTCGAACCTTCGATGTATTCAGAAAAAAATAAATCCGCATGGGTCAGCGAGCTGCTGGCCACGAGCGTAGCAAATAATGTGGTGCGTAAGTGGCGAATGGGATCAGATGTCCATTGCATAGCGGCGGCTCCTGTTAAACGTTATTGGAAAAGCCCGCCTATGGTGATCGGCAGCGATGACACGGCTATGATCAATTGATGACAGAAATATCGCAGATTTGTGACAGGTAAACAGATCGCATCCGAAATATAGAGGCAAAGCATGATATTTTGATGACGGCTTAATAAACGGAATAGAATCGCGCCATGTTCAATCATGTTTTCAGTGGGCTCGCTATCGCCCTGACCCTGATCGCCTTCCTGCCCTACATTGCGTCCACATTGCGCGGGCAGACCCGGCCTCATGTGTTCTCATGGGTGATCTGGGGTATCACGACGTTTATTGTGTTTCTCGCGCAGGTTCAGGATGGCGGTGGCGCGGGTGCCTGGCCCATCGGCGTGTCCGGCGTTATCACCATCGGTGTGGCGATTCTCGCTTATATCAAGCGCGCCGATGTCAGTATTACGCGCCTGGATAAGATTTTTTTTGTGGCGGCAGTGTCTGCGGTGCCGCTGTGGTGCGCCACCGCTGACCCCGTGTGGGCGGTGGTGATACTCACCACAGTGGACCTGTTGGGTTTCGGCCCGACGCTACGAAAAGCCTTTCATTTTCCACACCAGGAAAATCTCACCTTCTTTGGATTATTTTTGTTACGTAATCTCTTGGCGATTATTGCGTTGGAACACTACTCGGTGACGACGGTATTATTTCCGGCGGCGGTTGCGCTGGCCTGTCTGATGTTGATTGTGCTGATTCTTTATCGGCGGAGGCTGATGCCATCAGAAAATAATAACGCGCCATCTTTGTAGAATTTTGTAAAAAATTCGCCTGACGATATTTTTATTTCTCTGTTATCTGTTACAAATCTTCCGGTGAGATGCTATTTCACAATGTGCCCAACAATCATCGGAGGATTTATGAAGAATAAACAATATTTTCAATGGCGTTATTTCGTATTGTTTTTATCTGTCTTTTGTTTCAACTTTTTATCTGTGAACAGCTATGCCGGTTCCGCTTCCCAGACGAAAGATTCGCTGACCGCAGAAAAAGTGCGACCGGGGCCAGTGGATCGGCAGTTAAAAATTTTCAAATACGCGCAATCCACCCAATGCAACAACGACGGCATTCCCCTGAAAAAAATGGCCGAGGAATTGCGCGCGGCGGGTATTGCGTTCACCTGCGCGCAACGCGCCTACGATGGTATGGCTTACCCTGCTGTTTGTGGCGGTGCAACCGGTGAGATCAATGTGTTCCGCATTTATGCAACGGATTTACCACTGGCGCGGCGCCTGGGTTACGCGCCGGTTTCCACACTGCCGGAATACCAGGATCGCCCCTGCGGTGAAGCGAAAGTATTTAAATACGATGGCTCCACCCAGTGCAACAACGACGGCATTCCCGTGAAGGTCATGGCACAGGAACTGGTCAGCGGTGGTGTGGATGTGATCTGCGCGCAAAAAGCCAGCGACGGTATGATGTATCCCGCTGTATGCGGTGGTGGCACGGGTGCAATCAATGTGTATCTGATTCACCAGGAAAACGTGCCGGACGCCGAAGCCCTGGGCTTCAGCTCGGTGAATGAATTACCGCAATATCAGGACACGCCGTGTCAGTAAGCGCAGTGCATACTTGACCCAATACCCGTAGGTCGGATTAGCGCAGCGTAATCCGACAAAATGCCTTGTATAAAAACTGTATCGCAATGATCAGGAACAGTGTCGGATTACGCCGTTGGCTAATCCGACCTACGGGTTTTTTATTCAATGCGTTTAAAGACGGAGTAGAGATAACCATCCGCATCACCCAGACCCAGTTGGGTGATGGGATAATCGCCTTCCTGAATCAGAGTGTCGCCATCAATGGTGATCTTGAAACGGATCGATTCTCCTTCGTAGTTGGGGTAGTTCATGTACTCAATATGCTCTGTCAAATAACCATCAGCAAAGGTATAACGACCGCCGCCGCCACCGAAGTTTTCAAACGCAATCACTTTTTCCCCGGGTGTTAATTGATAGGACGTAAAACGCGGGCGCTTGTCGCCGTGGCTCACAAAGGCAAAGTGGGTGTCGTTAAACAGCTTCATCATCTTGTGTGTGCCGGGGTTAAAGGTGGGGATGGTTTTGCCGTTGATCCGGATTTCTTCATGCATTAATTGCCAGGAGCCCACCAGGGATTGCGCCGGCGATGCCTTGGTGGCGATGGAGTGATGGTTGTGTGTCGTACAGGCGGAAACAAAAAGTAAGACCGAACCTAAGCCGAAAGTGCTGAGCAATTTCATTGTATAAATTCCTTATGGATATTGTTGTGGTGTACACGGCGAAGTCGTGTGGCGGCTATGGTAGAGAGCGGGTCAGCCAGCAACAAGGAGATTAAATATTCTTTGCACAATGATGTGGAGCTGATGGTGTCGGATTACGCCTGCGGCTAGTCCGACCTACGGGTGTGGCTGAGTAAATCCGGGTGCAGTAGGTCGGATTAGCGCAGCGTAATCCGACAAAGATATCCATCAAAACACCTACAACAAAATTATCCGCCCCGCACAAGCGCTTGCAAGGCTTGCGTAAGCCGGTTCTCAAGGTCCGCCTTCACCTGCAAATAATGACTCAATTGCAAACCGGTCTGCGGGGCAATTAAATCCCGGCATAGCGAGAGATCCAGATCGGTGATGTAGCAGGGATACACTTCACCGCCCAGCCGCTGTTGGAAAATATAGCGCGCAACCGCCTGGAACAATGCCGCACCATATTCCAGTGTGGAAAATTCCTGCTGATTGCAATAGAGCGTGTAGCGGATGTGGCCATCGGCATCCGGTTCGGCAATGACCTGGATATTGACGAAGCCCAATTGGCTGATATCGCTGTTGACCTTGCGTTGTTCCAGATAACCCTGTTGTTGTTTTACGTTGCCCACGACCTCAAAGAATTGTACCGACTGCATCGTCAATTGTTGCAGAGATACCTCGCTATTCAGGCTCTGACGCTCCATGGCCGCGCGAATAAAGCGACTGAGCGGACGCAATAGCGTTTGCTGGTTGTGGTAGGGCATTTCGGTGGTAAACAGCGAGCCTTTTTCATCGATCACGGTAAGGCTGGCACAGGGTTTTTCCGGTTGATGCAGCTGATAAAACACATGCACACCCGGCATAGCCAATGCCTCGGCGAAGAGCTTCAGCGGTTTATCGCGCAGACCATACCGATCGATCACAATCGGGCTGTAATCCAGCTGCGCATTGCCCAGTTTTTCCAATAATTTTTCATAGGTTTTGTAGCGGATAATGTGCGGTTGCTGCTGCAGGAATTGCAACAACACATATTCATCACCCATCTCAAAAATATAGCGGCTGTTGCGTGGGCGGGTGTTGGAGTAATAGCAGGCGATGATGTCACGCCAGAGTTCTTCGAGCCGTTGAGTAATGATCGTACCCTGGCCGCTGCTGAAACAGCGGATGGTTAATTCCGGCAAGGCAAGGCCGCGACCGGGTGGCAACAGGCGCAGATAATGCAACAAACTATTGATCAGGGCATCGCTGGCGTAATGACGGCACACAATTTCCTGCCAGGTGTTGATCTGCACCACATCCACTGTCAGCACCAGGTTTTCACGAAAGCCGCTGTAACCCAACGCGTCGCGCTGGTTGCTTAACATCTGCATACCTTTTTTATGCAGCTCTGCTTGCGGTTCAACGCCCAGGTTGAACAACAACAGCAGGCGCGTAGGGTGAGCACTTTGTTTGAACTGTTCGTGGGCTACCGGCGGCAAGGGTAAGGGCAGCCATTGATGAAGGCTTTGTAACACCTGCTGTCGTTGGATGTTACTGAACTGAAAACTGTTGCTGATGACATCCATTTTGGTATCCATATTGAGGATGCCGTTGCAGTAACTCCAGAGTAACAATTCCACCAGATTGCGCGATCGTTTAATAGGTTCTACTGCGGTATGACGCATTTGCAACTCAGCATAACTGCCGCGATACAGCTGCCAGAGATCCTGTTCATCGCGACGCTCCTGCACAAGGCTCAATGATTCTTCATGCAAATCGCGGGAAATGCCCGGATTGATCCATTCAATCTTGCCCGCCTTACGTTCAAACGCAGCATGCAATTTTCGGCCGAGGATCATCAATTCTTCGTTGGTGATCGCCGCCTGGGTGAAATTATTTTTATTGATCTCGCTCAGCAGGCGATAACTGTTGCTGAGTTCATTCACCAACAGTGTGCGTTCGGCAATCACCTGGGGTGCCTTCCAGCTCAGGCGGTCGTCCAGTGAATGTAAATAATGGGTTTGCCATTGCCAGCGTTGCACCATGGTTTCCAGCAACAGACGCTGCCAGGATTTTTGTGGGCCACGGCTACCGCGTGTCAGCGGTTTATTGACCTTGAAATAAAAGCAGCGGCGCACCAGTTCCAGGCGTTGTTCCTGCGCGCGGCTACCCAGGTAATCTTCCAGCCGTTGGTAAATCATCACGTAGGGGTCGAGCGCATTCGCGTCCGGGGTATCCTGATAAATAGCGCGCTTGAAGGTCAGCGCCAGCGGCTCGCTGTCGGTGTCACTGGCGTAGGTTTCCAGCAGCAACAATTTCAACACCGATTTATAGGGGGCCTCAATGCCTTTATACACTTGCCAGATGCCCGCACCGATAAATTCATTGGGCGGAATGCACGGAATACCGCCGAAATCAATGACGTCTTTTTCGCGCAGGAAACGTTTGGTGAGCAAGGTGTTGGTGTAGGTAGCGTAATCCTTCTCCTGGCTGGCGGGCACAAACCACCAGAGCGGTACCTTGCCGGCCAGCCACAAGGCGGTGCGATAAAATTCATCGAGTAATAAAAAATGTTGCGCGGAGCCGCTGCCTTCGCTGCTGAGTTTGGCCACCTTACCTTCGCGAAAGCTATGGCAATTCATTAAAAAGAAATGCGCTTCCAGATGGATATTCTGCTCCGCCCATTGGCTGATGCGCTGGCACTTGGTGTGCAAGTCTGCCAGCGCCTGTACCGATAAGTTATCGGCATGGCAAATCCAGATATCCAGGTCACTGCTATCGCTTTGCGCAATGGTACCAATGCTGCCCATCACAAACAGTGCATCAATGGCGTTGTCACTGGCCATTAAGTCGCGGTTGTAGTTAAAACTGCGCGCGAGGGTTTTGGCAATGCGCAGTTCGTCCTTACCCGGCGTGTAGTGATGGATACCGCACGCGGTCTGATGGGAAAAATAACCGGGCAACATGGGATGGTTGACATGGAACAACAGCGGCAACAACGCGAGAAATTGTTGCTGGCGCTCGGACAGCGCCGCCGCCGTACGCTGATAGCGTTGCTGATTCAACTCGATAAAACGTTGCCGGATGAGGTGGAGCTGTTTGCGGTCAACGCCCTGGTCAAGGTCGTGGATATCTATCGTCTTGGAAAACATCAAAAATTGTTAGTGTCTTTTTTGGTGGGGCGGGTGCGCACCATATCCGACAGGGTGCGGTACAGCATGTCGGGCATGATGGGCTTGCTCAGGTAACCGTCCATGCCGGCGGCCAGGCAGCGTTCGCGATCACCGCGCATTGCCTGGGCGGTGATCGCAATAATCGGGATGGCGGTGTTGACCTGCCCCTGGCGAATCACCTGGGTAGCTTCGTAACCGTCCATCTCCGGCATCTCCAGGTCCATCAGGATCATGTCGAACTGATCACCTTCGGTTGCAAATAATTCCACCGCTTCGCGACCGTTATTGGCCACACGCACATCGATGCCTTTTTTCTTGAGGATACCGCGTGCCACCTGTTGGTTGACCAGGTTATCTTCCACTAATAACACGCGCAGGTGATTCAGGAATTCGTCGTCCTCGGCGGATTCCTCAGCATCGGGTGTCATCAGATCGCGCAGCGGATGGTCTTTGGTGATGGCGTGGCTGATGGTGTCGAACAAGCGCGATTCGCTGACGGGTTTGCTGAGAAAACCATCCACCAGATTCGCGTTGTCATTGTCTTTAAAAATTTCGTCGCGATGATAAGAGGAGATCAACAACACCAGCGGTTTAGTGCCTAACGCGCTGTCCTGTTTAATCATCGCGGTGGCTTGCAAACCATCGATCAAGGGCATCTTGTAATCCATCAACACCAGATGGTAAGGCTTGCCCTGGGCATCGGCAGTGCGAATTTTTTCCAGTGCACTGGCGGCGCTGTCAGTGGTGTCGGTGTGCATGCGCAAACTGTGGGCGGTGCTGGCAATAATATTGCGCGCGATGGTGTTGTCATCGACGATCAGCACGCGCAGTTTGTTGAGCGAATGTGGCTGATCGTGCACCGAGCGTGGCCCGATATGGCTGTGCTCAAAGCGCGCGGTGAAATTGATCTTGCAACCTTGGCCTTCTTTGCTGCGAATCTGGATGCGGCCGTCCATCAGCGACACCAGGTGATTGCAGATACTCAAACCGAAACCGGCCTTGCCGTCCCACTCGCCGCCACCCTTTAACAAAATGGCTTGTAATTGTTCCACCTGTGCCTGGCTCATACCCACACCGAAATCGGTGATCGTAAATTCCAGGGTGACGTGTTTGCTGTTGGACTTCACCCGGCTGACACCCACCACCACTTGATTTGTGGTGGAGTATTGCAGCGCATTGGTAATTAAATGGCTGATCACCTGACTCAAACGCGAGGCATCGCCGCGCAGGAAACGCGGCACATCGCTGCGAATGTCATACACGATATCCACCGCCCGGTGGAGCGCGCTGATCTCGAACAGACGCGATAATTTTTCAAACACCTGATCCAGATCGAAATGGGCATTCTCCAGCATGATCTTGCCGGTTTCGATCTTGGAGAAATCCAGTACCTGATTGATGATGTGCAGCAAGGATTCGGCGGCGGTGCCCATGCTACTGAGGTAACTTTTCTGTTGTTCGTTCAAGGTGGTGTCTTGCAGCAGATGGCCGAGGCCGATGATAGCGTTCATCGGCGTACGGATTTCGTGGCTCATGCGCGCAAGAAATTCGCTCTTGGTTTTGTTGGCCATATCCGCCTGGGTTTTAGCGGCCAGCAATTCCTCCTGGGATTTGATGAAGTCGGTGATGTCGGCGTTGATACCCACACAGCGGCGCGGGCGGCCCTGCGCATCCGGCTCCACAAATTTTGCGCGTGAGTAAATCCACAACACGCTGCCGTTCTGGTGCAGCATGCGGAATTCGAGATTCATGTTGGGCCGGTGATTATCGATGGCCGCCATGTATTGCGTGGTCACCCGCTCTGCATCTTCCGGATGCAGGAAATAATCGCGCAAGGTGTCGAGGGTGCCGGGTAACTCGTCGCTGCGATAACCGAGCATGCGCAGGTAACTGCGGCTGAAATAAATGTGCCCGGTGGGAATATTCCAATCCCACAAACCATCGCGCGAGGCTTCCATCGCATACTGGAAACGGGTATCTCGATCGGCGAGGGTGCGCAGTAATTGTTGGCGATCCTGCACGCTGAACAGCAGGTCTGCCAGCACGCTGATCTGTTCGAGATACTGCTCCGGCCAGGTGCGCGGCTGCATGCTGTGCAACACCAGAAAACCTTCGGTGTGATGATTGCGCTGGACCGGGACCAACAAACTGTGGCGGATGCCTTTGTCCGCCAGGCTCGCCGGCGTCAGCGCTTCAGGCAATATTTGATGCCTGCCGGCGCTCAGGGCGGGAAACTGGTCCTGGTGTTTGGCGAGCAGGGTGTCGAGCCATTGGGTATCCAGTTGCAGCCGGGCGCTGTGCCATTCGCTGCAGATTTCCACCTGTTGTTGCCGGTCGCGCCGCCACAGGCTGCATGCACACAGCGCAAATACCTGGCCCAGTTGTTCCAGGGTGTAACTGATGCTGGCGCTGTTGTGTTCGGTGAGCAGGTGGCGGATGGTGTCGATTAACCAGCTGCGCGCCGATTCATGTTCCATTTGTTGCGCGCGAGCCTGGCCCTTCAGGAAGTCGACTTCCTGTTGCAGGCGCTGAATGGTGGCTTCCAGCTCTTCCTTGGAGGGATCATCGTTAGCCATGACATCATCTTTAGAGCTGCCGGGAATCGGCAAAAGTGGAAGATAAACACGCCATGTACGGGTTGGAAAAATAATAGAGCACGGCCTGTCCCAAGCCCGGTGGACGCTTGAATAGTAAGAATAGTTCCTTTTTACGCGAATGCCAGACGCACCCTGTCGGAAAATGCCGAAATTTGTCGGCGGCGAGGGGTGCACGTAGGTCGGATTAGCGCAGCGTAATCCGACACCGGTGGCCAGTAAAAAAGATAGTGCAGGAGTGAAAAATGTTATCGGGTTACGCAGGTGCAGTAAAAAGACATCGTCGGGTTACGCCTTTGGCTAACCCGACCTACGATGGGGTGGTTAAACTCTTTCTGCCAATCTAACCTTGGCACGCTCGACGGCGGCTTTCACCTGCGCCGGTGCGGTGCCGCCGATATGGTTACGCGCTGCCACCGAGCCCTCAAGTGTCAATACCTTGAACACATCCTCACCGATCACATCAGAAAACTGCTGTAGCTCGGCCAGGCTCATCTCGGACAAATCCTTGCCGGTTTGCACGCCGTAACCGACCGACTTACCCACAATCTCATGGGCATCGCGGAAGGGCACGCCCTTGCGCACCAGGTAATCTGCCAGGTCGGTGGCGGTTGAGAAACCGCGCTTGGCGGCTTCGTACATTTTTTCCTTACGCGCTTCAATCGCCGGGATCATATCCGCAAAGGCACGCAGGCAATCTTTCACGGTATCAATCGCATCGAACACCGGTTCCTTGTCTTCCTGATTGTCCTTGTTGTACGCCAGCGGTTGGGATTTCATCAGCGTCAGCAGCGCAATCAAATGGCCGTTAACACGGCCGGTTTTACCGCGCACCAGTTCGGGCACGTCGGGATTTTTCTTCTGCGGCATGATGGACGAGCCGGTGCAGAAACGATCCGGCAGGTTGATGAAATTAAACTGGGCGGAGGTCCACAATACCAACTCTTCGCTGGCGCGGGACAAGTGGGTCATCAACAGCGCGGCGAAGGCGCAGAATTCGATAGCGAAATCGCGATCACTCACCGAGTCCAGGGAATTTTCTGTCGGCGCATCAAAGCCCAGCAGTTGCGCAGTGTAGGCGCGGTCGATGGGGTAGGTGGTACCGGCCAGCGCGGCAGCGCCCAGGGGTGATTGGTTTACGCGCTTGCGGCAATCCATCAGCCGTCCGTAATCCCGTTGGAGCATCTCAAACCAGGCCAACAGGTGGTGGCCAAAGGTCACCGGCTGCGCGGTTTGCAAATGGGTAAAGCCGGGCATGATGGTGTCCGCTTCGCGCTCGGCCACGGTCAGCAGGCCCTGTTGCAGGCGGGTCAGTTCTTTGGCAATCGCATCGATTTCATCGCGCAAATACAAACGAATGTCGGTGGCCACTTGATCGTTGCGCGAACGTCCGGTATGCAGCTTCTTGCCGGTGATGCCGATGCGCTGGGTCAGTATGGCTTCGATGTTCATGTGCACATCTTCCAGGCTCACGGACCAATTGAATTTACCGGCCACGATCTCTGCGCGGATTTCTTCCAGCCCCTGAATGATTTGATCGCGCTCGGCCTCGGTGAGCACACCGACCCTGGCCAGCATGGTGGCATGGGCGATGGAGCCGTTGATGTCGTGGTGATACAGGCGGTAGTCAAAACCGATGGAGGCAGTAAAACGCTCGACAAAGGCATCGGTCGCTTCCGTAAAGCGCCCGCCCCAGGGTTTGATAGGCTGATCGTTTTGGCTCATGGAAAGAATATCCGCTAAAGTGCTATTGAAACCCGGCGCGCGGGCGAAAAGGCCGGCATTATAGCCCAGATGCC
>CAMLOU010000131.1 GCA_946481735.1 uncultured Cellvibrio sp.
ATTCACTGCCGCACAGGCAGCTAACACACCTCAAACAACAATCAATTACTGCGCCCATCGCAATCGAATTAACGAAAGCAAAAAACATCCCGCCTAACAACCAATACCCCAACCATTCAACCCCTCGCCCAAGCGCCAAATGCGCATATACTTTTAAAACCATCCTTTCGGAACCCACAGGAGGTTTCGTCATGCCAACGCCTAACCATGAGCAGCTTCTTGATGATCACCAGCCAGCCGCGGTGCGTGCCCGGCTCGCTGCGCCGGTAAAGGCGTCGACGCTTCCGGATGCGGTACTGGGGGGCATTGATGGGTGTGTCACGACGTTTGCGGTGGTGTCGGGTGCTTTTGGTGCGGGTTTTTCGCCACAGGTGGCGCTGGTACTGGGCTTTGCCAATTTGCTCGCCGATGGTTTCAGTATGGCGGTGAGCAATTACGAGGCTGGCCAGGCGCAACTGGCGCAGATCGCCAGCGTGGAGCGCACCGAGCGCGAGCATATTGCCTTGGTGCCTGATGGTGAACGCGAGGAGCTTCGCCAGTTGTTTCGCGCAAAAGGGTTCGAGGGCGAGCTGCTTGAACAAGTGGTTGATGCATTGAGTCGCGATCCTGATGTGTGGGTCGCGACCATGCTGCGGGAGGAGTATGGTCTGTCGGCTGTCGGGCTTAGTCCCTTCCGTTCCGCGTTGGCGACCTTTGTTGCTTTTCTTGCGGTGGGTGCCTTGCCGTTGCTGCCTTATGCCATGCCCGGCCTAGGTATCACGACCCAGTTCCTGGCCAGCCTTGGTTTGGCCGGTGGTGTATTTTTGGGTATCGGTATGCTGAAAAGCGCGGTGTATGGTTTACCGGCCTGGCGCTCGGGATTGCGGACGCTGCTTATGGGCACGGCAGCAGCGGGGTTGGCTTTTGGTACGGGTTTTTTTGTGGAAGGCTTACTCGGCAGTTAGCCTTTGCGTTTGGCTAGATAATAAATACTGTACCCGCGACGATAAACCGCGTCACTTTCCAGCCGCTCTCCCTTCATGCCCCACAGCCCCTCTACCGTAAAACCCACAGTATTTAATTGCGCAATCTGTTTTTTGCCGCTGATGTAATAGGTCAGCATGTTGTAGTCATGGGCGCGGTCGTTGAGGATGGCGTAGTCGTCGGTCCGGATTTGTCGGGCGCGGTGTCTGGCTGCGTTGATGATGCCTTTCACGTAGCTGATAACCCGCCGCGCCATGCGGCGTGGGTGCAATGAAAGGGGCAGGTTTTTCCAGTGATACGCGGGGTAAACCTTGCTGTCGCGGTTGTGGGTAGAAAAGATAAAAAAGCCGTTGGGTTTCAGTACGCGGTGAATCTCGTGAAGGATTTTCAGTCGATCCGCATGGGAAACATAATCAATGCCGTTGTAGGAAAACCACACCATGTCAAAACGGGCGGACGCGTAGGCGGACAGGTCGCGGGCATCCTGTTGATGCAGGCTCAGGTCGGGAAAGCGGGTGGTGGCGATATCAATCATCGCCTGGGAATAGTCGATGCCCACATAGTCTTTGCATGCGCCCGCTAAAAACGTTGTGGTTCGGCCTGCGCCGATACCAATATCGAGCAGCGAGGCGTGGGGAATCCTGTCGGCAAGCGCATTCAGGATGGCATTTTCCGCTGGGACCGGCGTGTGTTCGCGGGCATATTCGAGCGCGATATCGCGGGTGAACCAGATTTGTTGATTGGTATCGCGTTGACGGGTATCGGGAATATGTTTGTTCATAGCCTGGCCTGGTAGGGGTTAACAACACCCGTGCATCTCATTGCTGATGCTCGGCTAAGCCGGCTGGTCCTTTTTAAAGCGGGTCGCGAATAAGTGTTGTGGAGCTTAGCAGTTGCGGCACTGTTTACTTGGTTACTTACTGCACAATAGGGTTAATTTTGGTTAAGTATTCGGGGGGAGCGGCCCGGAAATTATGATTTAGAAATTGTCAGATGCGGCTTTTTCGGGTAATTTATTGTCAATTTATAATATTTATATGGCTAGTATGTTATGTCCGGTAAGTTCTCCGTTAATGATCATCCGCACCGCCGTTTTAATCCCCTGACCGGTGAGTGGTTGCTGGTATCGCCCCACCGTACCAAGCGGCCCTGGCAAGGGCAGCAGGAGTTGAATCAGTGGCCCGAAAGCCCTGCCCATGATCCGGCGTGTTATCTCTGCCCCGGCAACGCGCGGGTGGGCGGCGAAGTCAATCCTGACTATGCCACCACCTTTGTCTTTACCAACGACTTTGCGGCCTTGATGCCCGAGGTGCCTGACGCGCCGGCGGTTGATGATCCGTTGTTTCAGTTGCAGGCCGAGCGGGGTACCAGCCGGGTGATCTGTTTTTCTCCGGATCACAGCAAAACCTTGCCCTTGTTGAACGATGACGAGATGCAGGCCGTTATTACCACCTGGATGGCGCAAACCGCCGAGTTGGGTAAAACCTATGCGTCAGTGCAGGTATTTGAAAATAAAGGCGCGGTGATGGGTTGTTCCAATCCGCATCCCCACGGCCAGGTGTGGGCACAGAATCATTTGCCGACCCTGGTGCACAAAGCCGACCTCAACCAGCGCGCTTATTTTGCGCGGCACGGGCAGCCGATGCTGCTCGATTATGCGCACAAGGAAGCGCAAAAGGGCGAGCGGGTGGTGGTCGAGAATCAGGATTGGTTGGTGGTGGTGCCGTTTTGGGCCGCCTGGCCGTTTGAGACTCTGGTGTTACCCAAAACGGCGTGCCCGCGTATCACGGATTTAACCGCGGGGCAGCAGCAGAGTTTGAGCGTGATCCTGCGCGATCTCACCGCACGTTACGATAATTTATTTGAATGTTCATTTCCCTATTCCATGGGTTGGCACGGCGCACCGTTTAATGGTGATGATCCAACACCCTGGCAAGTACACGCGCATTTTTTCCCGCCGTTGTTGCGCAGTGCAACGGTGCGCAAGTTTATGGTGGGGTACGAAATGCTGGCTGAACCCCAGCGCGATTTATCTCCGGAGCAGGCCGCTGAGCGCTTGCGCCAGCAAAGTCCTGTTCATTTTCGCTTGAGGTAGTTGTTTGTGAATGCTTTGACATCCGCTGTTGTAAAAGAATTATTTCAGGCGCGTTTCGCAGTGGTGCCCGATGTGGTTGCCAGTGCACCCGGTCGTGTCAATTTGATTGGCGAGCACACGGATTACAACGATGGTTTTGTGTTGCCCGCCGCGATCAATTACCACACCTGGGTGGCGGCGGCTGCGCGGGATGATCGCGAACTGCACATCATCGCCCACGACTTTTCTGACCAGATCGTTCGTTTTCATCTGGATGACGACATGCAGCGCGACACGGTGATGCCCTGGTCCAATTACGTGCGCGGTGTGGTGCAACAATTGCGCAAAAAAGATTTCCGGCTGCGCGGCGGCAATATTTTTATTACCGGCAATGTGCCTGCCGGTGCTGGGCTGAGCAGTTCCGCCTCCCTGGAGATGGCGTTGATTCGCGCGCTCACAGCATTGAGTAACGAACACGTGGAGCCCAAAGCAGCGGCCTTGATGGGGCAGGCGGCGGAGAATGAATTTGTAGGGTGTAATTGCGGCATCATGGATCAGTTGATTTCCGCCTGCGGCCAGGCCGACAGTGCGCTGCTGATTGACTGCCGCGACCTCAGCACCCGCGCCGTATCCATCCCTCCGGACTGGGATATTCTGATTGTTCATTCCGGGGTCAAACGCGGTTTGGTGGAAAGTGAATACAACCAGCGCCGGGAACAATGCGAAGCGGCGGCGCGCTATTTTAACCAGCGCAGTTTGCGTGATGTTTCGCTAGCGCATTTGGTGGCTGCGGAATCCGCGTTAGAGCCGCTGCTGTTTAAACGCGCGCGCCATGTGTTGACGGAAAATGCGCGCACGCTGGTGGCCGCTGAATCCTTGATGAAGGGTGATATGGGAAGCTTGTCGCGGGTGATGGCGGAGTCTCACGCCTCAATGCGCGATGATTTCAATATCACCGTGCCGGCCATCGATACACTGGTGGATATTCTTGCGACCGCCGGCCAGGGTTTAGCGGGGGTGCGGATGACCGGTGGTGGTTTTGGTGGCTGTGTTGTTGCCATAGCACCCCACGCCATCATTCCCGTGTTGATGGCAGCGGTTGAGGACCATTATCAGCAGGAAACCGGCTGTGAACCCACACTGATTTCTGCCAAGGCCAGCGCCGGGGCGTTTGCCTGAGCCAGTATGTTAGTGGCGCCGTTGCGGGTCCGGCTGGCCGATAAAGGCGTAGTAGTCCTGCTCCAATGTCCGCCCGCGATTGCGGCGCTCGGTCGATTTACGGCGTTTGCGGTGATAGAGGTCAAGAGGCATGTCCTTACAGGGGTCGCGATCCAAACGACGATCCATACCGCGCCGCCGATCAATAAAAAATTTGTGTTCGCTCATGCTCTTAGGTCTGGTTGGTTTAACAGGTCAGGGTAGTTCCTTGCTCCAAGTCAACAAAGTGTAGCTGGTTAAAGGTAAAATGCCGGGAAATTTTGTGACCCATGTCGGAGTTCCAGCGATGAAACCTGTCGAGAGCCAAATCCGCGCCAAGTTGAGCGCGGCCTTTCAGCCCATCCATCTGGATGTCATCAACGAAAGCCATATGCACAGCGTGCCGCCCGGTTCAGAAAGCCACTTCAAGGTGGTCCTGGTGTCGGCGGATTTTGTGGGTAAGCGCCAGGTACAGCGCCATCAATCGATCTACGCCAAACTGGCGGATGAATTGGAGGCCGGTGTCCATGCCCTGGCGTTACACACCTACAGCCCGGAGGAATGGCTGGCCAACCAGGCTGTTCCCGATTCGCCCCAGTGCCTGGGCGGTAGCAAGCACGGGTAAGTTGCCTCTGGCTGTACAAAAATCAAGCGTCTATAATGCGCGCCCTGCATAACCCCTGTCTTATTGAAAGTGAAGACCTATGAGTTCAATCGTTGTTGCTGCCCTGTATAAGTTTGTTGCGTTACCCGACTACCAAACCATCGCCCCGCGCCTGAAAGACCGCTGTGATCAACTGGGTTTGAAAGGGACCCTGTTGCTGGCTGAAGAAGGGATTAACGGTACGGTTGCCGGCACGCGTGAGGGTATTGATAGCTTGCTCGATTACCTGAAAAGTGATCCGCGCCTGAGCGACCTGTCGCACAAGGAGTCCTACTACGAAGGCATGCCGTTTTACCGTATGAAGGTGAAGCTCAAGAAAGAAATCGTAACCATGGGCGTCAACGGCATAGATCCGCAAAAAATTGTCGGCACCTACGTCAAACCCAAAGACTGGAATGCCTTGATCAGCGATCCGGACGTGGTGGTGGTGGATACGCGCAACCATTACGAATATTCCATCGGTACCTTTGCCGGCGCGATTGATCCCAAAACCGAAACCTTTCGCCAGTTTCCGGAATTTGTAGCCAAAAACCTTGACCCGAGTAAGCACAAAAAAGTCGCTATGTTCTGCACCGGTGGTATTCGCTGCGAAAAATCCACGGCGTATTTGAAAGAGCAGGGGTTTGATGAGGTGTATCACCTGGAGGGCGGCATCCTGAAATACCTGGAGGAAGTTCCGGAAGAGGAGAGCCTGTGGCGCGGTGAGTGCTTTGTGTTTGATAACCGCGTGGCAGTGAATCACAGCCTGCAGAAGGGCATCTACGATCAATGCCACGGCTGCCGCCATCCCATTACGGAAGACGACAAATTGTCGGCCCAATACATTCCCGGCGTCAGTTGCCCGCGGTGTTACGACCAGTTGACAGCGGAGCAAAAGCAGCGCTTTACCGAGCGACAAAAGCAAATTGAGCTGGCCAAGCAGCGCAATGAATTGCACATCGGTGCCTTGCCACCCGAGCGGCAAAAGCGCGCGGCAGGCTCTGGCAAGCCATAAATGAGTAGAGTTCGATGCCATTTATAGATTGATGGCTTCGCGGTCGCCGATGCATGTGGTTTAATGCCGGCTTCATCGCAATCATGCAGAGATTTTTATGGACTTTGATGCTTGGGAGGCAGACCTTGCTGCCGGTACAGCGACTCATGCGAGTGGCTTTGTATTGAAAATCGAAGGTAACCCGCGTAATCCTTCCTCGGTTGATCCGGGGAAATTTCCCCCCGACTTGAGTTTTGCTGACCAGGCGCGACTGCTGCGCTGCGGGATGGAGTTTTTAGCCAAAGCCGCATCGGACAATGGGGCAACGCATTACAGCAGCAAGAGCGGTTATGCGCGAGAAGATGATCCGCGTATGGCGGCCATCAAGGCGCGCGAAGCGGAAGCCAAGCGTTACGCCGAGCGCACAGATAAACCCAAGCGGTCAGTCCTGTCCCTGAAAAAAAGCAGTTGATGTGACAGACAATAAAAAACGGCGCACCCCGCGAGGGATGCGCCGTTTTTTTATTAGGGGATTACAGCAGTCCGCGCAATTGCAGATCGGTGCGGTGGGCATCCATCAACCGGAACATTAACTCAAACTTTTGTCCCGCCAATTCAGTGAGCTGATGGGTATCTTCAGCCGCATTCTTGGGACGATAAATCAATGCATAAAGTTCTTTGGAGAGTGAGTCCATCGCGGTAAACAACTCCTCGGTGGTCTCCTTCGTGCGGAACACCCGGCCTTGTTTGGTCATATCCAGGTACTTGTCACACTCCTGCAGCCATTCCTTGCGTTGCTCAATAAAGTTGCGAATATTCTTGATGCCGCCCCGATGGCCGCTGCTCAGGCGCTCTTCACGATACTTTTGCAGGCTTTTACGGGAATTCACCAGGAAGTCCACAGAGGTGGTCTTGCAGTATTTGGAGTCCAGGTAGGCTGGAAACTTAATATCATGCTCCGCCATGACTTTGTCACGCATACAGGTTTCGTCGCATGCAAAAGCAAAGGGTGCAATCAGAACAAGGTACAAAGAAAGCAGTGTTTTTTTCATAGTAGGGTCGCCGAATATATTAGTTATTGGTATTTCAAGGTTCCAACGCCTGTGTGTGATATAGATCACTTTGGTTGGCGCGTCAAGCTTCGGCTATAAAAATCACTTTATTAATAATAATCTGATTGGTTTTCCCCAATTCTTATAGTGGAAAGCGTAATAATGCGCCGCATCAAGCGACGCTTAAGCCATCACATCAGCCGAAAAAGCCGAGCGGATTTTTGCTGATCGCTACGCTGACAATATAAAGGAATACCGCCATCGCCATGATCCAGCTGCATTTGCGTACCATTGGGTTGGGATTTTTAAACGCGATAATCCCCAGCACGATATACACCACCAGCAGGACGATCTTGGCCATCAGCCACGGATGATCGCCCGGGGAATAGCGCAACACACCGGCGAGCGCAAAGGCGCTTAGCAGCAACAGGGTATCGATAATGTGTGGCAGAATTTTGACCAGTTTTTTGTGCAGCCAGGGCGATTGTCGCCACATCCAGATACCGCGAATAAAAAAGCCCAGGAATGACAGGGCAGCCATGGTCATATGGATATGTTTAAGCATCAGATACATGAGTGGGTTTCCGTTTTATGGTTGTTATGCAGGGTAAGGTTATCAGTGATTCCCGGTATTCAGGGCTTTGGTGACCAATTGCAACATCGCCTCCGACAGGGGTAGGCGCAAGGCAGCTTCATGTCCTGCGGGCGACATCTTGTTCCAGGTTTTGCGGATGATATCGATGAGTTTTTCTTCGTCGTGCTTGGCTGCAAATTCTTCGAGGTAATACTCCAGAAACACCAGGCAGATCACGTCCTCCAATGCCTGGACCTCGTCATCGCGTTTTAAACCGCGCTTCAGCAATAGATCCTTGACCCGTTGGATATCAGCGTCGTCATAGCCGTTGTTGCGCATGATGACGGCTGCGGTTTCACCGTGGAATTGCGCCAGGTCGCTACGCCAGCGTTTATAGCCCTGGCGATCCATGGGGTAATCGCTGCGCGGAATTTTCCAGCGGCAAATGTGCTGGCAGCGGGCGGCCAGTTGCAGGGTGATGGAAGCATTCGGACAAAAGCGCGCGAGTTGTTCGCTCATCCGCACGCCGTAAATCCATTCTTTGGGAACGGCCTTGCCATTGACGAGCTCGTGATTCGGGTCTTGCTGGTTGGCTGTATCAAAATCAGCCAGGGTAGCCTGGAGTTGTTCGGCTGGGGTCATGGAAGTCCTTAATCATTATTCGGTGCCGTTGGCGATACGGCGCAGTTCGTCGACATCATTGATCATGATGTCCTTGCGATTGACCTCAAGGATGCCTTGCTTTTGCAAGCGGGTAAAGACGCGGCTGACAGTTTCAATGGTCAGTCCAAGGAAGTTGCCGATATCGGTACGCGACATCGGTAGGGAAAACGAGGTGGCCGATAAACGGCGTCGCTGGTTGCGCGTGGAGATACTGAGCAACAGGGTGGCGATGCGTTGCTCCGCTACGCTTTTACTCAGCAAGGTAATAATTTGCTGATCGTGATTAATCTCCCGGCTCATCAGTTGAAAAAGATAGCGTTGCAGGGAGGGAATCCTCGTACTCAATTCTTCCACGCGATGAAACGGGATCTCACAGATGGACGCGGTTTCCAGGGCGATGACGGAATTGGTGTAGCGCTCGTCCGCCAAACCTTCCATGCCCACGACTTCGCCAGGTAAATAAAAACCGGTGACCTGTTCTTCGCCGTGGTCACTCAACGTAATGGCCTTTACCGCGCCCGATCGGATGGCAAACAGGGAAAGGAAACGATCATTGGCGCGATACAGGTATTCACCTTTTTGCAAAGGTTTACTGCGCTGGACAATGTCGTTCAGGCGGTCGATATCATCGATATGGAGACTGATAGGCAGGCACAAGGTATTGAGACGGCAATTACTACAGGAAACTCTTTTGTCATGCGCGCAATGTGGAGCGGTGTGAGAGGAATCTACGGCGTGGACGTGGATCATGGCGAAACCCTCCATGCGGACGTGGCCTGTGAATGCACCTAATTGTTGCAGTTTTGATAGATTCGGTAAATAGCTATGCCGTGCTTCCCTATGGCTTATCGCATCCATTTGCGTCGCGCAGGGGTAAAAATGCGGCAAATTGCTGTGCCCTTGTGTGGTCCCGCGATGCTCGGTGTGCAGGCTAACGCATCCTAATAAAGGGGGCTTTACTTGAGCTTTAAGTCGGGTATATAGTGCCTCGGCTGGCAAACATGCAGCATTATTTATGGTACATCGTTGTTCTAGCAGTACATCTATTAGCAACCTCGTTTTGTTCTTCATAAGTAAGATGTGATCAGTCAGCACAGATGCCAAGGTGGCAATTTTTAATTTACTCAGAGCATTGAGGTTTTTTATGTCTAAAAGTACTGGTACTGTTAAGTGGTTCAACGAGTCTAAAGGTTTCGGTTTCATCGAGAGCGATGCTGGTCAGGACGTTTTTGTTCACTACAGCGCTATCAGCGGTTCGGGTTTCAAAACCCTGGCTGAAGGTCAGAAAGTAGAGT
Organism: uncultured Cellvibrio sp.; assembly: GCA_946481735.1. The sequence goes on from CAMLOU010000131.1 coordinate 9,456, forward strand.
TCGACGTTAAGCAAGGCCAAAAAGGCCCGCAAGCTGAAAACGTAATCGGTCTCTAAGTTGTAACGACTGATGTACTCAAAGCCGCATTTCGATGCGGCTTTGTTGTTTCTGCGGCAAGGTTTTTCTCGGCGGCATCACACGGTTATTCGGATGATTCCTCGGCAGGCTTTGTCAGTTTTATCAGATACATGCTTGGCCATTTTTTACCTGTTACCCACATCCCGCCGCGCTCCGCATCATAGGCGATCCCGTTTAATACGCTCTCGCTGGAGTCGATGTCCACTTGTGCGGTGAGGGCTGTGAGATCCAGTGAGCCGACCACACGTCCCGTTGCTGGATCAATCTGCACCAAACGATTCTCATGCCAGATATTGGCCCACACATACCCCGCAATAAATTCCAGCTCATTTAGTCGCTGAACCGGTCGCCCCGATTCCTGCACATCAAGGGTCTTTTGCAGACTAAAATCTTCTGGGGAATGAAAGTGCAGGTGTTCACTGCCATCGCTGCGGATCAATTGTTTGCCGTTGTGTGTCAGCCCCCAGCCTTCGCCGCTGTAACGCCAGCGATCAATGACCGCGAAGGTGGTGCGGTCGTAAACAAACACCGTTCCTTCCTGCCAGGTGAGCAGATACAGTTTGTCATCGAGTAACGCTAGGCCCTCGGCAAAATAGCGATCCGGTAGTTTGTCTTTTTGGGTGAAGTTGGCGGTGAGTTGGGCCCATTTGTTGGTCGACTCTTCGCGTGGATAACTGACCAGCATGGACTGGCCATACAGGCCGCTGCTTTCGTAAAAGGTATTGCCATCCAACACCAGCCCTTGCGTGAACAGGGCGGGTTTATGTGAGCGTTGGGCCAGTATCTGGTAATCAAAATGAACCACATCGGGTGTATGTGATACCGTGGCCCCGGCATTAGCCATCAGTGGCCCGCTCAGGCAAAATAGCCAGCAAAACAAGAAGATGTTTTTCACGGTGTAATCAACCTTTTATGCGCTTATTCGGCGCTTATTGTGACAGGGAAACCCCCAGAGTAAAACGTATGCAGAAAATCCAGGCGTTTCGCGATTATTTAAGACAGCGCACCGGAGCCCAGCGGCTTCAATCCTTTATCGGTTTTACGTTACTCGGCGGCTTTATGGTGGTGCTGCCGTTTGTGATTTTCCTGTTCCTGCTGGAATGGTTGTTTAACTTTATCACCGGGATCATCAGCCCCTTGAGTGGCTGGCTGGTGAGTATCACACCCTTGGCCAAATACATGGCGGATATCCTCGCCATCATTATTGTGCTGAGCACCTTCTTCGTGATCGGCCTGTTAATTAAAACCAACGTGGGGCGTTTATTACACCAGCGTATGGATGCCTGGTTGACCAAGCTCGCGCCGGGCTACAAAACCATTCGGGAAATTATTTCGCAATTGTTAGGGGGCGAGAGTAATGCCTCCTTGTTAAAAGGGCAGGTGTGTCGTGCGTATATCATGGGGCGCGCGGCAGGGGTGTCGGTGACCGGTATCGTCACGGCGATTCATGAGAATGGTGACTACACAGTGTATGTAGCAACCGCCCCGATTCCTACCTCGGGTTTTGTTTACCATTTGTCGCCAGATTGCGTGGACCTGTTGCCGCATATCAGTGTCGAGGCGGCCATGCGTACCGTTATCGCCTGTGGCAGTGGGTCACAGATTTTGTCTGAGCCGCCGCCGCCGGTAAATAAACCTTTACCGGTTGATGGGCCGTAACGAAAATTATCAGTCAGTGGTCTTGATCTTTGGATTTGCGCGGCGTGGATTTTTTAGCGCTGGCTTTTTTACTGCCGGCAGATTTTTTGACGGATTTTTTCCCGCTTGGGTCCGGTTTGGTTTCCGTTAACTCTTCACCGCGCTCGCTGGCTTGCACGTAGGCAATGGCACTTTGCACGGCGATCTTGACTTTATGTTCAATCTCCAGCATTTCCTGGGGCGACATAAAAAATGTCATATCCACATCGTGGCGAATATAGCGCGGGGGCAGGCGATTCAGTGCTACGCAGGCCACGTCCGCCAGAAATTCACGGTCCCCCTTTTGCACTCGCTCGCTGGTTGCGCTGATTTCCTGCAATACCAGCCGCTCATAATAGTTATGAATAAAATCCACATCGTCATCAAGGTGGTAGTGGCGATTACCGGTCGTCAGCATGG
>CAMLOU010000132.1 GCA_946481735.1 uncultured Cellvibrio sp.
AACCATTTGTCATTATCAATCGCATCGTTGAGTGCGGGTGGTTTGCCATTTTCCATAATGCCACTGGCACGACCGTAACCACCTACCACGATTAACCGGCCGGTGTTGGCTTCGATGGTCATTTGCCCCAGCGTGTCGATCGCTCCCCGTGGATTAAAGGTGCTGAAATGATCGTTGGGAAAACTGAAAGGGTACTGTGCTGCCTGGTGAATGCCACCGGTGCTATCGGTATAAGTGGCTGGCGTTGTGGCATTAAAGTGAAGTGTGGCAGCACCATTGGTAGAGGCGGACAACGCGCGTGGCCCGGCATCAATGACCAGCTTGGTTAATCGCTCGGGATTGGACGGATCACCGGGAATTAATGTCTCATTGCGTACGGGTGGCGTCTTGCCATCTTCATACGCAAAAATCCCTTCCTCTTCCTTGTTCGCACTGGTAATGGTGTAGTTGTTCGCTTTTTTGTTCGCCAGGTGAACCTGCCAGACAATATCTTTGATGGTTTTTCCGTTAACCACATCGCCGATCTTTACTTCGCGGCCTGGATCAGTAGAAGGGTAAACCGTCTGCGGCGTATCGTAAGCGTAAATACGAAAGCGTGCGGCCTGGCGTTTGGGATTTTGCTGGCTATCGCGCAAATCGCTCGCTTCAATGGGTGTGCTTTCGGTACCGGTTTTAATCGGCAAACCGCCAAAGATACCGGTCTGTTTATCCATGAGTTTTCCGGCCGCTGTCTCCGGCGCCAGGTAATACTCTTCGCTAACCCCGACGCGGGAAAAGTTAATGCTCGGGTGAACTCTGAAATACGTATTCGACATGATTCAGCTCCTCAATCAAATTTATTGTGCGTCCGTGGTGTCTTGTGACCAGAAATAAATATTCTGGAATGCGTGGCTGATATTGATATTCAGCGCGGGCAGCGGCGCAAGGTCGGGGTTACCCGGAAAGGCCTGCATGGTGTTATGGCAACGGAAACAATTGTTCATGGTGCTTTGGGTTTGGGTGTAGGTTTCAATCGTTGCGTTGGATAACTTCACCGAGCCGGTGAGTATTTCGTCCGTCGCCAGTGACATATTTGGTTTTAGGCCGTTGTTCGCCGCAAACCAGATTGCACCTACTTCAAAATAATTGCGCCACACATCATTCTCATCCAGATGCTTCAATACATCGGCGTTCAGGCTGGCAATATTGGCATCGTTCTGTTGGACGTTGGGATCGGTGCTGTTGGGATCATTGCCGAATTCAAACTGACGGCAGGCCTGGGTTGAAGGGCGTAATATTTGCGTGGCTTCATCCAGGGTTAACTTATTGGTGTTGGCGTAATTAACATTACAGTCCTTGTATTGGGTGTTGGCTTTATAAAAGGTCCAATCCTTGTCGGACACAACGGTTGTCGGTGTAGCGTTTGCGGGAACGACGGGCGCATTGCGCTTATGTTCAAAGGTGGCCCAGATCATCTCCGGGTGATTCTCAACGACGCCGGCAATATGAAAGCCCACCAGTGCAAGCTTGACCTTATCGCGCTGGTTCGGGTCGACCACAATCTTGCCGTCTTTATTCACCAACTTGTTGATTTCGCCATCCATGGTGAACATATCGGAGACATCATCGCCGGGTTGCACAATTTTCCAGGATACCTTGAGCTCCATGGTGCCGTCCGGAAAGTTGGTGGTGGGATTAAATTGTCGCACCACCGCAGGGTCGGTCAGTTTATTGCTCAAGATAAATTTCACAAAATTACTGTCGATGTGCTGCGAGTAATAGATCGCGCGCCCCTGCTGATCCACCATGATGCCGTCAGTACCGGCTTGCAGGAACTCATTGAACGACTCCGGTGTGTTGCTTTTTTGCATGCGTGGCATCATGCCGCGATAAGGCACATCCTCAATCAATGAATTGGGTGATGAAAACGACAGGAACAACGGCTTGCCATTCACTTCTTTGGTCAGCCACAAAAATGCCTGCCAGGACCATTGGTGAAAGGCGCAGTTGCTGTTAAAACCCGTGGTACCGGGTTCAGGTGTTTGTGAATGGGGAAACCAACTGGGGTCGGATTGACAATCGGCAAAGGCGGTTGGCGCGCCACACCATAATGCCAGGGACAAGATGATAATACCGGGATTGGACAGTGAAGGTACGCGGTTCACGGCTAGCTCCTTTAGTACAGATTTATGTAGATATTAACGGTACACAAATACTGTAGACGCTAAACCGCAGCGGAGATATTTCACGATATTACATATTCGGAAATAAATGTATCTCGTAAAAAATTAAAAGAAAATAATATTGTACTTGGCGCATGATGCCGAATCAGGTGCTTGACAGGAGGGCGAAGGAAAATTAAATAGAATTATTCGTCGGTGTGCGCCAGCAACAGCACCAGGAGTTCTTTATCTTTTTCAGTGGTGGGTTGCTGTTCAATGCCGAGGATGTGATCGCGCACGTGCACAATTTGTCCATGCATGTTGAGATTTTTTTTCTCTGCATCATGCAAACCAATTTCTTCACTGTCGATAAATAACTTGATGTGGTCACCCGCGCGAAACAGGTGTTCACCTAATAAGGCGATGCGCGCACCGGTCATGGACATATCAAGAATGTGAACCTCCCACTGCTTGCTGGAATAGGCTAGTTGAGCATAAGCGCGCATGGGAAAACGTGGATGATTGCGACGGTCAGCGGGATTGTTACTCTCGGTCATGGCAGTATCTCAAATGGTGGCAATCAGTTCCGTCAGTTCGCGCTCTGCGGCAGAGGGGTCATCAATATTCAATTCAATCAAGCGACGCAGATGGCCAATGCTCTCCATATCAATGGATATACACTCCAGTCCAAGCAAATGATGCTCCTGGTGAACGGGCTGAACCACCATGTTGATGCTGGCCTGGTCGGAAAGTGGGATGCTGGCGGTCAGCGATACCTGTGGGTTGCAATCGGCCGCCACCGGCAGCTCGACAAGCACACCTTTGAGTGAAATATCCAGTAATTTACCCTGCCATTGCTGATCGCCCTGTACCAGGGTGACCGGCGTGGAAAAATTCACGCGGCTAAAACGACGTCTTTCGCGGTGTTCTGTCATGACCTGTCAATACCTCAACGCTGTTACATCCCATCCTGCACATGGCGCAGACTGTCTTTAGTGTAGACCTTTTATGGCTGTTGGCCACCGGCCGGTTTGCGCGCTTACGGATGGCAAACCTATAATCGCGCATCTTCACCGGTCCCGGACAACGAAAAGGTTCATTTATGGCGGAAACAGCGGCACAACTGCGTATTGGTATTGATCTGGGGGGCACCAAAACCGAGGTTATCCTGCTCAGCGGCGCAAATGGCGAGCTGTTTCGTACCCGTATCCCGACGGTGCGCGACGATTATGCGGCTACGCTAGCCGCGATTGCGGGGCTGGTAGTCGAGGCGGAAGCCGCCGCAGGTGTGGGCAATCTGCCGGTGGGCGTGGGCATACCCGGCACCGTCTCGCGCAAGAGCGGCCTGGTGAAAAATGCCAATTCCACCTGGATCAACGGCAAACCGCTGCAGCAGGATTTGTCGCGTCACTTGCAACGGGATGTAAAAGTCACCAACGATGCCAACTGCCTGGCCGTGTCAGAGGCCACCGATGGCGCGGGCAAGGGGTATGATCTGGTGTTTGCCGGCATCCTGGGCACGGGGTGCGGTGCCGGTCTGGCCTGGCGCGGTGAGCCGATAGTGGGGCCCAACGGTGTGGCTGGCGAGTGGGGTCACAACCCCTTGCCCTGGACGTCGCCCACCGAGTTGCAGGCGCGACCTTGTTATTGTGGCAAAACCGGTTGCCAGGAAACTTTTTTATCCGGCACCGGCCTGTGCCTGACCTATCAACGCATGACCGGCGAAAAACTTACTGGCCACGAGATTGTCACGCGCGCTGCCGACGGCAACAGTGCGGCCATCAAAACCCTGGAGGATTATCTGGATGCATTGGCGCGCGGGCTGGCGGCGGTCATCAATGTGCTGGACCCGGATGTGATTGTCCTTGGTGGCGGTGCATCCAATATCGCGCAGATTTATTCAACCGTGCCGACCTTATTGCCGCGCTATGTGTTCGGTGGTGAATGCGACACGCCGATTGTGCAAGCGGTGCACGGCGACTCCAGCGGTGTGCGCGGCGCCGCCTGGTTAAACCCTTTGTGATCCCGGTTAGCTATCCTTTGATATTGTTACGTTTTCTCCTCAGTGTTGTGCTGTGTGTGTCCTTGGTGAGTCACGCCGCGCCGCAACGTATTGCTTCGTTAAATTTATGTCTTGATCAATTGCTGTTGGCCTGGGTGCCGAAGCAGCGTATCGCCTCCGTCACGTATTTATCGGCGAATCCACAATTGTCGACGGTGGTGGATCAACTTGATGGTTTGCATATCAATCATGGTTTGGCAGAAGAGTTGATTCCCTTGCAGCCGGATTTAATTATCGCTGGCGAATTCGGCGCAGGGGATGCGGTGACCTTGTTGCAGCGTTTCGGTTATCCCGTGGAGCGCATTGCCTTGCCGCGCACGCTGGACGACATCATCACGCATATTGAAAGCGTCGGCGCTTTGGTCGGTGCACAAACGCAAGCGGCGCAGATGGTGAATGAATTGCGTGCGCAACTGGCCGCGTTGGATGCGCAACCGGCGCAGGCGAATAAGACGTCGGCGATCTGGTATTCGCCTAATGGCGTGGTGGCGGGCAGCGATACGCTGGAACATGAGTTGTTGATGCGCGCCGGTTTTCGCAACCTGGCAGCGGAGCAGGGGATTGTGAGTTTTGCGCAGATGGATCTGGAGCAGTTGGTGGTGGCGCAGCCGGATGTGCTGATTGTGGAAGGTGGTTATGTGCAGGCGTTTTCGGTGGCGCGGGAGTATCTGGAGCATCCGGCGTTGAAGCGGAGTAGTCGGGTGATTGAGTTGCCGGCGGCGTTGTCGGTGTGTAGTGCGCCGGTGGTGGTGGATGTGTTGCGGGCTTTGCGGTGATTTTTGTGCGTTCAATAAATTTTAGTGTGTTAATTATTTCTCTCATCTCTCTGTTGTTTATCAGCAGCGTGTTTGCATTGCATGTGGGTATGGCGGAGATATCGGTGTGGCAGGCGTGGCGGGATTTGTGGGGGGATGAGCGCAGCCTGGCGGAGGTGGTGGTGTGGGATATTCGGTTGCCGCGGGTGTTGTTGGCGTTGCTGGTGGGCGCGACTTTGGGGATGGCGGGGGCGGCGATGCAGGGGTTGTTGCGGAATCCTTTGGCGGAGCCGGGGATTCTCGGTGTGTCGAGTGGGGCGGCGTTGGGTGCGGTCTTGGTGTTGTATTTTGGTGTGGCGGCGGGGGCGTGGTATTGGTTGCCCGTAGCGTCGATCACCGGGGCGTTTGTGGCCTTGTTGTTGGTGTATGTCTTGGCGGGTTTACATAGCAGTTTGTTGGCGTTGATTCTGGCGGGTGTGGCGATTAATGCAATGGCGGGGGCGCTGATCGCGGTTGCGTTAAATTTTGCGCCGAGTTTGTTTGCGATGCAGGAGATTGTGTTCTGGATGATGGGTTCGCTGGCGAATCGCAATATGAATCATGTGACGGTGGCCTTGCCGTTTATTTTATTGGGTTGGTTATTATTGTTAAGTCGCAGCCGCTATCTGGATGCCTTGAGTCTGGGGGAGGACAGTGCGCGTTCCCTGGGTTTTCACACGCAGCGTGAGCGGGGTATTTTGTTGTTGGGGTTGGCGTTGTGTGTGGGCGCTTGCGTCGCAGTGAGTGGCAGTATCGGTTTTGTGGGTTTGGTGGTGCCGCATTTGTTGCGTCCGTTGGTGGGCTATCGGCCGGGTCGTTTGTTGGTGGCTAGTGCGTTGGGCGGTGCTTTGTTGGTGCTGTTGGCGGATATCCTGGTGCGGCAATTGGATATCGCGCGGGAATTAAAATTGGGTGTGGTGACATCGCTATTGGGTGGGCCATTCTTTTTGTTATTGATTTTAAAAACGCGCAGTCGGTGGGTATAGATCATGTTAAATGCAGAGAATCCCAACCAGACTTTTTGTCAGTTACGCGCCGAGAATCTTCACCTGCAATTCAAGTCGAATCCCATCTTGCAAGGCATTGACCTGCAATTATCCAGCGGTGAGTTTGTCGGGCTGATTGGCCCTAACGGCGCCGGTAAAAGTTCGTTGCTGCGTGTGTTGAGTGGTTTGTTAACGGCGCAGCAGGGGCAGGTGACACTGCAGTTGCCGCAGGACAACCCAAAAAATATTGTGGAGATTTCCGCGCAGATCCGCGCGCGTTTTTTAGGGTATTTGCCGCAACAGGAAAAGCCGGCCTGGCCGTTAACGGTTGAGCACCTGGTTGGCTTGGGTCGGGCGCCCTGGCATAAACCGATGGGCAATAAAAGCACGCGAGATCACAGCGCTGTTGAGCAGGCATTGCAGGTTACGGATTTGCAGGCGCTGCGCAAACGACCGGTAACGGAATTATCCGGCGGTGAATTGCAGCGTTGTTTACTAGCGCGGGTGTTTGCCGGTGAACCGCCATTGATTCTTGCCGACGAACCCATTGCGGCGCTTGATCCCTACCATCAATTGCAGATCATGGAATTGTTACAGGCGCATGCGCAACAGGGCGGTGCAGTCATGGCGGCATTGCATGACCTGAGCCTGGCGTCGCGTTTCTGCAAGCGTTTGATCCTGCTGCACCACGGTCGTGTGGTGGCCGACGGTGAGCCCATTGCCGTGCTGACCCCGCAAAACCTTGCAGAGGTGTATGGGATAACCGCCCACGTGGATTGTCGCGATGACGGGGTGGTGATTATTCCCCGGCAACGAGCCTCATTGGTGTGATTGTCTGATTACAGCACGGTGTGCCTAATTCGACCTACGGCTACTGAACGGCGTATTGTAGGTCGCGTTAGCCGCACCGCGGCGTAACCCGACAAAAAGCAAATTAATACGCCGCTTGACTCCCTCCCCCTAACCCCGTAACTTGCGCGCCGAGGTGTCTGATGGCCGCATTATTTGGGCCTGGATCAGAGTAAATGGGAAGCCGGTGCGCGCACTTTGCGCAATCCCGACACTGCCCCCGCAACGGTGAACATCTTCGCGATGTGAGTCCGATACCAGCCTCACGGGACCTGCTTGCATGTCCACACACGCACGATGTAGCGGAGGGCTTCATCGGTGGTAATCCTGTGTTGACCGTCGCTGGTTTTTGTACACATTGTTTCCACTTATCCCTCCCTCAATCGCCTGTTTATCCTGATTGGGGAATCATATGTCCACTGTTTATTTTTCGCGTGCGCCTTTAAGCGCGGCTGTCCTTTTACTCTCTGCCAGTCTCACCGCGCACGCGGTAGACGAACCCAAAATCGAAAAAATCTATGTTAGCGGCACGCGTAGCGAAAGCCCACAATTGCCCCTGGCGACCACCATCACCGTGATTGATCGCGAACAGATTCGTTTGAGCGGCGCAACACAAATCGGTGAAGTGCTACGCACGCAAGCGGGCATCCAATTGCAGGATCTCGATGGCAGTGGCGGCCGCAGTGTAACCATTGCGATGCGCGGTTTTGCATCCAATGCCTCCAACAACACATTGGTGATGGTGGATGGTCGTAAACTCAATAATCCCAGCCTCGCCAGCCCCTCGTTGAATACCATCGCGCTGAAAGATGTTGAGCGTATTGAAATTGTTCAGGGAAGTGCCGGTGTGTTGTACGGTGACCAGGCGGTGGGCGGTGTGATCAATATCATCACCCGTCGTGCAGTGCGCGGCGAAATTCATGGCTCGGTGCAGGTGTTGGCGGGCAGCGATAACCTGGAAAGTTATACCGCCACGGTGAATCAGGGATTCAATAATGGCTTGAGCTATAACGTCTCTGCACAAAAACGTCAGGCCGATAACTACCGCGATAACAACCAGGCGGATTATGAAAACTTCCTGGGCAACCTGCGTTACGACTTTGCGCGTGGCCATGTGTTTGTCGAAGGCCAACGCATTGATGATGACCTGCGTATGCCGGGCCCTTTGAGCGATGCCGAAGTCGAACAGGATCGCCGCCAGACCAACAGCCCGAACAATTTTGCCAATCAGGAAACAGATATTGTGCGTGTTGGTGGTGCAGTCGGTTTGACCGAACAATGGCAACTATTGGCAGAGTATGCTGATCGCGATGAAGACGCGCTGTCGTTTTACGGTTTTGGCGAGCCGAGCTTGCAGGAGTTACGCGTAAAAAATATTACACCGCGCCTGATCGGACACTTACCCACCGCTAAGGGGGATGCAGTGATTACCATCGGTTACGATAAGGTAGCGGCGGATTATCTTGTCGCAGCTCGCTCCATTAACGTCGAACAAGATATCAACGGCTTTTACGGCCAGATTATTTATCCTGTGACGCGTGCATTGGCTGTTACTGCCGGTACGCGTTATTCGGAAGTGAAAGATCGCGATATTACTGCCAACGAAACCCATAAAGACGATCTCAGTGCTTATGAGTTAGGCGCGAATTATCAGCTTAACGATGCATGGCGAATCTTCACTCGCTACGCGGAAGGTTTCCGTTTTGCCAATACGGATGAAAATGGTGTTACGCTGCCGGAGGTAAATTTCCTTGAAACACAAACCAGCGAATCTTATGAAGCCGGTTTGGGTTGGCAGGGCAATGCAGCCAATGCAACCGTCACGGCTTATCAAATGACCGTTGATAATGAAATTATGTACGACCCGATGTTGGGCACCTACGGCGCGAATATCAATCTGCCGGAATCCGAGCGGCGCGGCCTGATGCTGGATGCGGATATTGATCTCAGTGCACAACTCGGGTTGCGTGCCAACTACACCTTTACCGATGCCGAACAAACCTCCGGCAGCTTTGATGGTAAACAAGTGCCGTTTGTAGCAGAACATACCGCTAACATCGCTATCGTGTTCAGCTTTACGCAACAACTCAGCGCATACGTGGACGCGAGCTACACCGGTTCCCGCTATCGTATCGGCGACGATGCCAACACCCAGGGCGAAGTGCCGTCCATCACGGTGTTTAATGCCAACCTGCTCTGGTCAATCCGGGATCTGGAATTGGGCGTGCGCGTAAAAAACCTGACTGATGAAACCTACTCGGATTACGCCGGTTTTTCACCTTACTCCGGCAATTACGAATACCCGCAGCCGGAACGTCAGTACGAGGCAAGCATTAGTTATCGCTTTTAGAATGAATGCCAGGGATGGCATGATGACACTTTTACTTATTGGAGACCTGCTATGACCACTGACAAAGCCCAACGCCACAAAGAGCGCATGCAACAACGCAAAGAAATTGTCGATGCCAAAATTGCGCAGGCAGACCAGGAACGCGGTGTGTTGATCGTGTTAACCGGCGATGGCAAAGGTAAAAGCAGTTCCGGTTTTGGTACAGCGCTACGTTGTTTAGGCCACGGTTATAAAGTGGCTATTGTGCAATTCATCAAAGGCACCTGGGAATGTGGCGAGAAGAATTTTTTAACCGAAAGTATCTTTCGCGGCGCGGCGCCACAACTGGAATATTATGTGATGGGCACCGGCTTTACCTGGGAAACCCAAAATGCAGAGTTGGATCGCCAGGCCGCTGAAAAAGTGTGGGCCGAATGCGAGCATGTGCTGCGCGATCCAACGGTTCACCTGGTGTTGTTGGATGAATTGACTTATATGTTGAATTTCAAATATCTCGACAAAGAGAAAATCCTTGCGGCTATCCAGAATCGGCCGGTCAATCAAAATGTCATCATCACCGGACGCGGCGCCAAACAATATCTGGTGGATATCGCGGATACGGTAAGCGAAGTCAAGGCGATCAAACATGCGTTTGATCAAGGTGTGAAAGCCCAGAAAGGCATTGAGTGGTAGAAGCTATAACTCATCAGGCGCCTGCCGATTTTTGAAATGGTTTCTGGTTTTTATGGCGCAGTTTCCCGCGCTGCGCTTTTTGTTTCAGTTATGGTGTCATTCATTTTTTGGAGACCAGGCTGGAAGTTTCCCTGTGCCAAAGTGTGACCTCCTCGAAAAATTCCTCGTCTGCAAACGTTTTCAAAAATTGAAATCGATTTCAAATTAAATTGTTTGCGTGTTTTCTATAGACATGCGCAATCGATAGTCCTTAAGATAATTCCCGATGCGTAAACAATAATAACTGCGCATATTTTTTTTCTCATCACTGCATCAGTTTTATCTTTTGGAATAGCGGATATCTTCATCACGATTTTTCCGTCTGCCGCAAGTGGAGCGGCAACGCTTCACGATATGCTTCGGCTATATGTGCCGCGTCGTATTTGTGCTGTGAGGCGCGGTATCAAAAATAACATTCGACGCGATAAAAGATAGTTAACAATAGCGAGGATCACATAATGAAAATAATCGGTCGTAACAGGCTCTACTGCTTTGCAAGAAGCAGCCTAATACTCGGGGTATTAGCTATCCCCTGTTTACTCTCTACTACCGCCATGGCCCAAACCAATCTGGCTTCGGGCAAAGCCATCAACGCCACCAGCACGGTGGATGTCTACGCCGCTACCAATGCCAACGATGGCAACCAGGGCAGTTATTGGGAAAGCCAGAACAGTGCCTTTCCACAAGCCCTGACGGTTGATTTGGGCAGCACCAGCAATGTGAATCGCGTGGTGTTGAAATTGCCCAACAACTGGGGCAGCCGCACGCAGACGTTATCCGTCGCCGGTAGCACCAATGGCTCCAGTTATTCCACATTGGTCAGCGCCAGTGCTTATGTGTTTGAGCCTAACAACAGCAACAACGTGACGATTAATTTTGCTGGTACCGACGTGCGTTATCTACGCCTGAATGTCACCGGCAATACCGGCTGGCCCGCCGCGCAATTATCGGAAGTGGAAATCTACGGTGAAGCCGGCAACCCGGAACCGCGCGATGCGTTCAGTCAAATCAAGGCGACCTCCTACAACAACATGAGCGGCATCCAGACCGAAGACACCAGCGATACCGGTGGTGGTCGCAATGTCGGTTGGATTGATGACGGCGACTGGTTGTTGTTTGAAGATGTCGACTTCGGCAGCGGTGCCAACAGCGTCAATGCGCGCGTCGCCAGCGACCATGCCGGTGGTGTGATTGAACTGCGTCTTGACAGTGTTAGCGGTTCGTTGATCGGTGAAGTGGATGTGAGCTACACCGGCGGCTGGCAAAGTTGGGTGACTGAAAGCGCCAATGTGTCGGTGGACGGCGTACATGATTTATATCTGGTGTTCAGTGGCACGGCGACCGGTGGTTTGTTTAACCTGAACTGGGTTGAGTTTGATATCGATGGCAATAATCCTGATCCCGAAGCACCGGCAGTGCCACAAAATCTGGCGGTGACTGGCACAACCAGCTCATCAATATCTTTATCCTGGAACAGCATCAGCGAGGCGGACGGTTATGAAATCTGGCGCAACGGCAGCTTATTGACCAGCACCACTTCTA
>CAMLOU010000133.1 GCA_946481735.1 uncultured Cellvibrio sp.
TCTGCAGAAAACTCTACCCAGTTCAACCTCGCCTTCCCCTCTTCCCATTGCCCCGTGTGCAATCACAGTATTCGTGCCTGGGAAAACATCCCTGTTATCAGCTACCTATTCCTGCGCGGTAAATGCTCGGCCTGTAAAACGCCGATTTCGTTGCGTTATCCAATTATTGAATTGGTCACCGGTGTTTTATCGGCGGTGGTGATTTACTTCTTCGGTTTGAGTTATTTGGGGTTGGCAGCACTGGTATTTACCTGGTGCCTGATTGCGCTGACCATGATTGATGTTGATACCCAATTATTGCCGGACGATATTACGTTGCCACTCTTGTGGCTGGGCTTGATCGTCAACAGTTTTGGGTTGGTTGTGCCCTTGCAGGATGCTGTTTGGGGTGCGATTGCGGGTTATCTGTCGTTGTGGTCGGTGTATTGGCTGTTTAAGCTGGTAACCGGTAAGGAAGGCATGGGTTATGGGGATTTCAAATTGCTGGGTGCGCTGGGTGCCTGGATGGGTTGGCAGATGCTGCCGCAGGTTATCCTGCTATCGTCCTTTGTGGGGGCTGCGCTGGGTATTGCTATGATTGTATTGCGAGGGCGGGATAAAAATATTCCCATTCCCTTTGGGCCTTACTTAGCCATTGCTGGCTGGATTGCGTTTTTGTGGGGTGATTATATTAATCGCACCTATCTGCAACTCTTTATTTCTCCCTGATCTTTGATCACTGCTGTGAAACAAAAATTAATTGTTGGCTTAACCGGCGGCATCGGCAGCGGTAAGTCGGAAGTATCCCGCCGATTCCAGGCGCTCGGCATCATAGTGGTAGATGCCGATGAGGTTGCTCGGCTTGTGGTTGAGCCTGGCCAACCGGCGCTGGCTGATATCGCTGCACATTTTGGTTCGCATATTGTCGCGGCTGATGGCCATCTAAACCGCGCTTTGCTGCGGAAGATTATTTTTTCCGAGCCAGAAGAAAAGCAGTGGCTTGAGGAGTTATTACATCCGCTGATTAACCAGGAAATTCGTCGGCAACTGGCGGATGCTGGCAGTCCGTATGTCATACTCTCTTCGCCGCTGCTGCTGGAAACCCGTCAACGTGAACTGGTAAATCGTGTACTGGTTATTGATGCGAGCGAAGCATTGCAAATCGCGCGAGCCAGCAGCAGGGATGGTAATAGCAGCGAACAGATCAAAGCGATTATGGCGACACAACTTGAGCGCGAAGCGCGCATCAGCCAAGCTGATGATATTATTCATAACCATGGCGACCTGATGGAGTTGGATAAGCAAGTGAAGACGCTACACCAGAGATACATGGCGTTAGCTTCACACTGAATTACTCTCTTGCCTGACACGAACCGGCTGTTAATTTCCCTGTCGGATATAAACCGACTCACTTCACATTGATACTGCTGTTATGACGAATACTGATCATCAAGAACCGCTCAAGCTCGCCTGCCCTATTTGTAAGAAAACGATCTACTGGACGAATGAGTATCCGTTTCGCCCGTTTTGCAGTGACCGTTGTCGGTTGATTGATCTGGGGGAATGGGCCAGTGAGGGGCATCGGATTCCGGGAGAGAAGGTTGATTTGAATGGGGATGATGAGAGGGATTAATTGAGTTTATTGCCGAGTTGCAAGAATGGGTCGATTGGCCAGCTTGGTGTCGGATTACGCTTTGCTAATCCGACCTACGGGTGAGAGTATCGAGTAGGTCGGATTAGCCGCAGGCGTAATCCGACAAGATGTTCAACAAAAACTATTTGTTCCAAAAACAACTGATGGCTGCGATGCCTTGTCCGCCATGGGCTTTTGCAATCTCAATATCATCGCCATCCATTCCACCTAACGCAAACACAGGCACACCTATATTTTGCACCAGCTCCGCGAATTTCTCCCAGCCTAATACCGCTGCATTCGGATGCGAAGAGGTCGGAGCGACG
Source organism: uncultured Cellvibrio sp. (assembly GCA_946481735.1). The sequence continues at coordinate 1,939 of CAMLOU010000133.1, forward strand.
GGCGATAGGCACACATAATCCACACCTATACGTAGCGCTTGCTGAATTTCTGCCGCGTTATGACACGAAGCGCCTAATAATTTTGAACCCTCTATCGGGCGGGATTCACACGATCGTAGTTCATGGCTGTTGAGGTGAAGGCCATCACCAGCGCATCGGGAAAAGTTATCCCGCGTGGTATTGCAGAGTAATGTTGCCTGATACTGCTCGCATAATGTTTTGGCCAACTGCGCCAGGTCCCTGAATTGTTCCGGCGATGCGGAGGGGCAACGTAGCTGAACCAGGCGAATTCCACGTTGCAAGGCGCGCTGCAGGCGAAATAGAAAATCAGCGGGCAAATCAAAGTCACCAGTAATCAACAAGCTATCGGGCAGTTGCAGTGCGGTAATGATGGGTTTATTAGCGGCAGGGAAAGGGTAATCACTCAGCTCCGGGATATTTACCCAGCGAACGGGCTGCCCTTCCACACCGCGAGGCTCCCCGGAAAAGGCGAGCACTTTATACACATCTAAAAAAACCGACTTATCCACGTAATCGTGGCGAATCTGGATCAGCGGTTCTGTTTGCTCAACTTGAATATCAAGCTCTTCATAAAGTTCGCGTTGCAGTGCCTGATGAATTGTCTCACCAGTATCTACCTTTCCGCCGGGAAATTCCCACAAGCCGCCCTGATGCGCATCGGCGGCGCGGCGCGCGATAAGGATTTTACCGTCGGGACTAACAACAGCCCCGACGGCAACGTGAACCACTTTGATTGGCATAATTACGAATAGTCAGTTACGAATGGCAAGCTTTGAATAGTAAGTTACGAACGGTAATCGGCATTAATACGGACATACTCATAAGACAAGTCGGTCGTCCACACCGTCTCCGCCACATTGCCGCGACCGAGATCAATACGAATGGCAATGTCTTCACCCTTCATAACAGCCTGGCCCTGCTCTTCGGTATAGCTCGCTGCACGTCCGCCATTTTCTACAATCAATACATCATTGAGATGAACACGAACCTTGGTTGCATCAAGATCAGGCACGCCCGCATAACCAATGGCTGCCACAATACGCCCCCAATTAGGGTCGGACGCAAACAGCGCGGTTTTAATCAATGGCGAATGCGCAACAGCGTAGGCCACATCGAGGCATTCGTCGCGATTTGCACCACCACTGACAGCAACAGTTACAAATTTGGTCGCACCTTCGCCATCGCTGACAATACTTTTTGCCAAATGCGTGTAGGCAGCAAAGATAATGTCCCTCAGTTTTTCATATAGCTCGCCCTCAGCTTTGTGAACCTCGGGCAAATCAACCTGGCCAGTAGCAATAAGAATGCACGAATCGTTGGTAGAGGTATCACCATCGATAGTAATACGGTTGAAGGATTTATCGGCGGCCTCCCGCGCTAACTGCTGCAATAAAGGCTGCGCAATCCTGGCATCGGTCGCGATATAACCCAGCATGGTTGCCATATTGGGTTTGATCATGCCCGCGCCTTTGGCAATGCCATTGACGGTAATTGTTTTACCGTGGTATTCGATTTGTTTGCTGAAACCTTTAGGGCGCGTATCGGTTGTCATGATGCCGGCACCCGCATCGGTCCAACCTTGCTCGGTTGCGTTTGCCAGGGCTTCCGGAATTACCGCAATGATTTTCGCAACCGGTAAAGGCTCACCAATCACACCAGTAGAAAAGGGTAAAACCTGCTCGGGTTTAACACCGGTTTGTTGTGCTATGGCTTCACAGGTCGCTTTGGCGTCACGCAGGCCCTGCTCTCCGGTGCAAGCGTTGGCGTTACCGGAGTTAATCACCAAATAACGAATCGGCGCCGCTGCCAAGTGTGCCTTGCACAATGTCACCGGCGCTGCGCAGAACGCGTTCTTTGTAAACACACCGGCAACAGCACTGCCTTCTGCCAGCTCAAACAACACGACATCACGACGGTTTTGACGCTTGATACCCGCACAAACAGCGGTGAGTTTTACACCTGCTACCGGGTGCATGGAAGGGAATGGATATTCACCAACGGCCATGATTCATAATTCCTGTGCTATTGCGACGATACTTTTTCTAGAGGACAAGCTCCGGTTACATAAACCTCAGCGCCCTACTCCAATTGCCCATGACACTGTTTGTATTTTTTACCCGAACCACATGGGCACGGATCGTTACGGCCAACCTTGCGCCCCTGGCGTACAAATGGCTCAGGTTGTTGATGATCGCGCTCAGGCTGTTGCTCTTCGCCCATGGCAGAAACCTGTTCATGTTGCAGCAACATTTTCTGCCGCTCCAAGGCTTCGCGACGCTGTTTTTCCATCGCTTCCATTTGTTCACGCGTAATCGGCTCAACACGTGCAAGCAGGTGGATAGTCTCGCGCTTTACGGTTTCCAGTAATTGCTGGAAGAGTTCAAACGCTTCACGCTTATATTCCTGCTTCGGGTTCTTTTGCGCATAGGAACGCAGGTTAATCCCTTGACGCAGGTGGTCCATGTTGGCCAAATGCTCTTTCCAGGCGTTATCCAATACTGACAACATAACCTGTTTTTCAATTTCAACCATAATGCTGCCGATGCGCTCGCATTTTGCATCGTAGCCTGCCTGGATTTCGGCGAGGATTTTTTCACGCAGTTTTTCTTCGTGCAGACGATTGTCTTCGTCAAGCCATTTGGCAATAGGTAATTGCAAACCAAAATCTGTTTCAATCTGCTTTTCCAGGCCGGGAACATTCCACTGATCTTCAATGCTCATCGGCGGAATAAAATGGTTGATCATGTCATCGACCACGTCTCCGCGAACAGTATTAACGGTGTCGCGAATAGTGTCGGCATCCAGCAGCTGGTTACGCTGATGATAAATAATTTGCCGCTGCTCATTGGCAACGTCATCAAATTCAAGCAACTGCTTACGAATATCAAAGTTGCGACCTTCAACTTTACGCTGGGCTTTTTCAATGGCGTTATTCACCATACGGTGCTCAATAGCCTCGCCCTTGTTCATGCCCAATGCCTGCATAAATCCACGCACGCGATCCGACGCAAAGATGCGCATCAAATTATCTTCAAGCGACAGATAAAAACGCGTTAAGCCCGGGTCACCCTGACGGCCGGCACGACCGCGCAACTGGTTATCAATACGACGGGATTCATGGCGCTCGGTACCGATGATATGCAGGCCACCCGCCGCAATGACGGTGTCGTGACGCTTTTGCCAATCAGCTTTAATCGCAGCAACTTGCACTTCTGTCGGATTTTCCAACGCGGCAACTTCCGCTTCCCATTTACCGCCCAAGACAATATCTGTACCACGGCCCGCCATGTTAGTCGCAATCGTAACTGCGCCCGGACGACCAGCCTGGGCAATAATTTCCGCTTCCTGTGCGTGGAATTTGGCGTTCAGCACCTGGTGCTTGATGCCCGCTTTGTTCAAGCGGCGCGACATTTCTTCTGAGGTTTCAATCGAGGCTGTACCCACCAGAATCGGTGCATTTTTTTCCTGGTAGGTTTTAATGTCCTCAACAATTGCATCGTATTTTTCTTCTACTGACAGAAAAACCAAATCGTTCAGGTCGACGCGCTGTACTGTCTTGTTAGTGGGAATTACCACGACATCAAGACGATAGATTTCGCGGAATTCATAAGCCTCTGTGTCCGCTGTACCGGTCATGCCCGCAAGAATCGGATACAACCGGAAGTAATTCTGGAAGGTGGTTGATGCAAGCGTTTGACTTTCGCTCTGAATGGGTACACCCTCTTTCGCCTCAAGGGCCTGATGCAGACCTTCCGATAAACGACGTCCCTGCATGGTCCGGCCAGTATGTTCATCAATCAGGACAACCTGATTATCCTGCACAATATATTCAACATCGCGGTGGAATAATGCATGAGCGCGCAAGGCTGAATTCACGTGATGCAGCAGAGCCAGATTGTTGGCCGCATAAAGGTTTTGATCCGGTTGCAACAATTTTGCTTCAATCAACAAATCTTCTACATGTTGATGCCCGCTTTCGGAGAGTTCCACCTGACGGGTTTTCTCATCGACAGAATAATCGCCTTCACCGCCTTCTTCTTTTTGCGGTTTCAGTCTGCCGACCAATTGGTTCATTCGTTTGTACAGCTCAGAGCTGTTTTCCGCAGCGCCGGAAATCACCAGGGGCGTGCGTGCTTCGTCAATCAGGATCGAGTCAACCTCATCCACGATGGCAAAATACAGAGGCCGCTGAACTTTATCCGCTTTGCTCAGCGCCATGTTATCGCGCAAGTAGTCAAAGCCGTATTCGTTGTTGGTACCGTAAGTAATATCGGCGGCGTAGGCTTCACGTTTTAATGCCGATGGCTGCATTGACTGGATAACGCCTACTTTCATACCGAGAAATTCATAAACCGGCCGCATCCACGCCGCGTCGCGGCTGGCCAGATAATCGTTCACCGTCACGACGTGTACGCCCTTGCCGGTCAAGGCATGCAAATAACTGGGCAGTGTAGCTACCAGCGTTTTACCTTCACCGGTACGCATTTCGGCAATACATCCTTCATGCAGTGCCATGCCGCCAATTAACTGCACATCAAAATGACGCATAGACAAAACCCGGCGGCTGGCCTCACGCACCGTAGCAAAAGCCTCAGGCAAGAGCTGATCAAGCGTCTCTCCCTGCTGGTGGCGCTGACGATATTCGTCAGTTTTTGCCCGTAACTGTTCGTCAGTCAATTTTTCCATGTCCGGTTCAAGCGCATTAATTCGCGTCACAATCTTGCTCATGCGCTTGAGTTCGCGATCATTTTTTGAACCGAATAAAGCTTTAGCTATAAAACCAATCATTTGATATACCGTAACTTATAAGAATGCAGATCTGAATTAAAATGAACCTGACAGCAAGGCTGGCAAGTAAACAGAAAGGTGCTTGTTAAAGCAAGCAGGGAGAAGAGAATTATCGGCTGGCGCGATGAATGTAAGTAGCAGGATCGACAGGGCGACCGTGCTTATAGACTTCAAAATGAACGTGGGGACCGGTAGAGCGGCCAGTGGAACCGACTAATGCGATGATTTGGCCTTTTTTAACCACATCGCCCACCTTCACAAGATTGCTTTTGTTGTGGGCATAACGAGTGGCGTAACCATTACCATGGTTGATTTCAACCATATTGCCGTATTCTGGGTGGCGACCGGCGACAGTGACAACGCCAGCAGCAACGGAGATAACATCTGTTCCTTCGCGGGCCGCAAAATCGACACCGGCATGGAAGGCTACGTTACCGGTAAAGGGGTCTGTCCTGCGCCCAAAGCGGGACGCCATCCACCCTTTTTGTACCGGACGTCCGGCAATAAAGATGTCTTCCTGAATCTTGCGCTTGGCCAGTAGCGCATCAAGCGTTTCCAGTTGTTGTTCGCGGTTTTCAATTTGATTGGAGAGTTGATCAATGATACGAATCAACTCAGGTGTGGATTGGGCCTGATTGACTGCTGCGGTTTCCGGGCCACCGATGGCGGGAGGTTGGCTGAAATCAAACTCACCTTCCTCAAGTTTCGCTACCGTCGTCAGTCGCTCGCCCAAGGCATCCAACCGAACCAGGCGCGCCTGCATTTCAGCGATCTTCATCGTCAGTGCCGACAGTTGCGCTTCGGCTTCAAGGCGAGTCTTTTCAAGGTGTTCTTTTTGAGCAATCAGCTCGTTTTCAAGCGCCTGGCGTGACTCGGTGTTGAAAAAATCACCGTTATCTTGCGCTTCCAGCCAATTGTAGCCAATGGCGCAAAGCGCACCAGGCATACCCAACAAACAGACGGACAGAAATGCACGCGTCCATCCTGCAATGGAGATGCTTCGCGATTGGCCGTGATGCTTGTTGAGAATAATAATTTTCATGCAGCGGATGTTATCTGATTTGCCCGGACTAATTATTAGTAATAGTAGGCATTTTAAGATTCTTGTTTAGACCAATATTGCCTTGTTAACGATCTTTTATAATTTAAAGAACTAAAAACAGAACTTTTTTATTATAAACAATCACTTTGTCGTCCGTGATAACACGGATTTATAAGCAAAATTAGCACCACTTTCCGAAAAATTATCCGCCATTATTGGCGGGAGGTCGAAATATGGCACAGAAGAAAGGCAATGATCAATAGAAAATTTCAACGACATTGAGGATCTATGTCGTTGAAATTAAGAGCAGACAACGCTTAGATGGCCAATAGTGGCTTCATGTAAGAGATGGGCGCGGCGTCCTCATCTTCGAAGGTGACAACTTCCCAGGCGTCCTTCTGGGCAATTAATTGGCGCAGGGATCTGTTATTGAGACCATGACCCGACTTATGGGCTTTGAATTCACCGATCAGGCTATTTCCCAATAGATACAAGTCGCCGATCGCGTCCAGGACTTTATGTTTTACAAATTCATCTTCATAACGCAGACCATCTTCATTCAGGATGCGGTAATCATCCACCACGATAGCGTTATCGATACTGCCGCCCTTGGCCAGGCCTTTTGAGCGCAGGTATTCAATCTCGTGCATAAACCCGAAGGTACGGGCGCGACTGACTTCTTTTACGAATGATGTGCTCGAAAAATCCACCGAGGTTTCCAGCGTACGGCCTTGAAAAACCGGGTGATCAAAATCAATAGAGAAGGAGACTTTAAAGCCTTCAAATGGCAGGAAACTGGCAATTTTATCGCCGTCTTGCACGGTTACAGGCTTCTTGATGCGGATAAACTTCTTCGGTGCAGGCTGCTCCTGAATACCGGCAGATTGGATCAGAAACACAAAGGGTCCGGCACTGCCATCCATAATAGGTACTTCGGGTGCACTGACTTCGACGATAGCGTTATCTATTCCCAAACCGGCCATAGCAGAGAGCAAATGCTCAACGGTCGACACCCGAACATCGCCATTCATCAGGGTCGTCGATAAGGTTGTATCGCCGACATTTTCTGCTTTAGCTTCAATTTCCACTACGGGATCGAGGTCCACGCGGCGAAATAGAATGCCGGCATCCACGGGAGCGGGCAGAAGGGTCAAATAGATTTTTTGACCAGTGTGTAAACCAACGCCGGTCGCGCGAATGGCATTCTTAAGTGTTCGTTGTCTGATCATTGCTTTGTATTAGCCCTACCTGTTAGCTAGATTAGCAAGTGTACCCAAGGTGACTTTGGCGTGTACGCAGCGTGTATTTTTTGCTGCCATACCCGCATATCCTTATTGATGTCCCGCAGTCTAACCAAAAGTAATCCCGTTCAAAAAAGCAAGTCATGTTACCAATATATGCCAGCAGTCGCCAGCTAAGCGGCTTATAGGAAAAATCAATCTTCAGCAGACGTCGTCTCCTTGTCCGCTGAAGCCTGTTGAAAGACAACATTGCGCTACGCCTTTTCGCGAGCACCACACCACCCACCCGGACACGTTCATTGACGAGTTGTGGTGTCGGTGCCGGCAATTTTCAAGTCATTTCCTAATCGGCCGCCAAGCGGCGCACGACTCTCATGATTACCTGATCAATCTGCCTGACGGCGCAGGAACGCCGGAATATCAAGATATTCAAGATCCTTTTCCGCCATCGGCGCAACGGCCGCAGAGGCATGGCTGTTGGCACGCAAGTGAGCCGGACGATCCAGGGCACTGTAATCAATTTGACCATTGGAGCGGCGGGTATTATCCACGATGACCTTCGTCGGCGCCGGCTTGCTTTCTTTAGCGGCGGCCGCGGCGGTAGCACCCAAGCCAGTTGCCACAACAGTAACGCGAAGTTCGTTGCTCATCTCCGGATCAATAACAGTACCAACTACAACGGTTGCATCAGCCGATGCAAATTCCTCAATGGTGTTACCCACTTCAGAGTATTCGCCGAGGGATAAATCGATACCTGCCGTGATGTTCACCAGGATGCCGCGCGCACCTTGCAGATTGACGTCTTCCAGCAGTGGACTGCGAATGGCTGCTTCGGCTGCTTCACGCGCACGATTTTCGCCAGTTGCACGGCCAGTACCCATCATTGCCATGCCCATCTCGGACATCACAGTACGAACGTCTGCAAAGTCGACGTTGATCATACCGGGACGAATAATCAGGTCAGCGATACCTTGTACAGCGCCGAGCAATACATTATTAGCCGCTTTAAACGCATCGAGCAGGCTGGTGGATTTACCCAGTACCGCCAACAATTTTTCGTTGGGGATAGTAATTAATGAATCCACGCGGTCTTGCAGCTCACGGATACCCGCTTCTGCAATTGCCATACGTTTGCGACCTTCAAAAGGAAACGGTTTGGTAACCACAGCAACCGTGAGAATTCCCAGGTCACGGGCAACTTCGGCCACTACCGGTGCACCACCGGTACCGGTACCACCACCCATACCGGCAGCGATAAAGACCATGTCCGCACCGCGCAGCACTTCGGCAATGCGCTCACGATCTTCCAATGCCGCCTGACGGCCGACTTCCGGGTTGGCACCGGCACCCAACCCTTTGGTCATGGAGTTACCCAATTGCAACACCGTGCGCGCATCAATATCTTTTAGCGCTTGCGCGTCGGTGTTGGCGCAAATAAATTCCACACCATCGACGTTGTTGGCAATCATGTGCTTGACGGCATTACCGCCACCGCCACCAACACCGATAACTTTGATAACTGCACTTTGTTGAATGCTATCGACTAATTCAAACATAGTAATACCCCTTTTTTCCCTTGAACGTGTCTGTTAAAAAATAAACTGTGAATACGTTTAAAAATTGCTTTGAAATAATTTCTTGAGCCGATTGAATATCGAACCCTGCTGTTCCCTCGAATGATGCGCAGCTCCCCTGCCCTCCTGTTGTTGCTTCATTGCATACATCAACAAACCGACACCGGTGGAATAAATCGGGTTATTCACGATGTCAGTCAAACCGCGAATGGCATGTGGTGCGCCAATGCGAACCGGCATGTGAAAAATTTCTTCTGCCAACTCGATAACGCCTTCCATCTTTGATGTTCCACCGGTCAACACAATGCCGGCGGCAATCAAGTCTTCATAACCGCTGCGTCGCAACTCTGATTGCACCAGCGTAAACAATTCGTCGTAACGCGGCTCCACGACTTCGGCCAACGCCTGACGAGACAGATCGCGCGGTTGACGATCACCCACACTGGGCACTTTGATCGTTTCATCCGGGCTGGTTAACTTTGCCAGCGCGCAGGCATATTTAATTTTAATTTCTTCTGCATTGGGCGTCGGTGTGCGCAGCGCCATAGCGATATCATTAGTTACCTGATCGCCGGCAATAGGAATCACGCCCGTATGACGAATTGCACCATCTTTAAAGATGGCAATGTCAGTAGTACCGCCACCAATATCCACCACACAAACACCCAATTCTTTTTCATCGTCTGTCAGTACGGCATAACTGGAAGCCAATTGTTCCAAAATAATATCTTCAACTTCCAAACCGCAGCGACGAATACACTTTTCAATATTTTG
>CAMLOU010000134.1 GCA_946481735.1 uncultured Cellvibrio sp.
TGTACGTCCTGTACACCGCGACACTTGTGCATCCATGCACATCGTCCTGGGCACCACATTCGGAAGCCTCGATAGCGATATCGGGGCTTTTTTATTTGCGGCGTCGACTAGCGGAAATTCTATGACAGACAAAGCGGATAAGAACTCCTAAGCATGGGGCTTATCAGTTTGGAAGCGCTTGCGTATGCGACAGAGGGCGACAGGGGTTATACCCAGGTATCGTGCAATGTCATTCTGTGCGATTCGCTGCTCCATAGTCGGGTTCTGCTCGCAAAACAAGCAGTAACGTTCTTCAGGGGACAAACATAGAAGCTCATACTCCCGCTGTTCTTTTTTCATTGCCAGATTTATCAATACCGAGGTGAACTGGCGAGAGATGCCAGGATTGTCATCCAGAAGCTTTTTAAAGGTATGTTGCGGTATTGCACGTGCGACCGTGTGTTCAAGGCTCAACACGGAAAATGTTGATGGCTTATCAGATTCCAGGGTGTTCAAGCTGGTGATAAATTCACCACCTATTAAAAAGGATTTAATAAACTCCTTGCCCTCAAGGGTCTTATAAAAGACCTTGGCCAAACCCTTATAAATCAATAACAGATCATCTGAATGCTCCCCTTGCCTGAATAGATAAGTCCCTTTGGGGTAATGACGCAAATTACCGACCTGTTCAAGGCACTGTTCCCACATAGTAACTCCTGAAAATTTTAAAGCGGGATCATCTTCATATGGAGGAGCTGGCAACCGTTCAAATGGACTCCCCACCAAAAACCTTGACACGTTTACGAATACGGCTCAGTGCCACCGGAGTAATTCCTAGATAGCGCGCGATATCATTCTGCGACAAACGTTCCAACAATTTTGCTTCGCGCTCACACAATAAGAGATAGCGCTCTTCAGCCGACATGCACAAGAGTTCGTATTCACGTCGCTCCTTTTTAGCCGCCAACCTTAATAGCATAGAGTTTAAGATGTCAGTAAAGGCAGGATTATTGAAGAATTGATTCAATACCGCTTCTTTGGGAACCTCGACTGCCACTGAATCCTCAAGCGTCAATACCGTGAAGGAATTGGGATTACCAGCGACAATCGCTTGCATACTCGCAATAAACTCCCCCTCCGTCAAAAACGATTTTATAAACTCCTTTCCATCAAGCGTTTCATAATAAGCTTTAACCAATCCGCTTTGAATGAAAAATAAATTGCCACCTCTTGCCCCTTGCCTGAACAAAAAAGAGCCTTTGGGAAACTGACGAATAGCGCCTATCTTTTTTAATTGCTCGTTCAACTAGCGCTCCCTCTAAATAGACGAACCATGTGCAGCGTTACTACTTATAAAAACCAGGAAAATAAATACCATGCATGGCGCATAAAATTATGGAAATTTCATGCGCCAGATCATTTTTTGCTTTGGCATCGAATATATCAGGTGGATTAACTTCGGTTAATGAATAAAAATTTTCCGTTGCCTTAAAATGCTCCGGATTATTCATCTTTATACAGGATTTCAGGGATATATGAAACTACAGGATAGAACATTGCTCATTACCGGCGGAACTTCAGGCATTGGATACGCCCTGGTAAAAAAACTGGCTTCAGAAAATAAAAGCATTATTGTTATCGCCCGAAACCCAATACATCTTGAAAAAATCAGGAATGAGATATCCAACGTATACACCTACAAGTGCTCCCTTTCCGACAAAATAGACCTGGAGAAAACTTTCAGCGAAATAATTAATAACCATCCCGACATTTCTGTAGTTATCAACAACGCCGGCATTCAGGAAACACCTACATTTTTAGACAAAGATTTTAGTTTCGATAGTATTGAAAACGAAATTAGCATTAACCTGGCCTCACCCATTAAAATTTGCGCGCTCATGCTCGGCCCACTACTTAACCTGAAGGCTCCAGCCGCCATCATTAATATCACCTCAGGATTAGGACTCTATCCCAAAAAAAATTCCGCCGTCTATTGTGCAACCAAGGCCGGATTGCGCAATTTTACCCAAAGCTTCCGGTATCAGCTTGAAGAAACTCCCATAAAGGTTTTTGAAGCCATTATGCCACTGGTTGACACACCCATGACACAGGGGCGAGGCAAAGGAAAAATATCACCGGATCATGCCGCAGACGCCATCATCAAAGGAATAGAAAACGATGATGAAGAAATTTATGTAGGAAAGGCAAAACTCATTCCATTGGTATCGCGCATTAGCCCCCGCCTGATGGCGGCGATTATGAAAGCGGGATAACGGAGCTGACCATGAAACAACTTATTACCATTGCGCTTATTCTAGCCGCTGCTTTTGCTTCAACGTTCATTATCATTAAAACCACAGGGGTGCTGACAATTGATGATATTAAACAGTGGCTAACCATGGCCTCAGAGATAAATCCTGTATATGTCGTACTGACTGTCGTCGTCTTGCTTTTCGCCGATCTTTTTATTGCTGTTCCCACATTAACTATTTGTATCCTCTCTGGTTATTTCCTGGGATGGATTACAGGAGGGCTAGCATCCACCTCTGGAATGATGCTGGCAGGAATTTCGGGTTATTGGATTTGTCGGGCGATCGGACCAAAGCTCTTAATGAAAATCTATAAGGATCCAAAAAAGCTGGCGGAAATGCAAAACATCTTTTCTGAACACAGCACCAGCGTGATTTTGATGTGTCGTGCAATGCCAATTTTGCCAGAAGTCGTTTCATGCCTGGCAGGCGCAAACAAGATGTCATTTTTTCGTTTTATGGCGTACTACAGTATCTCAACGATCCCTTACGCCTTCATTGCCGCCTACGCAGGATCAAAGAGTTCACTAGCCAATCCGACACCAGCTATTCTCACAGCAATAGGCATATCGCTCACGCTATGGCTTTCCTGGTTTTTCTTTTTACGCCGGAATTACCCAAAGCAAAACCTGGTACAACCAGAACAATAATTTTATAAGGAATTGATTTAAAAGCTGATTCATCAAAGTGATTTTTGACCATACGAGGTGTTGATAATGGACGTTATTGATTCGGTTACCACCAAAACCAGCAGCAACCGCTTTAAAAGTATCCTTGATATTCCTGAAAACCAATGGGACGCAATCGTGCCACGCGCCACTGGGCTAAGACATAATGTCCTGCAAACATTTGAACTATCGCGGGTCAACAATTTAAATTGCCACTACTTGACCTTCGAGCAAAATAACCAATGGATCGGCAAAGCCAATCTCTACGAAGTTTCCATGGATTTTTCTTCCCTGGACAAAAGCCTTTCTAACCATGCCCGCAGACTGATTAAAAGCTGGTTTCCCGATTATCTACATCTATCCATGGCAGAATGTGGCTTATTCGCCATGAATGGTGATGGAATAGCGGTAAAAGACGCACAATATCTCGCGCAAGTTATTCCGCTGATTCATAGAGAGTTACAGCACATCGCCACCGAGAAAAACCTGGACCTACTGGTATTTCGCGATGTACCACTTGAGCAATATAGTATTTATGAAAAAATTCTGGCGCCATTGGGTTATGCCCCGTCGGCAGGTTTTACCAATGCAGTGATTGATATTCATTGGGATTCTATCGAGAGTTATCTAGAGAGCCTGAATAGCAAAGACAGATACAAACTTAAAACCGCACTAAAGATAGAGGAAAACTTTGGCATATATGTTGAGATAACCTCTGATTACAAACACCTGGCAAAAGAGATGGCCGACCTATGGCGTAACGTAAATGCGTCATCTGATGACTATAATCGCGAGCAACTGGACGAAGCCTTTTTTTATGAAGCGGGAGTACGTCTGCAAGACAACAGTGAAGTTATCTTATTTTATGCTGACGAAAAGTTAGTAGCCTTTATGTGGAATTTAGTGGGTACAGAAGACTATCACATGGCTGATTGGGGGGTAGATTATGGCTACCCGCAATATCGGGAAGCCAATTTTTATCGCGCCGCCTCTATGATTTCTTTACGTCGGGCTATTGATATGGGGAAACAGCGCATGCAGTTGGGAATGACCAATTACACCCCGAAAAAATTACTCGGCGCTCAAATGCAACCCTTGGTGTACTTTATTAAACACCAGAAAAAAACAAACTTTACCACAACCGTCAATCGCATGATTACCGATGCAATTGAACAGCCGTCGGAACTGAATTATTACACAGCAGGCAGTTGGCCAGTGGATACCATGACTGACGAAGAATACAAGTCAACATTCACACAGAAGTTAGTCGACTACACCACTAGCGATGCATTTTCCAAAATTGAAGCTAATTACGATATAGACATTCTTAAACTCGGTGGACTCTACGGTTTCTACCCGGATATTGAAACGCTGGATCACTTACTCAGTACGGGAATTTTTGTTAATTATACAACCCACCCCAACGTCATCAACGCAGCAAAAAATGCCTGGAATAAAAATAGCACTAACTACAGCGGCGCGCCCTTCTTTAGTGGCGAATCCGACGCAGTACGGGAGCTACAGTTCAAATTTTCCCGAGTAGTTCAACAACAAGCAGTGCAGCTGCTGTCGTGTGGCAATTTGATCCATCAGACCGCCTTACCCCCGCTTCTCGATTCCTCCTCCTTGGTGCTATTGGACGAACAAACCAGTCCTGGTATCTGGGAAGCCATTGGCCCTGTTGGTTGTGAAATCAAGACCTTTGCCCACCAAAGCTTGTCTGAGCTGGAATCCATTCTTAAAGAAAACACAGATCGAAAAGCTCTTATCATCGCCGAAGCAGCGTTCCCTTTATTTGGGGATCACACCGACATAGCTACGCTGGTGCAATTGAAACAGCAATATGGAGCTCGTCTCTATGTCGACGAATCCCTCACCCTTGGCTTGAATGGGAAACGTTTTTCCGATGCGCATCGTCAACTTGGTTTGAGCGGACAACTGGAGGTCAATGACCAAATAGATGTGATTGTCGCCTCAACCCTTGCCGGTTTTGGTCTGGACGCAGGGTTTGTTGCAGCATCAACCAAAGTGATTGAACACATTCGTCATCAGGCCACCACATTATTATTTGGCAGCAGCTTATCGGCTACTCAACTCGCCGTACTATCCACTGCCCTTGATCTTTCCGCACAGCGCTTAACTGCGAATTCTGATTTATTCAATAAAGCAGAATTCCTCACTGGAAAGTTAATTGAACAGGGGTTTAATGCTGCGCTTTATCAAAGCCCGATTATTAATATTATTTTTTCTGACTTCATGATCGCTTTGGCAGTGCAGAAAAAACTGCTGCAACTCGGCGTCGCAGTGGCAGCTATCGGTCAGCCATTGCTGCCACCGGACATGTCAGTCATTCATATGAATTTACACGAAGATATTAGCTGGCAGCAGCTTGAAGAGCTGGTAGATATTTTTTCCAGTATTGCTCAGGACATTAAAGCCACTGCTTAAACATTACCATCAGGAAATGACCGCGCCTTAATAGGAGATTTAATAATGACGCACTCAAATAGTTCTTCGCTTGCTATTGTTGGAATAGGTTGTCGCTACCCAGGGGGCATCAGTTCAGCCGACACATTCTGGGATGTCATCAGCAAAGGAACAGATGCGATTATTGATGTTCCATCTGACCGCTGGGATTATCGCAAATTTTTTGATGCCAATGATAAACGCCCGGGTAAATCGCGCGTTAAACAAGGCGGATACCTGCACCAATCGCTCGATCAATTTGACCCCTTATTTTTTGGTATTTCACCCCGCGAAGCTGCTTACACCGACCCCCAACAACGCCTGCTATTGGAGGTCACTTGGGAAGCATTTGAAGATGCCGGTATTACCGAAGAGCGTTTGCGTGGCTCTGATACCGGTGTATTTATCGGCGCGTTCAATCTGGACAATTTATTGCTCCAATTAGGTCGCGACAATGTGGAGACCATCAGTGCTTCCACTGCAGCCAGCGTAACCATGACCATGCTGTCCAATCGTTTGTCTTATACATTCGATTTGACTGGACCCAGCGTCACTATGGATACCGCTTGTTCTTCTTCCATGGTGGCCGTGCATTACGCCTGCCAGAGTATTATTAATGGCGACTGCTCCGTCGCTGTCGCCGGGGGCGTTAATGTTATTTCGCGTCCCGAATATATGGTCTCAATGAGCAAAGGCGGCTTCCTTTCTGCTCATGGCCGCTGCAAGTCCTTTGATAAAGATGCAGCTGGTTATGTGCGTGGTGAAGGTGCTGGCATCATCATTATCAAAACGCTGGAGCAAGCGATTGCCGATAAAGACGAAATTTATGCGGTGATTCGCAATACCGGTGTCAATCAGGATGGCCACACGCAAAATGGCATTTCATTCCCCAGCGCAGTAGCGCAGCAACGCCTGATTGAAAAAGTGTATCGCGACGCGGCGATCAACCCGCTGGATGTTGGTTATATCGAAGCGCACGGCACCGGAACCCAAGCGGGAGATCCCATTGAAATTTCATCACTCGCTGCTGTATTCACCCCCGGGCGCCCGGTGGAAACGCCTTGTTTTGTCGGCTCGGTAAAATCAAATTTTGGCCACACCGAATCAGCAGCCGGTGTGGCCGGAATAATCAAGGCATCGCTTTCAATCAAGCACGGAACGATTTTGCCCAATCTGCATTTTAATAATCCTAATCCGAATATTGATTTTGCCGGCGGACGTATTGCTGTACCAACCAGTCAGCGCGCCTGGGATGAAGGAGAACGCACCCGCTTGGCTTCAGTCAACTCCTTTGGTTATGGCGGAACCAATGGTCATGTCATTCTGGAGGAATTTAAATCTGCAACTGCGAATCAGCCCATGCCCGACAAGGTGGGGCATTATTTACTCCCGCTAAGCGCAAAAAATCGTAAGGCATTGAATGCCCGTTGCAGCCAATTGCTGGATTATTTGCAAACGCCTAAAGGGGAGAATGTATCGCTGAATGATCTGAGCTACAGCCTCGCCTACCGTCAATCCGCTCTTGAAGAACGTCTGTGTCTGGTCATTAAAGACAAAACCGACCTGGAGGAAAAACTGGGTAGCCTGGTAAGGGGAGATCACCCGGAGGGCACCGTACAAGCCGCTGTTGATGTCTCCGGCAATCGCCGCCTCGCGTTTGTATTTACCGGAATGGGGCCACAATGGTGGGCAATGGGACGCGAACTTTACGCGCGCGAACCGGTGTTCCAGCAAGTTATCGATGAATGCGACGCGTTGTTCTGCAAGCAGGCCGGCTGGTCAATCAAAGCCGAATTGCTTGCACCGGAAACGGAATCGAAGATGGCCAAGACCGCAGTCGCCCAACCGGCAAACTTCCTGATCCAGGCTGGTCTACTCGCCCTGTATCGCTCGTGGGGAATCACACCCTCGGCAGTGGTGGGTCATAGCGTCGGTGAAGTTGCATCCGCTTATGCTTGCGGTGCACTCAATCTGGAAGATGCCATTACGGTCAGCTATCAACGCAGCCGGCTGCAACAAACATTGGCCGGCGGTGGCGGTATGTTAGCAATAGGCATGGGTGGCGACGCCGCGTTTGAATTAGCCAGCCTGTATGACCTGGTTTCTGTTGCTGCGGTCAACAGCGCGACCAGTGTCACCCTCGCTGGCAATCAGGAGCAGTTGGAAGAAATATCCCAATTGCTGGAAGCCCAGGGAATTTTTAATCGGATGCTACAAGTGGAAGTGGCCTACCACAGCTACCAGATGGATCCGATCAAAGACGAGATTCACCGCGTACTGGCAGATATTCATCCACAGCCAGAAAATATTCCGGTGTATTCGACCGCATTAGGCAGCCGAAGTAGTGGCGGCGCGTTCACGGCCGATTATTGGTGGCAAAACGTTCGCCAACCCGTGAGCTTTGAACGCGCTATCAAAAATATGATTGAAGATGGCTATACCCATTTTGTTGAAGTGGGACCACACCCGGTAACCCGCAACTTTCTCAACGAGTGCCTCGCCGATAAACAAATCCAGGGTCGGGTTATCGCCAGCCTGGCTCGCAAAAAAGATGAGTCTGTAGCGTTCCTGGAGTCTCTCGGACAATTGTTTAATGCCGGTTATCGACTGAGTTGGCCGGAGGAGATCCAGCAAGCTCATTTTGTGCGTCTGCCCACCTACCCCTGGCAACGCGAGCGTTACTGGAACGAATCCAACCTGTCGCACAATTATCTGCTAGGTAGTGGCGATGAACACCCCTTCTTCTTTGAAAAATTGATGACGCCAGAGCCGGCGTGGCAGGTGGAATTAAATGAAAATTATTTCCCCTTCCTGCCGGACCATCGTATTTCCGGCCGCGTAGTATTTCCCGGTGCAGGTTATATCGAAGCTGGCTTGGCACTACAACATTACCAAAAAGAACGTCGCGGCGTTATTAGCCTGGAGCAGCTGAAGTTTCACCGTATGTTGATGGTAGAAGCGGATAAAGCCCAGCAAATGCGCGTTGTAGAAGACAGGAACCAGGGCAGGTTTGCGGTCTACTCCAGCGAGGTCAATAACAGCAATTGGACCCTACATGCAACCGGCAAACTGGTGACTACTGACTTGCGCCGTATACCCCCGCAAATTGATCTGGATGACCTGAAGAAAAAATGCCCAACCACGCTGGATGTCACCACGCTCTATCGCAGCTTTGATGAGCGTGGCCTCGGGTATGGCCCGCAATTCCAGACTATTGAGCAGATCTCTACTGGCAATCGCGCACTGCTGGCCCGGATATCCGCCAGACACCTGGGTGAGGATGCCCACTCCACTCACTATTTAAGTTATCCCAGCCTGCTGGATGGGGCTTTTCAAAGTCTGATCGCTCTGAGCGACAATCAGCAACCGGCGCCTATGGTTCCGGTCGAGGTGGGGGAAGTCAGCGTCTACCAAACCTTACCAGCCAGCTTCTGGTGCTATGGCGAGATAAAAGAACAAAGCGCAAACGGCATACTGTGCAATTTGAAATTGCTCGATGACCAAGGTAATACGCTAATGGAATTGCATTCACTGGAATGCACACTGCTCGCCAGCGAAAGTGAAGACGCAGAAACCAATACGCTGGACGATGTGTTTTATCACTACCAGTGGACGCCCAGGCAACTGACCGATTCAAGGGCTGCTGCGGCAAACCCTCCGACTAACTGGATAGTGTTAGTTGCCGCTCATGCCTTGCCGTCAATCAAGCCGTTTATCGATCTTCTCAATGCACGCGGAATCGCTGCCCAATTACTGTTGATGGAGCACGCGCTGACTGAAACGGCGACCATTACCGCATTTAAGCAGAATCTGGAAACGCGTCTGGGGTCTGGTAGTAATCATCTGATTTACGTCGCAGGGGACCTGCAAAACCAGCAGCAACTACCTGACTTCATGGATGTCGTTAATCTGTGTTTGCCGTTGATCGCCCTGGCCCAAAGCCTGGACGATCCGGCACTTGCCGCCACCAAAACACTGGTCAATGAGCCTGATTTCCAGCTCAAGCTGAGCGTAATCACCCGTGGTGCGCATACACCAGGCAGCAATCCGACGAACCCGGCGCTACAACCTGCCGCCTCACTGGCACATTTGCTGGGCAATGAACTGAATGCAATCAGTCCCCGTCACATCGATCTCGCTTTTGGTGACACCCCGCTCACTGAGGCCGATTGCCAGGTGCTGCTCAATGAGCTGGTGGAAGGTCAGGAAGAAGATGTGGCTCTTCAGGGAGACATGCGTTTTGTCCGGGAACTGACCACTACCAACCTCGAGGCAGGTGAACAACGGATCGTGCACCAGCTATCCGGCAACGACCCGCTTCATTCAGTGCGGATAAGTAAATCAGTCGACGGTAATAACCTGGAGTTCCAACACATCCGACCCGCCAATCTGCGCCCCGACGACGTGGGTGTTCAGGTTGAGCACTTACTTATCGATAAAACAGATATCGATACATTGCTGCAGGGTCGTCGCAAAGCCCGTCAGCTTCCGCGATTGGCGCTAGGCTGGATTGCGTCCACCGGCGCAGATTGCGACACCTTTATGTTGGGCGATGAAGTATTGACATTGGTGACGGAACCAACGATTGCCAATCAATATGTGGTGAACCATCGCTTCTGCTACAAACGCCCGGAGGGGTTACCGGAAGCGATCTATCCAGATCTCGCGTTTTATGCGGCAGCGCTTTATCTGCTTGATGATGTCGCGGGCGGCACCAGCCAAAAAATCCTGATACAGAATGCTGCATCGCCGATGGGCCTGGCACTGTGCCAACTGGCTTTGGTGCGTAAAGTGACCGTATTTGCCACCATCAATAACGAAGCACAACGCGAGCAGCTTGATGCCTTGGGCATCCAACGGATTTTCGTCAATCGTGATCTGACTTACACCACTGATTTGCTGAGCCTACTCGGGGATAATCGCCTGGATTTGGTGGTGAATGATTTGGGTAACGACCATGCTACTCAATTATTCAAGCTCCTCGCCCCTGGCAAACATTTCATTCAATTGCCAACCACTGACGGACTGGAACAACAAACAATACCCTCACTGTCAAATTACCGTTACGCCTATGTAGATATTTTCCACAGTTTCACCCGTCAGGCCGGTCTGCTTGGCGAATGGATCGAACGCGTGAAAAATCTGTTGGTCAGCACCGATTTGCCGCCGCTACCTAAAGGCGGATCAAATGCGGCAAATATCCCCCAATTGGTTGATTATTTTTCAGGAAGTGACGACACCAGCCAGGCAATTCTGGAATTCAGAGACACCAATATTGCTGTGCCCGAAACCCTTGCGGTGCCAGTACTGGATCGACAAGGCAGCTACCTGATTACCGGCGGGACCAGTGGCCTCGGCTTACAAATCGCCAAATGGCTGCTTGCCCAAGGCATTGAGTCGATAGCCTTGGCGAGCCGCAACGGCAGTAGTCGTCCGGAAGCAAAAGAATTTGCCGAGTCAGCTACAGCTCTTGGTAAAAACGTGCGCTTGTTCAGTGCCGATATTGTCAATCTGGAGGCCACCAATAAACTGATCCAGCAGATCAATAAGGAGATGCGTCCACTCGCAGGAATAATCCATTGCGCAATGGTACTGGATGATGACCTGGCAATCCGCATGAACCCAGAGCGCATGCAAAAAGTGATGCTACCCAAAGTGCAAGGAACCCTGAATTTGCACAAGGCGACCCTCGATTTACCACTGCGCCAATTTATTTGTATTTCTTCCATTTCCTCGCTGATTGG
>CAMLOU010000135.1 GCA_946481735.1 uncultured Cellvibrio sp.
ACCGACGCATTGCCACTGGAAAAAGAATTCATGGATACACCGCTCCTACTAACGGGCTGACTTGTACCGGATTAGCTTGCCGGCCCTGAATACACGCGCCTTGAATAATTGCACATACACGCACCTTACCAACCGGCAATAGCTTGCCGCTTTGTCGGTAAATCACGTTGGTCGGGAGAAGTATTGCAAGAGGGGTGCCAAACGCAGAAAGATCGGAATGGGCGAGCTATCGGCCGACGTTAGCCGACCGAATTAAACTCCTGGAGCAAGGTGGTAACGCGGGTAAATTCTACTTCTATGTCGCTTAATTGTTGCGGGGCAACCTCAAGATTGCCAGCCAGCGCCTGGGTTTCCAACTGGCTGCATAGCTCAGCTAAGCGGGACGCACCAATGTTACTGCTGCTGCCCTTAAAACTGTGGGCCGCCCGGCGAACGGTTTCGGGGTCGCCCTCGGGAACCAATTGGTGGAGGTTGCGAATCCGTTCACTCGAATCGTTGATGAAGGTTTCCACCAGCAACATAAAGTCGCCTTCCATGACATCTTTCAGCGTCGTCAGGATCTCGCGGTCGAGATGCGGGGTTGTGCTCATGGAAGCTCCTATTTAAAACACATACTAGTCAACACTCATACTCGTCAAGCATTACGGGTCAACAAAGCACAGGTCAATAAAACGCACTCAAATCTAAACGCCGAAAGGCTGCGCTTCAATTTAATCGTCATTCACCCAGGAAAATACGGCCTCAACCTGGTTGCCTTTCCCCAAGTAACGCACAGAGTCACACATTTTTTCTACCAGCGCGAGCCCCCGGCCACTGTATTGGGTATTGGACAAACCCTCGGGCAAACAGTTGCTCATATCAAAACCCTCGCCACTGTCTTCCACGCGCAAGGTCAGACGACCGCCCTCCGGCGATGTTGAATGCTGCAGGAATATACGAATGTAACCCGAGGTCACACTGTGCAGCCGCTCTTCACGCAGTTGATAGTAACGTGCGAAACCTTCCGGCGTATCTTTCATGGCTGAATCCAGCTGCAGTACACCGTGTTCCAGCGCATTGGAATATAACTCGGCCATAATGGTGTACAAGGTGCCGCTGTAGTTGCGCAAGCCGGGAACTTCCATCAACACGTTCAACAACAGGGGCAAAGGATCGAAAGAATGAAAACTGGTGGGCTTGATCTCGAACGACATGTCCCACTCAGCGAGGCTGGAGTAACGGCGGAAGATGGTTTCGCGCGCAGCACTGTCCATTTTATGCGGCTCTTCCATGATGATTTCCAACAACGAAAGATCATCATTTTTTTCACCGCTTCCAATAAACTCCTGCACGCTTGACAGGATTTCATCAAAGGCTTTTTCCGGGGCGCGGTTGCGGGTAAATACCGCTTGCAAGCGCTCTTCACCAAACATTTCACCGTCTGCATTACGCGCTTCGTGGATACCATCGGACCACATAAAAAAGCGGTCGCCCACTGCCAGTTCGTAATGCTCGCAGTCGTCTTTGAAACTTTTATTGGGCAATACACCCAGCGGCAAATGGGTCGAGCGCACCGGCACAATACCCAGATCATCCTTGCGGTAAATAAAACATTCCGGAAGCCCGCCGTTCCATACCTTCATGCGTCGCTTTTCAAAATTCATGTCGATCATGGTGGCACAACAAAAAAAACCCACCGGCAAAATCGATTTTAATTTGCCGTTGATCTCGCGCAGGATATCGGTCATGGAAAAACCTTTATGGACCATGCCATAAAAGGTCGAGGCCAGGGGCATAGCACCGATAGCAGCGGGTAAACCGTGACCGGTAAAATCCCCGAGCAATACCATCATGCTGCCGGAAGGACGCATGGCTGCCACCATCACATCACCGTTAAAGATCGCCAGTGAAGACAGGTAATAGCGCACGTTGCTGGCATTGAGACAGCCACTGTGGGCCACGTTGTCGAATACCTGCTTGGCGACTGCTTGTTCCTGTAGAAACTGATCGTTGTGGCGCGCGATCTGGTCGCGCTGGGCCAGCATGGTCGCGTGCATTTCACGCATGCGGTTAAAGGATTTGATCTTGGCTTTGAGGATCACGCGGTTGTAGGGTTTTGACAGAAAATCATCGCCGCCGGCGTCCAGACATTTCACCAGGGATTCGGTGTCTGTAAGCGAGGTCAGGAAGATAATCGGCACCAGGGATTCGCCAGCCAATTCCTTGATCTGACGCGCTGCACCGAAGCCATCCAGTCCGGGCATCAATGCATCGAGCAACACAATATCCGGCCGCTCCTGTGCGTAGGCGGCCACGGCTTCGAGGCCATCTTTTGCACTGATCACGCGATGGCCTTCCTTGCGTACAATCGTCTCCAGAATCAACCGGTCTGTTTCGGTATCATCCGCCACAAGAATCGTTAAGCTGCGGCTTTCGCTCATAGACAGGCTTCCATTCGAGGGACCGGTAACGGCGGAAAATTATTTCATCAATGAATCGTGAATAATTGCTCGAAGTTGGAGATGGTAAGGATTTTTTTCACATCAGCCGAGCAGTTGGTGATTTCGATATTGGCTTTATCGCCCCCGGCAAAGTCGCGCAGCAACAACAACATGCCCAGAGCAGAGCTGTCCAGATAAGACGTGCCTTGTAAATCAACACGAAAATGTGTGGGAGTTTTGGGTAATTTTTCATAAGCCGCACGAAATTCCTGATGCGAGCTGAAATCGAAGCGCCCCTGGATATAAATAGTGACTTGATTACCATCCGCTGACACTGTGGAAGTGATCGCCATTTTCTACCTCTTTATCAGTACATCATTATTTCAATAATCATTATCTGCGCATCAGCGCATCTGCGCTGGCGTACTGCTAAAATGTATCACGACGGGGAAATATACGATTTATAGGTATTGACGACATCCCGACGTCGCACTACACGATCCTAAGGATAGCCTATAAACGATGACTGTATAGTGCGCAAAGCAATAAAAAAGTTCGGCGGATTAATCATTTAATTATGCAGGGTTTACCGTAAAAAGCCGTACAGGGGAATAACAGCGTATTACACGGCGTTATAACAACATGAAATCAGGATGGCCGCTGAAACTGTTGTGCAGATAAATCATCCAGTTCTTTTTGCAGACGTTTTTCCAATACGTCATTTTCCTCATAGCGCAGGCGCGCAATCAAATCCTGGATAGATTCCCGTCGCCGATGTTTATTCCGCCACTCCTGTTGCAGTTGATCAAGGGTTTGCATCATGCGTGCAACCTTGGCCTGCTGTTCTTTTTTTGCATCACCCAAACGCTGGATAAAGCTGCTGTAGCTGATTAAGTCTTGCGCATGCAGGCCGGTTTTGAGTGAGCCGTAGGTGTCCAGGTAATGCGCAGCGTATTCTTCCAACTGCCGTAATTGTTCCTGTTCGGCATTGACCTGCTCGCGAAAACTGCCCAGACGCTGCGCCGCCGCCTGTTCATGACGTTCGGCCAACATCAGTACCACCTGCATACGTTTTGAACGGGATTCCGCCACGCTTAGCTACCTATGAAGTCGCACGGTGCATTAACCCTGCACGCGATGCTGGGCCGCCAGCGGACTGGTCGGTTTACCGGTACCGCCGGGCTTTAACAGGGCCTTGAGGTTGGCAACACATTCCGCCATGTGCACCGGTTGTTTGAGCCCCTGTTGAATAAAGGCCCGCAGATGGGGGAAACGTTCAATCGCCTGATCCGTCTCCGGATCGGCGCCGGGCGTGTAGGCGCCGATGGCAATCAGGTCGCGGTTTTGTTGATAGCGCGCCGACAATTGCTTGAAGCGCTGCATCATCTTCAGGTGTTCTTCGCTCACGATATTTTGCATGGCGCGACTGATGGAGGACTCCACATCAATCGCCGGATAAGTACCCTCCTCCGCCAGCTTGCGCGACAGGACCACATGACCATCCAGAATCGCCCGTGCGGCATCGGCGATGGGATCTTGCAAGTCGTCGCCCTCGGTTAACACCGTGTAAAACGCGGTGATTGAGCCTTCACCTTCCGCCGCATTACCAGCGCGCTCTACCAGTTGCGGAATCTTCGCAAAGACCGACGGCGGATAACCCTTGGTCGCGGGCGGTTCGCCAATTGCCAGGGCGATTTCGCGCTGCGCCTGGGCAAAGCGCGTCAGTGAATCCATCAGCAGCAAGACATTCTTGCCCTGGTCGCGGTAATACTCAGCGATACGGCTGGATAACTGTGAGGCCCGCAAACGCATCAGCGGTGCATCGTCCGCCGGGGACGCCACCACCACCGCGCGACGCAAACCTTCTTCGCCCAGAATGTGATCGATAAATTCCTTAACTTCGCGCCCCCGCTCGCCCACCAGCCCCACCACCACCACATCGGCCGTCGTGAATTTGGTCATCATCCCCATCAACACGCTTTTGCCCACGCCGCTACCGGCAAACAAGCCCAGACGCTGCCCGCGCCCCACGGTAATCAGCGCATTGATTGCGCGAATGCCAACGTCCAGCGGTTCGCTGATGGGATGGCGTTTGAGGGGATTGATTTCATGGGGGGTAAAGTCGAGGTATTCGTCGCCGATAAGCGGACCCTTGCCGTCCAGCGGCTGGCCGATCCCGTTGACGACGCGGCCCAGGAGTTGCGGGCCGATCCGCATGCCCTGCCGGGTCGCGATGGGGACAACCCGCGCGCCCGGTTGCAGGCCTTCGACCCGCTTGATCGGCATCAGAAAAACCTTGTCGCCCGCAAAGCCGACCACTTCCGCTTCGATCCGGCGGCTATCCGCCGCGATCACTTCGCACTGGCGGCCCACCGAGACATTCAAGCCTACGGCTTCCAGGGTAAGACCGACCGAGCGGGTAATGCGACCTTCGGCCTCCGGCTCAATCACGCAGGCCTTGCCCGGCGCATAGCCGCGTAAGCGTTCAACAATGGATAAACGGGCGTCAGCCATGATTCAGATCATCAGCGCCGCTGGCCAGGCTGTTGCCATCGACATCATCGGTGAGGGAGAAATCGTCCTCGGACTCGCCACTGCCGTCGGTCAGCTGTTTGTTCACAAATTGGGTGAGCAGGGTTTTCAGACGTTTTTCTACCGAGAAATCCACACGGCTTTCGCTGGTTTCGATACGGCAACCGCCGGGGGCGAGCTGTTGATCACCAATAAATTGCCAATTGAGTTGTTGTTCCTCGGCGTAGGTTTCCACCGCCGCAAGGTCATCCGGGTTGAGGCAAACCCGCAGGTTTTTGCTGCCCACCGGTAATGCATCCACCGCTGTCTTGACGAGGCTGATGATGTGGCTGGAATCGGTCATCAATTCGCGCTGCACCACGCTTTCGCTCAGGGTACAGATAACATCGAGCAATAATTTTTCCAGGTCATTGTCCTGTTCAGCGACGGGGTCCAGGAGCGCTTGGGCCAGCTTTTGAAAGCGCTGCTGCTCCGCCACCAATTGCTGGCGCATCTCCATCAGCCCTTTTTGCTGGCCAGCTTCGTAGCCTTCGGCCATGCCTTTATCAAAGCCTTCTTTGTGCCCTTGGGCAAAGCCGTCTTTTTCGGCCGCCTCGATAATTTCCTGCATTTCTTGCGCGGTCATACCCTGTTTGGGCTTGGCCGCAGGCATGTCCACATCTTCAATGGATTCGCCCTGGCGCTTCATCTCCTGCGCCTTGCGCTCCCGCGCTTCTTTTTCCGCTGAAGGCAACACCGAGCCGTTGTCATTGATCAGGGGTACGCGCCAGGTGCGATATTCGTCCACATCTTCGGCAGCAATGCGGTTAGGCAGTTTTTTTTCCATTCAGGTCAATCCGCCCGCGTTAAATCATTTGCTCGCCACTGCCACCCAGGACAATTTCGCCGGAGTCAGCCATGCGCCGCGCAATAGTGAGGATTTCTTTTTGTGCCGACTCCACTTCAGTGAGGCGTACCGGCGGCTTGGCTTCCAGATCGTCGCGCAGCAATTCGGCGGCGCGCTTGGACATGTTCTTGAAGATTTTTTCCTGCAGGTCGGTGTCGGCGCCTTTCAAGGCAACGATCAGCACATCGGAAGACACCTCGCGCAACAGCGCCTGGATACCGCGATCATCCACATCTTTGAGATTGTCGAACACAAACATCAGATCCTGGATCTGGTTGCCCATGTCCTCGTCAATTTCGCGGATGGAATCCATCAGGTCAGCTTCGATGGAGCCGTCCAGGTTGTTCATGATTTCCGCCGCCACTTTGTAACCGCCCATGGCTTTGGTTTGCGAGCTGGCGTTGCCGGAGAATTGTTTTTCGAGGATATCGTTGAGTTCCTGCAAGGCGCTGGGCTGAACCGTATCCAGGGACGCCACGCGCATCATGATATCGATACGCACTTTTTCTGGCAGAAAGCTGAGGATTTCGGCAGATTGATCGGCATCGAGGTAAGCAATAACGATGGCCTGAATCTGCGGGTGTTCGTTGCGGATAATGTCCGCCACCGAGCGAGCGTCCATCCACTTGAGCGTATCGAGCCCGGTGGTGTTGCCGCCGAGGAGGATGCGGTCGATCAAACCATTGGCTTTGTCTTCGCCCAACGCGGTTACCAGCATATTGCGGATGTAACTGTCGGCACCCACACCCAAGCCGGTGAGCGTGCGCACCTCGTCGAGAAATTCCGACATCACGCCCTGCACATCCTGCTGTTGCACGTTGGACAATTGCGTCATGGCCGCGCCGATGCGTTGCACTTCTTTCGGCCCCAGGTGTTTGAGCACTTCGGCGGCGTCGGCTTCACCCAGTGACATCAACAGGATGGCAGCCTGATCCACCGAACGCAGTTTGGGTTTGGCTCTTTCGGGCAGTTTATTGTCCGATGCCGGCGGTGTGCTCATCGCTCATTACTCGTCTTTGTTAATCCACTTCTTGACCACTTGGGCAACACGCCCCGGATCATCGGCAATCAAACCTTTGATCGCGTTGAGCTGCTGCTCATAACCTTGTTCCGGGCCGGGCAACATCAAGGCGCTGCCGCCGGTCAGTGTCACTGTTTCGTCAGACATGCCATCGTAACCCAGACCGGCAGCTTCCAGCGCGGCCAATTGGCGCGCCTCTTCCTGCTCGGTGAGTTGCTGACCTGAACGGGTCAGGCTGCGAAATACCGGCAACAGCAAGCCGAAGACCAACAACAGCACAATCAACACGCCGCTCAGGTATTTGATGTTGGGCAGAATCCAGGTCTCCCACCAGGGGACCTCTTCGGCCGCAGCGTCAAACAGGAGACTGTCATCCGTCCCCATAAAAGGTGAGTTCAAGACATTGACGCTGTCCCCACGAACCGCCGAAAAACCGACGGCGTCACGTACCAGTATAGACAGTCGTTCGAGTTCGTTCTCGGTCCAGGGTACGCGGGTTTCATTGCCCTCGGCGTCCTTAACAATTTTATCGTCCACGACCACGGCTACGGTAAGGCGTTTGACCGTTCCCATCTGATGGCGGGTATAGCTGATGGTGCGATCCAGCTCGTAATTGCGCGTGGCCTGCTCGCGACTGTTGCGCGGCGGCTCAGGCTGAATCGGTTGACCGGTGACCGGGTCCAATTGCTCTGGTACCTGGGTAGTTGTACCCGGCGGCTGGTTGGTCAGGGCGCCGGGAATACCGCCAGCGATGTCGCCCCCTACCCGTTCTTCGTTCAGCGTTTGTTCACTGCGCACGGCAGGCAGATCCGGGTTAAACGTCTCGGCGGCCTGCTCGACGGCGGTAAAGTCGATATCCGCGCTGACTTCCGCACGGAAGTTACCGTTGCCGACGACCGGCAGCAGGATGCTGTTGACACGCTTGATCAGACTTTCTTCAACGGATTGGGTGTAGGTATGCTGCTTGCCGGCCAACAAGAGTTCGTCGTTCTCATCACCGGTCGACAGCAGGTTACCGTGCTGGTCTACCACGGTGACGTCTTCTTTATTGAGTTCCGAAATACTGGAAGCGACCAGGTTGGTAATCGCCCTCACCTGGGCCGGCTCGACAGTGCGGCCGGCAAAGACTTCCACAAATACTGACGCCGTGGGTTTGCGCACGTCGCGTACAAACACCGAGCGCTTGGGAATGGCAAGATGCACCCGCGCCTTGCGGATGCTGGTAATACTGGTGATGGTGCGGGCAAGTTCGCCCTCAAGGCCGCGATGATAGCGGGTGTTTTCCATAAACTGGCTGGTGCCCAGCGGCTGCTCCTGATCCAGCAATTCAAAACCGGTATTGTCTTTGCCGGGAATGCCCAGCTCCGCCAACTTCAGGCGGGCCATATGAATATCATCGGCCGCGACCAGTACAGCGCCGGTGTTGATATCCAGTTTGTATTTGATCAGGTTTTGGTCCAACACCTGAACCACGTTCGCCGCATCCAGGTTATTCAGGCTACCGTACAGAGGGCGATAATCTTCCCCCTGGCTCCACAGCACCACCGCAAAACCGATGGCCACGCTGGCCGCCAGCCCCACCATCAAACCCGCCTGGCGCAGCAAACTCAGGTTGCTGAAACCTTCGGCAAAGTCACCGCCCAAGCGCGGCTTCTCGCTACGCGCCGGCATGTTATTCGCGTCTGCGTTATCGGTTGTAGAGGCCATAATGCGTTAATCCTGAGGTCGTGTTGGATACAAAACAGGTTTGGAAATAAGAATAAATTATCGTGTGGTTATTGTTAGATAGGCATATTCATGATGTCGCGGTAAGCATCCACCAACTTATTGCGGACCTGCACCATCGCCTGAAAAGACACCGAGGCTTTTTGCGAGGCGATCATGACGTCCGTGATATCCACCCCTTCCACGCCGCGCTCATAGGCAGTGGCCATGGCGCTGGAGGCTTTCTGTACGTCGTTGACCTTATTGACGGCCTGCGACATCACTTCGCCAAAACTGGGTATCTTATTGCCGCCATCGACAGTCAGGGGACCGGTACTGTGCACTTCACCCACATCGCGCGGGGCCAGACCCGCCGGGCGCTGGAACGCCTGGGTCTGCGATTTCATCGCACGCATTTCCACCAGTAGACGGTTGATATCGACACGATCAGTCATGGCGAGAGTCTCTTTGAGTCGTTGACACGGGGTAGCGACAAGAAATTGGCGTTACCGGTTTCTGGGTGGGTTATTGCACAAAGCAGGCCAATCTTTGCCGCCGGCAACGCCTTGCCGCTGTGGGATTTTTTGCGGCCCTGTTTTCTTTCACAGGTTTGTCATTAAAGCGCTTTAGGATTCAGGCATCACAGCTTTCATAGGACTCCACCAGGGAACAAAACCTGATTGCCAACGATAGCTTTTTGATTGAAAACGCCCTGACTGAATTTATCCATAGCGCGGCGGCGGCGAACAAGAAGGCGCAGAAAATTCGCCAGAATATGGAGTACCGCCGCAAGTTGGAGTTGCGGATGGAGGAGCTGCGGTTGCGGCGGGAGACTTGTGAGTTTGAGTTTGAAGTGAAGAAATAGTGAGTTGTTATCGAGGCTGGAGCTTCGTAGGCCGTTTGGCATTCGGGTAAAGGTTTCGAAAGCGCATGAATACGTCCTTGTAGCTCCCTCAAGTCGTCCCTGACTTGAGGGTTTCGAAACCTTTACCCGAACGCCAAACTCACGTTGTGCCAAGTATCAGCTTAGGGGAAAGTGGTCTTCAAATAATAAATCAGCGTGTTGATCTTTTTTTGAAGTAGCTGATGCCGCCAGTCAGGCTGAGCCAGATCAGCGTTATCCCACCTAAAAACACCAAAAATACATAAACAGCGTTCATGCCATAGGCCGAGTGCAGCGGGTAGAGTTGATTGACTAACCGCCGCGCGGGACTGACTTCGTCGGAGCGGGCGCTGAGGGTGATGTCGCCATTAACTGAATTAATTTTTACTGAGGTCCGGCCGTTGGGGTGCCATTCGTTCGGCAGGCGAAAGCGGATGCTGGCATCCGGGGCGTTGACGGCGGGCAGGCGTATGTAGGTGGGCCAGCCGTCGGGAATAAATTCATGGGCGGCCAGTAAAAATTGTGACGGAGCTGCGTCTGCTGAGCTTGAAGGTATGACCTGTTCCAGGTGATTCGGTAGTAGGGTGGACGGCGCCGGGGACAGTAACGGACTGACCAGTTTTTGCCATAACATGATTGAGCCGGTGAGTAATATTACTACGAGTATGATTGATGCCAAGGCTCCGCTGTGGCGGTGGTAGTGCATCAAATACCGCGCGCTGATGTGTCTGGGAAATACCCAGCGCCAGCGAAAGCTGCGTTTGGTGCGCCACCACAAGATAATTCCGCTGATACATAAAAATAAACCCGCGACCCCACTGATCAACAAGATTCCCTCGCCGATGACGCCGGTAAATAATTCTGTGTGCAGGATGCGCATGAACGCAAAAATATCCAGTAACCAGAGATTGTGTTGATAGGGTTCGAGGGTGTCTATCGAGAGTAACTGGATTTGCTGTTTGTCGATGCCGGTTAGCGTCCAGTAGGGTTCTTCCGGATTGGGCGCCTTGATTAAATCCCGTTGTGCCGGTGCGATACGTGTGGCAATGACATCCAGTTGTACCGCCATTTGCGTTATGTCGTAGTCTGCGGGTAGTTCAGCCTGTGGCACCATCACGAGGTGAATCAGCGGTTTTTTATACACCAGGATGATGCCACTCGCGGCGGCCAGTAGCAGAAATATCATTACGACTAATCCGCACCACAGGTGCCAGCGCTCGAGCGTGCTGGCACCTTTGGAACGGCGGGAACGGCTGCTGGGCATTATTCGGAACCGGATAGTTGTTAAAAACTTTTTTGGTAACCGAGATTAAAACTGCGCCCCAGTCCTTTGAAGTTACGGATGTCGTTGGGGCTGCTTTGGGAGTAGTAGGTGAAATAATCTTCGTTGGTAAGATTCTGCACCGCAAAGCTGATCGTGCCGCCCCACGCGGCAAGGTCGGTACTCAGGTCAACCGTGGTGTAACCTTCGAACTCATTGATGGTTGTACCGCTGCTGTTTTTTACGGAGCGATCAAACAAATAATTGACTTGCAGGCGTGAGTTGAAGGCGTCGGACCAGGCGCGATCCCAGCTGATGTTCAAACGATCCGGCGCAATGTTGGTACCGTCCAGATCGGAATCCACGCGACCGTCGTCATCCGAATCATAACGGCCTTCGGCCTGGGC
>CAMLOU010000136.1 GCA_946481735.1 uncultured Cellvibrio sp.
TTTCACGCGCGGTGGTTGATGATGAATTGAAGAATAAAATTTTGGA
The DNA here is from genome assembly GCA_946481735.1 of uncultured Cellvibrio sp. Next base: position 47 of record CAMLOU010000136.1, read on the forward strand.
TGCTTGTTTTGAGCAAGTAAAGGATTTAGAGAATGAAGCTTAATTATTTGCAAAAGCGCTTAACAGTTCAGAAGCTGCACTTTTTGAGAACACTTGAATTCTGCACAATGTGAGTTTGGCGTTGGGCCCTTTGTTTCGAAACCCTCAAGTCATGGATGACTTGAGGGAGCTACAAGGATGTATGCATGCGTTTTCGAAACAAAGGGCCCAATGACAAACGGGCTACGAAGCACTCTGAACCATGCTACTTCCAATCCAACTGCCCATTCACCCGCTGACCGTTGATCTGCACATTATCGAAGACCAGATTGTCGACATTGTCGATCACGAATAACTCATCCGCTTTTTTAATAGTAATATTTCTCAAGGTTACATCTTGCAGCGGAAATCCTTTGGGTGCATTTGCTTTAAATACCAACCCCGTCTCACCGACGGTAATATCTTCAAACACGATATCGCGATAAATGGACGGGAAATTACCGCCCATGGCGCCGGCGGCGTAGGTCAGTTCAAACCAGAAAAGCTGCCCGGTTTTTTCGATATCCATATTACGCACCCGCACATGCTCGACCACACCGCCACGATCCAAGTTAGCTTTAAAACGTACCGCCGCCGAACCGTTGCGATAAATGTTATCGGAGAAAAATACATGGCGAATGCCGCCGGACATTTCGCTGCCTAACGCAATACCATCCTCACCCGCCATGTCATTGTTGCGCACAACAATATTTTCACTGGGGCGCGCGACTTTGCGCCCGTCGTAATCGCGGCCGGACTTCACCACTACGGCATCGTCGCCGGTTTTGAAGCGGTTGTTTTCGATTAATACATAGCGACTCGAATCCACATCAACCCCGTCGTTATTGGGGAACATGCTGTCCACTTTTACGCCGCGCATAATCGCGTGGTCGGTGTACACCAGATGATTCACCCAAAACGGCGAGTTGGTAACGGTGTAATCCTGCAACAACACGCGCTGCGCGTCGATAAATTGAATCATGCTTGGCCGCAGAAAATGCCCCTTATGAAACTGCCGTTTCTCCAACGGCACACCATCAATACCCATCCGCCGCAACGCGGTCATATCATCGCCCTGCCGCTTGTGCCACGCGTGAAAATCGCTGTTTTTATTGCCATCGATCACACCCGTTCCGGTAATCGCCACATCCGTTACTTTATGGGCATAAATCAGCGGCGAATAACCATACATCTCCGTCCCCTCCCACCGCGTAAACACCGCCGGCAGGTAATCCTCATGATCCGCACTGAACAACAAGGTCGCCCCTTCTGCCACATGTAAATTGACATGGCTCTTCAAATGAATCGGCCCCTTACTCAACCAGGTCCCTTTAGGAATCACCACCCGACCACCACCTTTCGCGCTCGCCTGATCAATCGCCTCAAGAATCGCCGGACGCGCATCCTTCCGCCCACCACTCGCCGCCCCGAAATCCGTAATCAGATAATCATCACCCCCAATCACCGGCGGCTCAATCGCCTGCACAATCGCCGCCGCCATATTCCAGTCTGCCTGCGTATCGACAGCGCTTGCTGTTTGCACAGCTGATACAGCGACAAAAAATAGGAAAATTTTTATTGAACCCAGGAAAGTTGATTTCATTTTGGTTTCTCTCGTTTTTTTAATTTAACTCGACGCAGTTTAAAAATTATTACTCGCAAAATGGCACGGAGGCGTGTACCGCGAGAGAGTCTGAAACCCTCAAGTCAGGGACGACTTGAGGGAGCTACACGGACGTATACATGCGTTTTCAGACTCTCTCGCGGTACACGCCGTTCTCGTTAAATTTCATCAAACTACCGCCCCAACTCCACCGCCGCCAATATAAACGGCCCCACCCCATGCGCATCATCCACCCGGATCGCCTCCCCCACATAATACGCAAACGTCCCCGGACGATAAGGATCACCACCCAAGCCCGCACTCCCGCAAATCTGCGTCAAATGCACCTGATTCTGCTTATCCACCACCACCAGATTTTTCAACAACCCATCAAAGGTTTTATCCGCAACTTTTTTAAACCGCGCCGGCAAATAACCTTTACGCGCACCTTTGGCAAACGCATAAGCAAACATCGCCGACCCCGACGCCTCCAGATAATTGCCGTAACGATCCCCCTGATCCGTTACCTGATACCACAATCCTGACTTATGCTGGACCTTCACCAAGGCCTCCGCCAGACGATTCAGGATCGCAATCAATTCTGCACGGTCTTTATGATCCTGCGGAAAATAATCCAGCACATCCACCAACGCCATGGCATACCAACCCATAGCACGCGACCAGAAATGCGGGGACAAACCGGTTTTATCATCGGCCCACAATTGCAAGGTACTTTCATCCCAGGCGTGATACAACAAACCGGATTGTGCATCGCGGGTTTTGCTTTCAATCAGGATAAATTGATGCGCGATATCATCAAACGCCTTATCTCCTTCGTTAAATTGCTGCGCATACTGTGCGTAATAAGGCGCGCCCATGTAAAGCCCATCAAGCCACATTTGCCAGGGATATATTAATTTATGCCACAAGCCACCGCTGCGCGTGCGCGGTTGCCATTCCAGTTGCTGACGCAGGGTTTGCATGGCCGTCAGGTAACGCGGATCTTTATATTTTTCGTGCAGTAAAAATAATAATTTGCCGCTGTTGATGGAATCGATATTGAAATCGGCAATGTTGTAGCCTTTGATCTTGCCCTGTTCATCAATCAGTTGATCAACGTAGGTTTTTGCGTAATCAAGGTAGTGTTGCTCGCCGGTTTTTTCATAGACACGTTGAAAGCCCAGCAGCACCAAACCGTAGGTGTAGGCCCACTGCGGCTTGTCCATCAGTTTGTAGTCGCGCATGGCCCAGGCTTCCGGGCTACGTTGCATCACTGACAAGGCTGTGCGCTCCGCCCAGCTCTTGTTGACAGGGATCGGTTTATCATCAGCCAGGCTGTTGCCGGTTAGTACCAAAAGTATGCTGAAACAAAAAATAGAAAAGAATGACTTGCCACACATAGGAAAACTCTCTTGTGAGAAGCAAAAAGAAAGAAGGTTACCGCTATTGCATTCAGTCGCAGATAAAAAAGGCGTCACCAGAAAACGGCTCTGGTGACGCAAGATGTGGGAAAAACAACTAGCGGTAGAACAGGTCAAGCGATTAGAAAGTTGCCCTTACACCGAGATACACTTCGCGCCCGGTAGAGTTGTATTCGCGCACGAAATTGAAATCGCCAGTGGGGCCGCTGGTGTAATTGCGCTCTTCCTCTTCATTGAGGTTGATCACTTCCAGACGCACTGTGATGTTTTCCGTCACGTTGTAAAACGCGGATGCATCCAGGCGGGTCGGGCCGGTGTTGAACTCACGGGCATTACCGTTGGAACCGGAGGTCGCGGTGACATAATCATCGCGGTTATTCCAGGACAAACGCGCACCCCAGTCCGCCGTTTCATAGTAGGCGGTAAAGTTGTAACTGTTTTCCGACAAGCCCGGCAGGCTGCTCGTGACCTCGCCAAAGAGCGCCTCGGATTCCACATGCGTGAAGTTGGCCGTTACACCAAAATTACTCCAGAAACCCGGCAGGAAAGTGAAGGGTTGTTGATAGGCCAGCTCGTAACCTTCCAGGTCAGCATCTTGCGCATTTTCCGGGCGGCTCACGTTCCAGACACCATCGGGTTGCGTCACGTTGGGATCGTAAAGCGGATCAGCGGGATCGTATTCCGGGCGCAGTGAAACCGCTGCGGCAATACCCGGATTAAGGGTGCCGTTAACCGTTTGGGGCGCAATAAAGCCCTCAATTTTTTTATGGAACACGGTGAAGGCCAGCAGCGATTCATCGGTAAAGTACCACTCGATACCCGCATCAAAGGAGTCAGCGGTGATCGCTTGCAGATCCGGGTTGCCGGTAGAAATATTACCGTTCACCGGCGTAATCGCCGTGATGGAAGGAACCAGATCACCCAGGCTCGGACGGGTAATATTTTTTGCCGCACTGAAGCGCAACACCAGATCGTCACGCAGTTCCCACGAGAGGTTTAATGACGGCAAGGTATCGGTGTAATTACTTTCTGCCTGAACCGGTACCGGTGTGCCGGATATTGCGGTGTAGGCCGACGCGCTAGTGTCTGTTTCTACCACGCGCACACCGGCGTTCACATACAGCGGACGGTCGGCGAGCTGCAGATCAAAATCCAACTGGCCGTACACACCGAGGGTTTCTTCTTCCACATTCCAGGTCAGTGAGTTCGTCAGCGCTGGCTCAAACTCACCGGCGTTATGCACCTGAATCGCAACATCAAAATCCTGCACCATCCAGTTTTGCGGGAAACCGGCCGGTGGATTTAACGCAGATGCAAAATCGCCACCGACTTGCGACTCAAAGGTCACCGCCATGCCGGGGAAATTGTCTACCGGTGTGTTGTTGGCTGGCGTGGTCAATCCCACTGGCGTGTAGTTCAGGGAATCCACTTCGCGGCTGTTAGAGATCACACCCACTTTGGTATCAAACAACTCGCCATCGATCTCCAAGTCCAGGCGATAGGTTTCGTTGGTGCGTTCCACCACGTCTTTACGAATGGTCAAGCCACCACCGGTGGTGTAGTTGGCGGTATCGAGCATGTCAAAACCGTAGGACATCTCGGCAATATTGGGGTTGGTGGAATCAAACGTGAAGGTACTGCCGCCCACCGGCCCATCAATATTGAAGCGGTATTGTTCTTCATCGTGTTCGGAGGTTGCGCGACCGGCCAAGGCTTTTAAACGCACGTTTTCCGTAAAGTCATAGCGACCGGTCAACACGGTTTGCAGGAATTCCGATTCAGAATATTGCGCGCGGCTTTCAGAACGAGGACGCACACCAGAGAAAGTGCCCGCGACGATATAGCGACCGGTGGGGTCAAGGGTGATTTCTTCGGGCGTGATGCTAGGCCATGAGTTGCGGAATTGCGCCGCGTAATTGTAAGAAATCCGATCATTCTCCAGGCTCGAACTCACCACATCCAGACCCAACTCCAGTTCATCAGTCGGACGGAACTGGAATGCAGCGGTAATACCGGTGCGATCTACGGTATTGCTGAAATAATCCATCCGCGGCAAACGGGGCATCCACATGTAACGCAGGCCGTCCGGATCATCGGGGTTGTAGTTGCTCGAGGTAGGATCTGTAGGGTCCTCAGCATCTGGGTCGGCAATATTGGCCAGGGGATTCGGTGTGCCATTCACCACCGTATCACTGACATCCGCCCAGGCGCGCCCTTCGGTGGCCGCCGCACTGTAACGCACCGTACCGTAACCTTCCTGCTGCACGGTGCGTTCGGATTTGGCGATAGAGAACTGTACACCCAAGCGATCATCAAGAAAGGTATTGCTGATTAACGCGGTAAAACGCGGGTCCAACTCATCCGCCACGTTATCAACCGTTGCCTGCGCGCCGACGATGGCATGAAAGCCGGGGTTATCCAGGGGTTTGGCCGTATGCAATTCAATGGTGCCACCCAGCCCACCTTCTTCAACCGAGGCGATGGGGGTTTTATGGATATCAATTCGGTTAAATAATTCCGAGGCGAAGATGTTGAAATCCACCGCGCGACCCCGGTTAACACCGCCGGATGAATCCAGGCCACCGCCGCTGGCGGGGACTTCCATACCATTGAGGGTCGTGCGGCTGAAATCCGGGCCCAGACCGCGCACGCTCACTTGCCGGCCCTCGCCGCCTTCGCGGGTGATGGTGACACTGGGTACACGCTGCAGGGATTCCGCCAGGTTCAGGTCGGGCATCTTGCCGATATCTTCGGCCATGATGGTTTCTTTGGCATTGGGCGCGTTGCGTTTCTGCTCAAGGGCGCTGGCCAGGCTGCCCCGATAACTGCCACTGACCAGAACCTCTTCGATCATATCGGGAGATTCAGCCTGAGCCATCGCCAGACCGGGCATGACGCCCAGGCCCAACAATAAACTGGTCGCTGAAATGCAAAGCGATAGGGGGTTTTTGTGCATTGGTCTGTTCATAAGGTTGCTCTCTCTATCATTATTATTTGCTGTTCCACGGGCACCAGTCCCGGGATGGTTGATGATAAACACAATTAATACACCCGCCTGATTTATGGTTGTGCGGCAGGTTGTTTTATGGGAGATGCCAAGGCAAAAACCTTCTTCCCGGTGTCTATCGTCGTCAGATGATTACGCAATCAGATTGTTTGTGCAAGAAAAAATAGCCGTTTATGAAGCAAAAATCCATAAAATCATCCAAACGGATAAAACAGCGCCAAAAGCCCCGAATACGTGAGAAAACGCGAAAAGAAGAGAGTTGGAAGCGAAGTGGAACCCTGTCGCCGAGAATTGCAGGGATCTGGTAGAGATAACATTAAGCAGGAAGCGAGGTGCTAGTGCATGTTGGATTAGCGCAGCGTAATCCAACACCAAGTCCTCGAAAAATCTATGTGAAAAACCGAAGCTTTAACCCAGCCGACGCTCACCCGGGCATTCAGAGAAAGCCGCCTGTAGCCATCAGAACCCCGAAGACACTGCCTCTTTCACCCGTAACAACGCCTCGGCAACCGCCGAGCCAGACGCGCTATAACGCAATCCCTGTTGTACAAACTGCTCGGCACGTTGGGGCATCGCCAACTGCACATAACTTTGCGCGATAATCAGATAAAGCTCAGGTGAACGACGGTCAATCCGCAAGCCGCGCTCGGCGGTGGCGATAGCGGTCTGGTAGTCGCGGGTGTTGTATTGCGCCCGCGCCTGGTTAGTGAGGCTGGTGACAGCGGGGTTGGTCGAAGGCAGGACAGGTTCAGGCACCTGCAAATCCGTTTCTTCACTGTCGATGGACGGCGCTGGCTCCCCGGCCGGGTAGGTTTGTGCGGGCTCGGGTTCGTCGGAGGTATCGCTGTCCGTGACCGGTGGTAAGTCGTAGGTGGTGCTGGCACAGCCGATCATCAGACTCAGCAGGCCTGTAATCAACACAAGTGAAAGAGACTTGTTTATGGAGAGCGGTTTGTTCATGGAGGGCTCCTTGCAAATTCGGGCCGTTATCAATCAGGCAGTTCATTTTCCCGGGGCCGGCGGTTGGCGCGGGCAGGGTGCGTTGTCGGATTACGCTGCGCTAATCCGACCTACGGGGTTCTTATTAATTCCGGGCGTTAATTCCACAGGCGCTGCCACCAGTTGCGGCCACCTTCTTTCAGGCGGCAATCACTTTGTTGCTCAGGGCGCTGGCTGTCGCGCAGGGGCAGCCAGACGGCACCCTCGCAATGCTCGGCACTGAGCATACCGGTTGCCGCATCGATCCAGTCAAAGCTGACGCCTTCCGGCGGCTGTAGATTCACGCCTTGAGTGGGTAATTGACGCATCAGATCCGCCCAGACTTGCAAGGCCCCACCGGAACCGGTGAGCGGGGTTGCACTGTTATCGTCGCGCCCCAGCCAGACCACAGCCAGATGCTCACCACTGAAACCCGCAAACCAGCTATCGCGCTGATCGTTGGTCGTACCGGTCTTGCCTGCCAATGGCAGGGATTCGGGGAACTGGTTGTACACACTGCGCCCGGTGCCTTCACGCAACACCATCTGCAAGGCGTATTGCAGCTGGAAGGTGCTTTCGAGCGAGAAACGCTGTTCCAGCTCCAGTGGGTAGCGCCGCAACGGCTGGCCATCAGCCGTCAGCACTTCGCGGATCGAGCGCAAAGGTGTGTAGACCCCTTCCGCAGCCAGCGTGTGATAGATACCTGCCACTTCAAACGCCGACATATCCACTGAACCGAGCAACATGGACGGCACACCGGGGATGCGCCCTTCAAAGCCCGCCGCCTTCACGGTGTCATACACATTCTCGAGGCCTAGCTGCATGCCCAGGCGCGCGGTGGCCTGGTTGTAGGAGTGCGTCAAGGCCATGTACATAGGCACTTCGCCATGGCTGACAGAATCGACATTCTTGGGCTCCCACAACTTGCCGTTATCACCTTTGATGGTCACCGGATCATCGCTGATCAGGGTGCCGAGATGATAGGAATCCGGCTGTTCCAGGGCGGTGAGGTAGACAAATGGCTTCATCAATGAGCCGATAGGGCGCCGCGCATCCAGCGCCCGGTTGAAGCCTTCAAAGCGCGGGTTTTTATCGCCGATCAACGCCAGCACTTCACCACCGCCCACCGAGGTCACCACCATGCTGCCTTGCAGGTCTTTCACATTGTGTCGCTGTTCCAGCTGGCGCAGCCGTTGATTCAGCGCCGCCTCAGCTTGACGCTGCACCATCGGCGACAGGCTGGTGAAGATGCGCAAGCCTTCGCTGCGCAGGTCTTCTTCCTGATAATCTTCCTGCAACTGCCGCTTCACCAGGGCCACAAACGCCGGGTAAGTCACCATGCTGGTATCGCCCTGCTCCACCACACCCAGCGGCGCTGCTTGCGCACGCTTTAATTCCTTATCGTCAATCAGCCCCTGCTGATGCATGACCGTCAGCACCAAATTACGCCGCTTTTTGGCGCGCTCGGGATTACGCCAGGGGTTGTAATAGGACGCACCTTTCACCAGGCCAACCAGTAATGCCAGCTGCTCAGTATCCAGCTCAGCCAGTGGTTGGCGGTAATAATGCTGCGATGCCAGCGCAAACCCGTGGATCGCACGCGGGCCGCTTTGACCGAGGAAGACCTCGTTGATATAGGTTTCGAGGATTTCAGACTTGGTGTAGTGGATCTCCAGCAACACCGCCATGATGGCTTCCTGCACCTTGCGCCGCAGGTGACGCTCGCGGGTCAGGTAAAAATTCTTCACCAGTTGCTGGGTCAGGGTACTGCCACCCTGCACCACTTCGCCTTCGCGGACATTGACCATGGCCGCGCGCAGAATAGCCAGGGGCGACACGCCGTGGTGATCGAGGAAGTGCTGGTCTTCCACCGCCAGCAAGGTTTCACCCAGCAGCGGCGGCAAATCGGACAAGCGCACCAGTAACCGGTCTTCTGCTTCGGCGGGGTAAATACCACCGATTTCTTCCGGCTCCAGCCGCATCAGCGGCATATCGGCACCGGCCAGATCGCGCAAGTGCATCACATGGCCATTCGCAATCGTGATACTGAAGCGCCGCGCCTCTTCCCGTTTATCCCAAAAATCAAAGCCGCGACTATGCACCTGGTAACTGACTTGCCCACTGCTGACTGGCCGCTTCACGTATTGACCCGGTGCATTCAGATTACCGACCGCACGGTAACCCAAGGCCTGCAATTCCTGCTCAAACAACGGCGGCGTCAGCGCCAGGCCTTCATACAATTCCAGCGGGCGGGAATATACCCGCGCCGGCAATGCCCACTTTTTACCATCGAACTTTGCGCGCACCACCACATCAAGATATAAGGTCCAGATAGCAAGCAACACCAGGATGGCAATAACGCTGTAAAACAACCAGAGGCGAAACAGCGCCCAACCATGGCGCGGAGGTTTGCTGGATGGCGGTGATTTTTTAGTGCGGGAAACGGAACGGCGTTTGGTCATCAGCAGATCTTAGATTACAGGTTAAAAAACAGGGCACTAGTTTACGCCGAATACCTTACACAATCACCGGTTTTGCATCTGGCCCGGTCGTTTTGCATAATGCGCGGCCATCCACCCATAAAGCACGAGGCACGCATGACTCATTATCATATCTACGGCATAGGCGCGGCGCTGGTCGATACCGAAATAACCGTCAGCGACAGTGACCTGACCGCCATGGCGGTAGCCAAGGGTGTCATGACATTGGTGGATGAGCCACGCCAATCTCAACTGATCAACTACTTATCCGAGCACCAGATCGCTCACAAAGCCAGCGGCGGCTCCGGCGCCAACACCATCATTGCCGCCAACTACTTTGGCTGCGACAACTTTTATTCGTGCAAAGTTGCCGACGACGACAATGGCCGATTTTATTTGCAGGATATTAAAGATGCCGGCGTGGCTTATCCGAGCCATTTGCCCGCTACCGAAGGCATCACCGGCAAATGCCTGGTGATGATAACCCCCGACGCTGAACGCAGTATGAATACCTTCCTCGGCATCAGCGAAACTGTGTCGGTTAACGAATTGCAGCGCGATGCCATTGCCGCGGCAGAATATGTCTATATCGAAGGTTACCTCGTGTCTTCAACGACCGGACGCGCTGCCGCGATTGAACTGCGCAAATTGGCAGAGGCCAATAACACGCGCACGTCACTCAGCCTGTCCGACCCGGCCATGGTGCAATTTTTCCGCGATGGATTAGTGGAGATGATTGGCGACGGCGTGGATTTATTATTTTGCAATCGCGACGAAGCCCTTGGCTTTACCCAAACCCATTCCCTGGATCACGCAATAGAAGCCTTGAAAAATTATTGCAAGACGTTTGCCATTACGTGCGGAGCTGAGGGTGCATTTGTCTTCGATGGCGAACAGTTATTTACCACAACAGCTTATCCGACTAAAGCCATCGATACCAATGGTGCAGGTGATATGTTCGCCGGCGCATTCCTCTATGCCATCACCCACGGTTACGATTATCGCACCGCTGGCGAGTTCGCCAATTTTGCTTCCGCCAAAGTTGTTGCCCAATTTGGACCGCGCTTGAAAGCTGAGCAGCATCGGGAGTTAAAAGACGCGTTTTTTAAATAACTGGACGTGTAGGTCGGATTAGAGATGAGCACCGCTCGTCTCGTAATCCGACAAATAAACTATCGCTTTTTATTAGCTGGATGTCGGATTACGCTGCGCTAATCCGACCTACGAGGGGACTATAGGTAGCGGTCAGGAGCAGACGGGACACTGCGGATCTTTGGGTAATTTGATGGTGCGCCATTGTGCGTGGCGGGCGTCGAACAGCTGTAGGTTGCCCTTGAGAGTTGTGCCGATGCCAGCAACAAGCTTGATGGTTTCCAATGCTTGCAACGAACCGATCACCCCCACCAGGGGCGCTAGTACGCCGTTAGCAGCGCAGGTTAGATCTTCTTCATTTTCTTCGTATAAACAGCGATAGCAGGGGCTGTTTTCATCGCGCGCATCGAAGACCGCGACCTGACCTTCCAGACGAATCGCCGCACCGGACACCAG
>CAMLOU010000137.1 GCA_946481735.1 uncultured Cellvibrio sp.
CGACAGCTGCGTTTATGGCAGGGTACGCAGTCCAGTGGGTTTTCCATTTGCAAATTACAAGTATGCGCACCGATCAGGCCAACTTTGGTGGGTGATGTGGGGCCATAAAGTGCGATGGTCGGTGTTTCAAGCGCGCCAGCCAGGTGGGAGAAGCCGGTATCCAGGCCGATTACGCCGGCGGCTTCAACAAGTTTTTCTGCAATGGTAGTGATCGATAACCGTTGTTGTGGGCGGGTGGCTGTGGGGCAAACCGCAATAATCTGGTCGGCGATAACGCGCTCGCTCTCGCTGCCCCAAATAATTTCCAGGTTGTAACCCTGTTCCACTGCCATCTTCGCCAGGCTTTGCCAGTGTGTTGCGCTCCACAGCTTGGTGGTCCAACTGGTGCCGATAATGAATACCAGCTTACGGCTATTTTTTTGCACCCGCGCGAAGTTCTGGTTAATGCCAAAGTTCAAGGCAGCTGGCGGTGCGTAGTTAAAAATACTGGCGAATAGCTGGCGGGTTCTTTCTACGGCGTGCTGCTCTTTGGATACCGCGTGAGTATGTGAGTAAAACCAGCTGCTGATGGATTCGCGCGCCGATTGTTTATCGTATCCGTGTCGGGTATCGGCGAGGGCGGTGCGGGTGACTATCGCGCTTTTTAATAAGCCTTGCGCATCAATCACGCAATCGTAGTGCTCACGTTTTAGCGCTTTGCGCCACTGGCGAAAGGCGCTCCAGCTGGCCCCGTTTTTTTGTTTCATCCAGCGGCGTAAATCAATGGGAATTACCTGGCGAATGGCGGGATGCCATGCCGCAATCTCAGCAAAACCTTCTTCCACAACCCAATCGATCACCACCTCGGGATGCTTCTCCTTAAGGTCGGTAATGGCGGGGAATGTGTGAAAAATGTCCCCCATGGAGGACATTTTTATCAGCAGGATTTTCATGCAGGTTCGCTGTGGCTGATGATCAATTTACTGGTAATTCTGGTAAGACTTTTCTTCAACCAGCTCAGAACCAAACGCCAGGTTGATGTCTTTTTTAACCGCGGCGCGTTTATCGTTAGTGAAATACACCGCGCGTGCCAGCTCAATAAATTGTTCAGTGAAATCTTTGGCGCGCTCGCAATCGCGAATATCGTCTTCAATAACCCACAGCTGTTGATTGATGTTTTTAAGTGAGGCTTGCAAGGGTGCCAGTTTGGCTTTACCGGCTTGGTCGAGTAATTGGTCGACGGTGTTGTTGAGAACATCCAGTTCATGCTTGACGTTAGCGAGTTTGCCTGCGTCGGTGATATTGGCGGCTTTGATTTCAAGAATAGTGATCTTGTCGATGAGTTCGCCGAGGGAAATAGGTGCTTGAATCAACATGGTCCGGGTCTCTTTTTAGCTGTTTTCACAGGGCGCACATCTTAACAAAAGCCATCGCTTGTGTATCCGTTTGTGTGCGATGGCCTTTGCCTGGGCGGGTGAGTCCTGTGGAGCAGGTCTAAAAATCGCTCAGCTTCGGCTAATGGTGGCTGCCTGATAGTGATAGGCGTAATAAACCACCGGGATGACCACCAGCGTCAGCACGGTAGAGACGAGCAAGCCGAAGATCAACGAGACCGCCAAGCCCCCAAAAATGGGATCGTCGATGATAAAAAATCCGCCCATCATGGCTGCCAGCGCCGTTAAGCCGATAGGGAGGGCGCGCACGGCGGCGGCGTTAATAGTGGCATCTTCCAGGCTTTTGCCACTGCGGACTTCCTGCTGGATAAAGTCCACCAACAGAATGGAATTGCGCACAATGATGCCTGCCAGCGCAATCATGCCGATCATGCTGGGCGCGGTGAACTGCTGACCGAGCAGCGCATGACCGGGCATGATGCCGATCAGCGTCAGCGGGATCGGCGCCATGATGATCAGCGGCACCGAATAGCTGCGGAACATGCCGACCACCAATAGATAAATCATGATCAAGCCGACCGAATAGGCGATGCCCATATCGCGGAAGGTATCAAGGGTAACTTGCAGTTCACCGTCCCATTTCAGGCTCCAGCGGTAGGGGTTTTCCGGTTGGCTGTTAAAAAATTGTTCCAGCAGTGCGCCGTCGATGGGGGTATCTGCCAACTCGCCTGCTACGGCGGCCAAGCCATAGAGCGGGCTGTCAGTGCCGCCGGCGACATCACCGGTGACATACACCACAGGCAGCAAATCCTTGTGATAGATGGTTTGGTCACGCACCCCTTGTACTACCTGGGTGACCTCGGAAAGCGGTACCAGTGAGCCGTCCCGCGCACGCACGTGAATACTTAATACAGATTCAAGATTGTGTTTCTCGCCCGACGGCAGCTCCAGGCGCAGGGGAATGGCAACGCGCGCATGGTTGCTGTGAAGGTAGGCTGCATCCTCACCATTGAGGGCCGCATTAATCGCTGCGACCACCGCCTGCTGGTCGACGCCGAGCCGCGCCGCGCGGGCGCGATCTACCGTGACCAGTAACTTCGTTTGCGGCGCTTCCCCGGTGTTATCAACATCCACGACATGGGGTGTTGTGGCAAAGATATTGCCGACCTGCGTTGCTATTGCCAATTGGCGTTGATAGTCCAAACCGTAAATTTCCGCCACCAGCGGCGCCATGACGGGCGGCCCTGGTGGCACTTCGACGACTTTGATATTGGCCCCGTGAGTGAGGGCAACCGGTAATAGCGCGGCGCGGGTGGCCAGGGCGATGTCATGGCTTTTGCGATCCCGATAATGCTTGTCGACCAGATTGACCTGAATGTCGCCCTGATGCGGTTCGCGGCGCAAATAGTATTGGCGGACCAGCCCGTTAAAATTAATCGGCGCCGCCGTGCCGGCGTAAAGTTGGTAATCGCTGACTTCGGGAATCGTCTCGAGTTTATCGGCCAAGGCTTGCAAGGCTTGGTGGGTGGTTTCCAATGGCGTGCCTTCGGGCATATCCACCACCACCTGAAATTCGCTTTTATTGTCGAAAGGCAACATCTTCAGGATCACGGCTTGCACTACCGCCAGGCCCATCGACATAACGATCAACCCGAGGATGCCTGCCAAGAGCCACAAGCGCGCTTTGCGCCCGGACTCACGCCCGAGAAATGGCGTCATCACGCGGGTAAAAAAGCGCAGGAACCGGGATGGTTTTTCCTGGCTCTCGTGGTTGTCATGACCTGCGTGCGCCGCCTTGGCAAACAGCCGGTGATAAAGCCAGGGCGTAAAAATAAAGGCTACAGCAAGGGAAATCAGCATCCCGGTGGATGCATTGATAGGAATGGGCAGCATATAAGGCCCCATCAAGCCAGTGACAAACGCCATGGGCAGCAGGGCGGCGATAACGGTAAAGGTCGCCAGGATGGTCGGGCCGCCCACCTCATCGACCGCGACAGGAATCGCTTCGGTCAGCGACAGCTTGCCGAGGGCCATATGACGGTGAATGTTCTCCACCACCACAATCGCATCGTCTACCAGGATACCGATGGAAAAGATCAGGGCAAAAAGCGATACCCGGTTAAGGGTAAAGCCCCAGGCCCAGGAGGCGAATAACGTGATCGCCAGGGTCACAATAACGGCTGCACCCACCACCAGGGCTTCGCGTTTGCCCAACGCCATCAAGACCAGCAGGATCACCGACAGCGTGGCGAAGATCAGTTTCTTGATCAGGGTCTGGGCTTTGTCCTGGGCTGTCGCGCCGTAGTTGCGGGTGATGCTCGCTTCCACGCCATCCGGAAAATGAACGCCCTTCATGTGTTCAAAACGGGCAATGACTTGCTCGGCAACATCCACGGCGTTTTCGCCGGGTTTTTTGGCCACAGCCAGAGTGACGGCGTTGTAGCGGCCGCTTGCGCCCGATGCCGGGCCCAGCCCATGGGTGACATAACGTTCGGCGGTATCCGGGCCGATGCTGACATCGGCAACATCCTGTAAAAAGACCGGCGCCCCTTGGTGCACGCCCACCACCAGATCGGCAACATCTTCCACTTGCATCAGGAAGTTACCTGCCTGTACCAATACCTCCTGCCCCTGATCCACCAGCGAACCGGCCGCTGCCGAGGTATTAGCGCCGCCGAGCGCCTTGCGCAGGTCATCCAGTGTCAACTTGAAAGCCGCCAGCCGATGGGGATCGAAGGTGACGCGCACCACTTGGTCCGGCCCGCCGATGATGTCGATGTCACGGGTACCGGGTACGCGTTGCAATTCGGTTTGCATCGTCCGGGCGATACGAACCAGATCGCTGCCGGTGATGTCGGGGTTCTTGCTCCACAAGGTGCCGGTAACGATAGGGACATCATCGATACCTTTGGGTTTGATCAAGGGCTGGCCCACGCCGGCATTGGCGGGTAGCCAGTCCGCGTTAGCGTAGAAGGCGTTGTACAAACGCACGATGGCGTCCGTGCGCGGCTGGCCCACTTCAAAACGCACGGTCAACACGGCCATGCCCGGCGAGGAGGCGGAATAAATGTGCTCCACGCCTTCGATCTCAGACACAATCTGTTCTGCGGGCGTCGTCACCAGAGCTTCCACCTCGGCCGAGGAGGCGCCGGGAAAAGGAATAAACACGTTAGCGAAGGTGACGTTGATCTGCGGTTCTTCTTCGCGCGGAGTGATCAGCACCGCAAAGATGCCCAACAGCAAACCGGTCAGTGCCAGCAGCGGCGTGATTTCGGTAGTGAGAAACGCCTGTGCGATCCGTCCTGAAAGACCCAGGGATTTTTTGTCCATGGTGGGCGCTCTCTTAGTGACCGGTGGAAGGGGATTGTTTATAGACGCCGGCGGCAGCCACCGGGTCGAGCACCAACACTTCGCCCACATTCAAGCCAGCCAGCACCGGGTAGCGGTTGTCGCTGGTGCGTGAGCCGAGATTAACGTGGCGGAACTCCAGCCGCTGGTCGTGCTTGATATACACGCCATTGATTTCGCCCCGCTGCGCCACCGCACCGGCGGGAATCAGCAACCGTTCCTCCGCACCTACCACGAAGCCAACCTTGATCAAGGTACCGGGGAATAATTGATGGTCGCCTTCCGGCAGGTTAACCAATACAGGAAAGCTATGGCTTTGGGCATCAGCGCCGGGCGGGATACGCATATCGGTAGTATCCAGAACGACGCCGCTGGCGAGTGGGATGCGCGCATGTTTGAACTTGCGCACCGGGCCAATATGTTGCTGGGGAATATCCACCCGCACACGTAATTGCTCCAGTGAGAGACCCGTCATCAAGGGTGTGCCGGGCGCGACTGACTCGCCGACTTTCACGGCCCGGCTCAACACAATGCCGCTGTAGGGTGCGTGCAGCCGGGTGTAATCCAGTTGTTGTTGCGCCTCTTGCACCGCCGCTTCAGCGGCCTCGGTGCGGGCGCGTGCCGATTTAAACGCGGCTTCGGTTTGATCAAAGGCCGCCTTGGCAATTAGCTGTTTGGCAAGCAGGTCTTGCATCCGTTTAAACTGGGCGCTCGCATCGGTCAGTTGGGCACGGGCGGCATCCAGTGCGGCTTGGGCGCTGGCGACGCGCGCCTTTTGTTCAGTGTCCGTCATCTGCAAAATCAGCTGGCCTTTTTCAACATAATCGCCGACATCGACGGGCAGCTCCACAATGCGGCCAGCAGTTTGCGCGGTGACCGTAGCCTGGTTGAGTGCCTCGATGACACCGTCAAAACGTAACTCCCGCTCCACGGTGGAGAGCGCCACCGTTTCGCTGGCCAAACCCTCAACGGCCGAATTACTCACTTGCGCGTCCGGCGGTGTTTTATCGGAGCAGGCAATCAGGCTCAGCAGCAAAAAACTCAAGACAGCGCGTTTCAGATCCATGGTTTTATCCTCAACAATCAGTGTTGCTCCAGCGCTTGGCCACAGCGGCGATTGGCCGGCACAGCGACATCCATCATCTTCGGGTTGGGCAGCTTCAGGTTGTTCATCAATTCCACGTAGGCGGGCAGGTCCTTGACTTGCAAACGCGGGTTATGGGCTTTTTCTTCGCCAATAGTGCTGAGCATCCAGCCTTTGTAATCGTGGGCTGGGTACACGAGGGTGTCTTCGGGTAACTGCAACAGTTTGTCGAACAGGCTGTGATATTGATCAGCGGCATTGCCGTTCTGGAAATCGGTGCGCCCGGTGCCGCGAATCAGCAAGGTATCGCCCGTAAACGCATAGGTTTGGTTCTGGTGCTCCAGCACAAAGCTGTAGGAGTCATCGGTGTGGCCGGGGGTGAACAGTGCCTTTAGCGTGAGCGTGCCGATGTGGATCTCATCGCCATCCTGCAGGGATTTGGATACACAGGCGGAGTTGGCTTTTTCACCCAACAGCGTTGTGCAACCGGTGAGGTCGCGCAGGTCGCCCGCGCCGGTAACGTGGTCGGCGTGGGTATGCGTATCCAGGGCGTAAACCAGCTTCAGGTTCAACTCCTCCAGAAGTCTGAGGTATTTGGGAACCTCTTCCTTCACGGTATCGATCAGGGCGGCCTCGCGGGTTTCCTCGCAGGCAATGAGATAGGTATAGGTACTGGATTCACGTTCAAATAATTGGCGAAAAATCATAATAACCTCGTTAACGTAGGTCGCATTAGCCGTCAGGCGTAATCCGACATCTCGCTATTTCTGATTTGTGTCGGATTACGCCTGATGGCTAATCCGACCTACGGGTGTTTACAGCAGGGTTTTGCTGATCAGGGTGATCAACGCAATCACCAGCAGGCTCACGGCAAAGATCTTTTGCAATAGCGCGTTGGCGATCTTGTGGCTGATGGCCTGGCCGAGCATCATGCCCAGCACGCCGCCCATAGCGACCAAACCCAATAATGACCAGTCGTTTTGATCGGCCATCAATAAATGGCTTGCAAACCCGGAAGCACTCACGGCGGCAATGATCACCAGAGAGGTGCTGACCGCCTGCATCATGCTGATCGGGCTCAATACCAACAGCAGCGGCACAATCAAAAAGCCGCCCCCCACGCCAAACAACCCGGACAACAAACCCACCAATACACCGCCGACCAACAAGCCGCTGACACAGCGGGGGCGAAGTTCAAACTGGCCGGTGTGGCTGAGGTTGCACAGCAGGTCGGGCTGGGGTGTATTGGCAAAATCCCCGGCTCGCACGACACGTGCGGCATCGGGGTCGCTTGTTGCGCCGCGCCACATGCGCACCGCAATCACCATGGCTAACAAGCTGAAACTGATCAGCAAAATCAACTCCGGAATCTGCAAGCCCAGCCATTTTCCAACAGGGGCGGTGACTGCACCGACCAGCGCCAAAATCGTGCCGGGTAACCAGAGGATCGATTGATTGCTCTGGCTCTTGAGGCTATTACGGAAACTGCCATATAAAGTGCTGGCGGCAACGGCGCCGAGTGATATCCCGGCGGCTTCGGCCATTGGCATACCCGCCAATAGCACCAACAATGGCACCGCAAACACCGAACCACCCGCGCCTGTGAGTCCCAATACCAGACCAATCAAAAGTCCTATCAGCAGTACCATTGTTACCTTCCAAAGCGTTGATGTTCTTGTGTTGGATCAACAAGGTGGTGTGCACCGCAACTTATACTGCCTTGTTCCAGGGTGCCTTGGCGATCAGCATGCCCATGGGGCAGATATCCGTCAGGCCAGCGAAGGTCAGCCCGGCGCCAACCAGACCCGCCAAGGCATAAAAGCCGGGTGCATACCAGGTACCGAGAACCACGCCGGTCAACGCCAGCAAGCCCGCCACTATGCGCACCTGGCGTTCGAGCGAGATGACTTTGCGACCGCTTTTGGCAATTTCGATATTGGATTGTTTAACTGCATTCATGCCGCCTTCAATAATGCAAAGCTCCATATCCACTTTGCCATGCAATTGATCTGCCGCCATTTCAGCGCGCTTGCCGCCCTGGCACAGCAGGTAAACGCAGGAGCCGCTTTTGCCGCTCTTCTCGATTTCCGCTTGCAGGCGTTCCGGCGTCAGTTCGTGCAAGGGAATATGTAAGCAGCCAGGTAAACCTGCCGCTTGCACTTCCGCGGCGGTGCGGACATCAAGAATGCACAGGTCGGCACTTTTGTCGGACAGTAAATCAACCGGGTGAATACGTTTGTGGTTCATAGTGCGTCTCCAGAGCTGTAAAAAAGCGTTATTCGCTTGGGCAATAAATTGACTGTAAAACAGCGATGATCCTCGTCGCTTCATTACCACTTAGTTGATAAAACACGGTTTGTGCTTCCTTGCGGGTCGTTACCAGCCCCGCTTCGCGCAAACTCGCCAAATGTTGCGACAGGGCAGACTGGCTTAACGGAATCTTTTCATTGAGTTCGCCTACTGACAGCTCGCCGCTGATCAGCGTGCACATGATCATCAGGCGATTCTCATTAGCCAGCGCCTTAAGCAAGGCGGCGGCTTTTTGCGCGTGCTCCCGCATGTCGCTTAAGCCGGCTACATCAAGCATGGGTGCGTTCATGGATAGTCCTCAGGGTTGTTTAAGCTAATTATATTAGTAGAAATTAATTTAGCAAGTTCTAATTTAGTGATCTATGATGTAAACGCAGCGAGAGCATCAAGCGGTAGGCATGCCTCTCCTGGTCCGCAACGTCCTATCAATGAGGTGATTTATGGCCAGCGTGGTCTTTATCGGTGCAGGTTTGGGGGGTATGGCCGGGGCTTACGAAATGCGCGATGCCCTGGGTGCAGCACATCAGGTGACAGTCATTAATGAGCGGGAGAATTTTCAATTCGTTCCGTCCAACCCCTGGCGAGCGGTGGGATGGCGGGAATCAGAGCAAATCAGTTTCCCGATTCGCCCCTATCTGGAAAAGAAAGGCATTGCGTTTATCGCCAGGCGGGTCGACGAGATAGATCCGGTTAACCAGCGGGTCATACTCAATGACGGCCAGCAGGTGGATTACGATTATCTGGTGATCGCGACCGGGCCTCGCCTGGCGTTTGAAGAAATCCCAGGGGCCGGCCCCCACGGGTTTACCCAATCGGTTTGTACCCTCGACCACGCCGAAAAAGCCCACGAGGACTTTAAAAAATTACTGGAAAACCCCGGCCCGGTGGTGATTGGTGCAATGCCGGGTGCCAGTTGTTTTGGTCCGGCGTATGAATACGCTTTTATTCTGGATACGGCGTTACGCCGCGCCAATATCCGCCACCGTGTACCCATTACGTTTGTGACCAGCGAGCCCTATATCGGCCATCTGGGACTTGGCGGTGTGGGCGACTCCAAGGGGATGATGGAATCCGAATTGCGCAAGCGTCATATCAACTGGATCACCAACGCGAAAACCAAACGCGTGGAAGCTGGCAAACTCGTTGTCGATGAAGTGGATGCGCACGGCCAGCCCCTTACCGAGCACGAGCTGGCTTTTGTGCACTGCATGATGCTGCCCGCATTCAAAGGTGTGGATGCCGTTGCCAAGGTCGAGGGGCTGTGCAACCCGCGCGGTTTTGTGCTGATTGATAAACACCAGCGCAGCACCCGTTACTCCAACATTTTTTCTGCTGGCGTGTGTGTCGCTATTCCACCCATCGAGCAAACGCCGGTCCCCACGGGGGCACCGAAAACCGGTTATATGATCGAGTCGATGATGACCGCGCTGGTCCATAACATTCGCGACGAATTAGCCGGAAAACCGGCGGATGCAGAAGGCAGTTGGAGTGCATTTTGTCTGGCGGATATGGGCGATACCGGCGCCGCGTTTATTGCCGTTCCGCAACTGCCGCCGCGCAATATCATGTGGTACAAACAGGGCAAATGGGCGCATTTCGCTAAAATTGCGTTCGAGAAATACTTTATCGCCAAGATGAAATCCGGCGTCTCCGAGCCTTTCTATGAAAAATGGATGCTCGATGCGATTGGCTTGCGGCGGCTGGATAAAAAAATGCATCACTTTTAACAGGCTGTGGTGGTACTGATCATCAAGCTACTGACGTTCCCTGTCATGGCGGGCACTTATTCTGGGTATGGCTGAACAGTTTAGGTGAACCTTCACATAAGACGAGGGCATTATGAGCAACGATAACCCCAGTATCATTTCGCATTTATCTATTGGCACTAACGACTTCACCCGCGCCAAGGCGTTTTACGATGCCGTGCTACCCAGCCTGGGTATCGGCATCGTTATGGAGCACCCGGACGCTGTGGCTTACGGCAAACAGTACCCCGAGTTTTGGGTGCAGGTGCCGATCAACGGCAAACCCGCCAGCGTCGGCAACGGCTTTCACATCGGCTTCTTCGCCAATAATAAAGAAGAGGTCCATGCCTTTTACGATGCCGCCATTGCGGCGGGCGCCACCTGCGACGGCCCACCCGGCCCGCGCCCGCTCTACGGCGACCCCTACTATGGCTGCTACGTTCGCGACCCCGAAGGCCACAAAATTGAGGCGGCGTATTGGGATCAGGAATTGAGTATGCAGCTGTACGGCCACTGATTATCGGCTGTCGCCAGCGGGATAACAGAGTCGCTGACAGGAGCCTCGTTATCCCGCATTCATAGCGTATAATGCCCGCCTTTTTCCCGTTCCAGTCCATGAACAAAACCCATGAACAAAAAAGGCGCACCATGACCGTTCGTACCCGTATTGCCCCATCCCCCACCGGCGACCCCCACGTCGGCACCGCTTACATTGCGCTCTTTAACCTGTGCTTCGCGCGTCAACACGGTGGCCAGTTTTTGCTGCGCATCGAAGACACCGACCAAACCCGCAGCACGCCAGAGTCTGAACAAGCCATCCTGGACAGCCTGCGCTGGCTCGGCCTGGATTGGGACGAAGGCCCGGACGTCGGCGGCCCCCACGGCCCCTACCGCCAAAGCGAACGCATGGGCATGTATCGCCAATACGCCGAAGAACTGGTGGCTAAGGGCCACGCCTTCTATTGCTTCGCCACCGCCGAAGAACTGGACGAGATGCGCCGCGAACAACAAGCGCGCGGTGAAACCCCTAAATACGACGGCCGTGGTCTGTTGCTGTCCGACGAAGAAGTGCAACGCCGCCTGGCCGCAGGCGAGCCCTACGTGATCCGCATGAAGATCCCGGAAGAGGGCGTCTGCGTTATCGACGACATGCTGCGCGGCAAGATCGAGATCGAATGGTCGCAAGTGGACATGCAAGT
>CAMLOU010000138.1 GCA_946481735.1 uncultured Cellvibrio sp.
GCTGGACAAACGCAAGGTGGCGCAATCCTTTAGTCGTGCAGCGCACACCTATGATGCGGTGGCGACCTTGCAGCGCGAGGTTGGCCAGCATTTACTGCAACAGATACCGCCGAACCTGACACCGCAATGCGCGCTTGACCTGGGATGCGGCACCGGTTTTTTCAGCCGGCGTTTGCGCCAACAGTTTCCGTCGGCCGAGCTTATCGGTGTTGATATCGCGCAGGGGATGCTGGAATTTTCCCGCAACACCCACGGTGATCTGGCCCAATGGCTCTGCGGCGATGCCGAACAACTCCCGTTTGCTGACGCCAGTATTGACCTGATTTTTTCCAGCCTGGCGATTCAATGGTGCACCGCGACGGACAGGTTGTTTGCTGAACTCCGCCGCGTATTAACACCTGGTGGCTTCGGTGTGCTGGCCACGCTCGGGCCGGCTACCCTGCATGAATTGCGGCACGCCTGGCAGCAGGTGGATGGTTATGTGCATGTCAATCAGTTTGAATCCGCTGAGCGGATGCAGGCGGCCATCAGCACCGCTGGCTTGCACTTGAAAGATTGGCAAACGCAGCAGCGCCAGTTGCGCTACGAACGGTTGGTGGACTTGACCCGCGAGTTGAAAGCACTGGGCGCGCATAACGTTAATGCAGGCAAGCCGGGAGGCTTGACCGGGCGTAAAAAAATTGAAGCCTTTAAACACGCTTATGAACAGTGTCGTTGTGAGGGCTTGTTGCCAGCCAGTTATGAAATTTTTTATGTGTTGGTACAGGCTCCCGTTGAATAAGTGATTGAATGAAAAAATCATATGACTAAAAAAACCTTCTTCGTCACCGGCACCGATACCGGTGTGGGTAAAACATTTATCTCTGCCGGTTTACTGCTGACGGCAAAGCAACGCGGTCTATCCACGGCAGCATTAAAACCGGTAGCGGCGGGCTGCGAAATGACAGAGGCGGGTTTGCGCAACGACGATGCGCTCTTGTTGCAATCTGTCATTACCCAACCCCTCGCCTACGAACAAATTAATCCCATCGCCCTTGAACCGGCCATTGCACCGCATATTGCAGCACAGCAGGCGCGGCGGGTGTTGTCGGTGGATCGGCTGAGCGGCTTTTGTCGCGGTGCATTAAACCAGGCAGATTTCACCTTGGTGGAGGGCGCGGGCGGTTGGCGTGTGCCGTTAAATCCAGCGGAAACGCTGGCGGATCTGGCGCGGGCATTGCGGTTGCCGGTCATCATGGTGGTAGGCATCCGCCTGGGCTGTATCAATCACGCGTTGCTGACAGCGGAAGCCATTGCGCGGGATGGTTTGCTTATGGCCGGCTGGGTGGCCAATGTGATTGATCCTGATATGCCGTGCCAGCAGGAAAATATTGTGTCCTTACAGCAACGCCTGGCAGCGCCTTGTTTGGGTGTCGTGCCTTATCTGGGGCAGGATGCAACACCGGCATTATTGAGCGACTTTTTTTCAGCGGAATCGGTCGCGCCGCTTTTTTGATTCGATAAGGTTCGATAGCCATTTTGGGCGCACGTCACTGAAGCGTCATCCTGTCCCTGCATGATTCCTGTCAGCAAAACCTGACCGAGACTGGCATGTTCCGTGCCTGACCATTTGCCAAGATCCATTTATGCCAATGAGGAACTGTGTGTGAAGGGCAAACATTATCTGCTGATTCTGTGCATTAATCTTTGGTTAATCAGTTGTGCTGGCCCAGCTACGCGGGAACCGGTGGAGATTAACCTGGTTGCACTCAACGATTTTCACGGCTACCTGCAGCCCGGTACCTTCAGTTATAGCGATCCGCAGAATCAGGATGCAGTCATCACTGTGCAAGCCGGTGGTGTTGCAACACTGGGCGGTTTATTGAATGAATTGCGACAGGATGATCCTCACCTGCTTTTCGTCGGCGTGGGAGATTTGATTGGTGCATCGCCGCCGATCTCCGCTATCTGGGCCGACGAGCCGACGCTGGAAGCCATGGCATTATTGGACATGCGTTTATCCTCCCTGGGTAATCACGAACTGGATGAAGGCAAGGCCGAATTGTTGCGGCAGATTAACGGCGGATGCGACTCACCCCGGCCCGAAAAAGCCTGCCAGTGGCGCGCGGATTATACCGGTACATCGTTTCCTTACATCGCCGTCAATCTGATCGATACCGAGACAGGCAGCACGCTGGTAGCACCTTATGTGATTGAGCAGGTGCGCGGTGTGAAGATCGCGTTTGTCGGCGCGCAAGTGGAAGATCTCGCGTCGGTTGTCGCTGCCAGTTCCATGCAGGGCATTCGTGTTGACGATGAGGCTGAAGCCATTAACCGTGTCGTGCCGGAAATTAAACGCAAGGGCGCCGACATTGTTGTTGCGGTTGTGCATCAGGGCGGCAATACGCTCGCCAGTTTTAACCAACCGGGCTGCACCGATCTGGAAGGCGACATCGTGGATATCGTTGAACGCCTCGATCCGGCAGTTGATCTGGTATTGAGTGCACACACGCACGAAGCCTATTTATGCACCGTTGGTACTATCCCGGTCACGCAAGCGGGATCATACGGCCGACTGGTCACTCACCTGACGCTGGTGTTTGAACCTGCCGGAAAAACATTACTGGATGTGCAAGCGCGTAATCTGATTGTTGATCCGCAACGCTACCCGCCCGACCCCAAGTTACTCGCATGGCAAACGGATATCGAAGCACGCAGTCGCTCGATACTTGAACGACCTGTTGCGCGCATTGGTGCTCCCATGATTACGCGCATGCCGAATCGTGCTGGAGAATCTGCCATGGGCGATCTGGTGGCCGATGCACAACTTGCCGCAACCGAACCACGGGGTGCGCAGATTGCGCTGATGAACAGCGGTGGTATTCGCGCTGACCTGGTTGTGAAAAAAGATGAAGAACCTTTGAATTATTCCCAGGTGGCGGCGGTACATCCCTTTAAGGGCACCTTGCAAATCATCAGCCTGACCGGTGCGCAAATAAAAAGCCTGTTAGAACAACAGTGGCAGAGCGACGGCCCCGGCAGCTTCAAACCCTTACAGATTTCGCACACATTTTCCTATCGTTGGGACGGGTCGCAGCCGCGCGGTCAGCGTATTCTGGCAGACAGTCTGCGGCTCAATGGTGAGCCGATCCTGCCGACGGAAGCCTATCGCATTGCTGTGAATGCATTCCTTGCCGACGGTGGCGATAATTTTTCCGTGTTTACGGAAGCGAGTGATCGCAAAGACACGGGCCTGCCGGATCTCAAGGTATTGATAGATTATCTGGTCGCGCAGGAAAAAGCGGGCGAGTTGGCAGGGCGTGTTGAGCCGGCGGGGCGGATACGGCGGGTTGATTGATGGATATTTGCATGGTGTGGGTCAGGTCAATAAAAACGCTCCGTCGATAGCCGCCAGGCTCCGGTCACAGAAGATTTTACGCTCCGGTTATATATGGCTCGTTATATAGAACCGTCTTTTGCGCCTAACTGGTCTTAAAAATCCCGACAGGGGCGGCAATTCTGGCTGTTTTTCAGGCAAAGCCAAGCGTAAAATGACTTCAATTGTGGGTAAGTCTGTCAGTCATCCATGACAATTGCCCGATACCAGCCATTATTGAGGAACTGCCATGCAAATCGGTTCAGTGATTACCCAGGGTTTGATCGGGATGCAGAATAGCCAGGCGGAGATGACCCGTTCAGCTACCCAGATCGCCGAAGCCGGCACGACCCAGCGCAATAATCCGCAAGCCAATGATGTCGTCGAACCCCTGATCAACCTGCAATTACAGTCACAGTTGTTCGACAGCTCGGCGCGCGTGGTCCAGGTCGCTGATGAAACACTGGGCACTCTGCTAGATATCAAGGCCTGACGGACCCTTCCATGATTACCAACATCCCATCCAGCTACGCCAACGCCGTTGCGCCCTTTGCGCCGCTCGGTCGTCAGGCGGTGAGTGAGGAAGGGTTGGATCTCAAATCATCAAATTTCAAAGCCCTGGAGCAATCCGCAGAGTCAGCGCGGGGTGAAAATCGCCGTTCTCCTGATGAGCGCCCTAACGATGTGGGTGAGCGGGAACGCTTGCGGGAAGGGCGGATTAACGGTGATGAATCGCGCCAGCGCGGTGAGCGGCAGGCAGATTCCAAACAGGCACGCCAGGAACAGGAACAACAGGAAATTCGTGAGCTTGCCGCTCGCGATCGCGAGGTGCGTAGTCACGAACAGGCCCACGCAGCAGTGGGTGGTAAGTATGCGGGAAGTCCGGTCTATGAATTTGTGCGCGGTCCCGATGGTGTGAGCTATGCGGTCGGGGGGGAGGTCAGTATCGATACCAGCCCCATTCCCGGTGACCCGGAAGCGACTATCGCCAAGGCCCAACAGATTCGGCGCGCTGCCAATGCGCCCGCCGAACCTTCTCCCCAGGATCGTCGTGTCGCAGCCGAAGCGTCGCTGATGGAGGCCGATGCCCGCGCTGAGTTGCGCCAGGAGCGTGTTATCGAAAGCGAGCGGGCGCGCGAAGAAAAAGCTGAACGTGCTGAAGAGAAAAAGGCGGAAGCGGCGCGCAAGGAAAAAGACGATGAAGCGCAACAAGTTGCCAATGAGCGCGCTGAATTGCAGCGTGCACAGCGTGCCGAAGCCCTGGCAGAAGCAAGCCGTCGCAATATCGATATCAATCGCCGCCTGCTCGACATTGGTGTGAACAACACCATCCCCGTTATAGGTTCCTTTCTTGACCGCCAGGTATAACCCTTTTTGTTTTTCTTGCGTCACCCGCGCTGATCCCCTAGAGTTTTGCCCACTCCCAAAAATCAATCACTTCACAGATCGAGATCGTGACATGGCAAACAAACTGTCGCCGGAAGACCAGGCACGCGTGGATAGTGTGACATCCCGTGGTGTTAACAGTGTTGAGCGGGCGCCGTTCCGCGTTTGGTTGCTGCTCGGGGTTATCCTGCTGGTGCTGACTGGATTAAGTATCTTCAGCTACATCATCGCCTGGTTGCATGGTGTCGTGTAGATTCGTGATTTAGTTAGACTTTTCCCTTGACCGTTGTGAGATGCGTCCCTATAATTCGCGGCCTCACTTGGACACAGTCCAGTGAGTTGAGGACGCGGGGTGGAGCAGCTTGGTAGCTCGTCGGGCTCATAACCCGAAGGTCGTTGGTTCAAATCCAGCCCCCGCAACCAGCTTTATGTTTTGTGGCTTGATCCCAAGCGGCAAAACCGACGCAGGCTTCTTCTCCAGCAGCCTCGTATCAGAGTCAAACAGGCAGCCGCAGAAGTTGCTTGTCATCGATAAGCCCCTATATGGGGCTTTTTTGTATTTGTTTTTTTGTCACAGGGGGCCGCCCCCAGCTACAGAGGCCTGTAGTGTTGCGAAGTTGTTGCGAATGGGCCTTGAGCCCATTTTTTATTTGTGGGCTTTCGCTCGCTGAGCACAAAAAGGTGTTGTCATGGCGTCCAAACAAGAACAGTTACACGCATTGATTGCCCCGGTTGCCGCATCCTTGGGCTGCGAGCTCTGGGGGCTGGAGTATTTGACCCAGGGCCGCTACACCACGCTGCGGATTTATATTGATCGGCAAGAAGGCGGCGTGTCCCTGGAGGACTGTGAAAAAGTCAGTCGCCAGGTCAGCAGTGTGATGGACGTGGAAGACCCCATCGACGGTGAATATACGCTGGAAGTGTCCTCTCCCGGTATGGATCGTCCTTTATATACGCTGGAGCAATATGCGCGCTACATCGGCGAGCAGGTCAACGTTCGGCTGCGTATGGCGCGCGACGGGCGCCGCAAATTCAAAGGCACCATCCTGGCAATAGAGGGCGATGAAGTGCGCCTTGGTGTTGATGACAAAGAATATGTTTTACACCTGGATGCTATCGACAAAGCGAATATCATTCCGCGCTTTGATTGAGTGTTCGGCAGAGATTAGTGATTTAAACCACATGATGTGCGCACGGTGAAAATCAGTTGTGCGCAACCTGAGTTCCACGTTACCGGCGCAGTGGTTTGCGGTGTCGGGTTGAGGAGTTAACAGAGGCAAAGAGATGAACAAAGAAATTTTGCTGGTCGCTGATGCAGTTTCCAATGAGAAAGGTGTCGACAAGGAACTGATCTTCGAAGCCATTGAAACCGCACTGGCTACGGCCACGAAAAAACGTTTTGATGAAGACTCAACCATTGATGTCATCATCAACCGCGCCACTGGCGACTATGAAACTTTCCGCACCTGGGATGTGGTTGCTGATGATGTCGTGGCAGAGTTGGGTACGCAATTTACCCTCGAAGAAGCACACGAAAAAGATCCTGCCTTAAAAGCCGGCGATACCTATCGCGAAAAAATCGAAAATGTTGAGTTCGGCCGTATTGCCGCGCAAACAGCCAAGCAAGTGATCGTACAAAAAGTGCGTGAAGCCGAGCGCGCGCAAATGGTAGAAGAATACCGTGACCGCATGGGCGAATTGATCAGCGGTAGCGTCAAGAAAGTGACCCGTGACAGCATTATTGTGGACCTGGGTAATAACGCAGAAGGTTTGTTGCCACGCGATCAATTGGTGGGCCGTGAAATTTTTCGCGTTGGCGATCGTATTCGCGCCTTGTTGTTGGATGTGCGTACCGAAGCGCGCGGGCCGCAATTATTTTTGAGCCGCTCATGCCCGCAGATGTTGATCGAATTGTTCAAGATCGAAGTGCCGGAGATTGCAGAAGAAGTTATCGAGATCAAAGGTGCGGCGCGCGATCCTGGTTCGCGCGCGAAGATTGCGGTAAAAACCAACGACGGGCGTATCGATCCGGTGGGTGCTTGTGTCGGTATGCGCGGTTCGCGTGTACAGGCGGTCTCCAATGAATTGGGCAACGAGCGCGTTGATATCGTGTTGTGGGACGATAACCCGGCGCAGTTCGTTATCAACGCCATGTCACCTGCCGAAATCGAATCCATCGTGGTGGATGAAGACGCCGGCTCGATGGATGTTGCGGTGAGCGAAGACAACCTTGCCATGGCCATTGGTCGCGGTGGCCAGAATGTGCGTTTGGCCTGTGAATTGACTGGCTGGGATATCAACGTGATGAGCGTGCCGGAATGGCAAGCCAAGCAGCAGGCCGAGTCCGGCAGTTACATCCAGGTGTTTATGAACGCGCTGGACGTGGATGAAGATGTTGCAACGGTACTGGTGGAAGAAGGCTTCACAACCCTGGAAGAAGTTGCCTATGTGCCGCTGGAAGAAATGCTGGCGATTGACGGCTTTGATGAAGACATCGCTGAAGAGCTGCGCGCACGTGCTAAAGATGCACTCCTGACCCAGGCTCTGGCATCGGAAGAGCGCCTTGAAGGTGCTGCTCCGGCAGAAGATTTGTTGGGTATGGAAGGTATGGATGATGCACTGGCTGCGAATCTGGCGCGCCGCGGCATTGTGACGATGGAAGATTTGGCCGAGCAAGCCATCGATGATCTGCTGGATATCGATGGCATGGACGAAACCCGTGCAGCTGCACTGATTATGAAAGCCCGCGAGCCTTGGTTTGCATGATTGCTGCCAAAGTATGAATTGTCGTGGGCAATGAACAAGACTGAGGAAAAGCAATGGCAGAAGTAACAGTAAGCGAACTCGCCAAATCTGTGGGGGCACCGGTTGAGCGACTGCTGAAACAAATGCAGGAAGCCGGGCTGAAACAGAAAACCGTTGATGCGGTAGTGTCTGATGAAGAAAAGCAGAAGTTGCTGGACTTTTTAAAGACCAGCCACGGCGAAGCGAGTGGTGAGCCAAAGAAGATTACCTTGCAGCGCAAGACCACAACGACCCTGAAGATGGGATCCGGCAGCGCGCGCAAAACCGTCAATGTCGAAGTGCGCAAGAAGCGTACTTACGTTAAACGTGAAGAAGTGGAGGAGCAGACTGGCGCAGAGCTGGATGCTGTTCAGGAAAACGAAGAGCTGCAGGTGCAGGAACCACAACCTGTGGTAGAAGTGCCCGCAGAAGAGCCGGCACCCGCCCCCGAGCCAGAGCCGGAAGTCATCGAAGAAGCGCCGGTGGTAGAAGCTGCACAACCGGACGCGGAAGCGACAATGGGCCGCTCCTCCTTTACCGATGGTATTGAGGAGAAGCGTCGCGCTGCACAAGAGCGGCGTATGGCGGAAGAGGCTCAGCGCAAGGCGGAGGCCGCTGCGCGTGAAGAAGCCAAGCGCCTGGAGCAACAGGCACGCACAACAGAAGCGAAACCGGCCGCCAAAACCGCAGAAGACGCTGCTCGCCCCGCGCGTCCCAAGCCGGCGGCGGCAGCGGTAGCAACGCCAGCCGCTGAGCGTGATGATAAACACGGTCGCAAGCGCGAAACCCGTCGTGAAGAAGATTTTGATGAAGAAGACAAGCACCGCAAGCGCGCCGGTAAAGCGACCAAGAAAGTAGGCTTGCCCAAGAAGGGTGCCAAGGTCGATCTGCTGGAGCTGGAAGGTGACGATGGTGAGGATCTGGATCTGTTAGCACGCCGTCGCAGTGTGCGGGCA
The DNA here is from genome assembly GCA_946481735.1 of uncultured Cellvibrio sp. The sequence continues at coordinate 8,482 of CAMLOU010000138.1, forward strand.
AACCACAAAGCGTCCAACAAACACGCCTTCAAGAAGCCAACCACCAAGATCGTGCATCAGGTGGATGTGCCCGAAACCATCGTGGTATCCGAGCTGGCCCAACGCCTGACGGTCAAAGTGGGCGAGCTGATCAAGCGCCTCATGAAGATGGGTGTTATGGCATCCATGAACGAAACCATTGATCAGGATACGGCGGTACTAATTGTGGAAGAAATGGGGCACCAGGCTAACCTGGTCAGTGAGAACGATATCGAGCACGCGCTGGAGAAATCCCTGGAAACAGAGGGTGAGCTGTTACCTCGCGCGCCGGTGGTGACCGTTATGGGTCACGTTGACCACGGTAAAACCTCGTTGCTTGACTATATTCGCGAAGCCAAGGTGGCCGCCGGAGAAGCGGGTGGTATTACCCAGCACATCGGTGCCTATCGCGTGGCCACCAGCCGTGGTGAGATCACCTTCCTGGATACCCCCGGTCACGCCGCGTTTACTGCGATGCGCGCCCGTGGTGCCAAGGCAACAGACGTGGTGATCCTGGTTGTTGCGGCCGATGACGGTGTTATGCCGCAGACCGAAGAGGCCATCATGCATGCGCGTGCAGCGGAAGTGCCTTTGGTTGTGGCTATCAACAAGTGCGATAAGCCCAGTGCTGATCCGGATCGCGTCAAGAACGAACTGGTAGCCAAAGGTGTGATTCCGGAAGCCTGGGGTGGTGATACCCAGTTTGTGGAAGTATCCGCCCACACTGGTCAAGGTATCGATGAATTGCTGGAAGCTATTTCGCTGCAAGCGGAAGTGCTGGAACTCACCGCAGTGGTGGATGCCGCCGCTAAAGGTGTGGTCATTGAATCCCGTATGGACAAAGGTCGCGGTGTTGTTGCCACCCTGCTGATCCAGCAGGGCACGCTCAAGCATGGCGACCTTGTACTGGCTGGCCAGAGCTATGGTCGCGTGCGGGCCATGAGTAACGAGCGCGGTCAGCAGGTAAAAGATGCTGGCCCGTCAACACCGGTTGAAATCCTGGGGCTCGATACCACGCCCAGTGCCGGTGATGACTTTGTTGTCCTGATGGACGAGCGCAAAGCCCGCGAAGTGGCGCAGTTCCGTGCCGAGAAAGAGCGGAAGGACAAGTTGGCACGCCAACAGGCCTCCAAACTGGAAAATATGTTTGCCGGGATGGATGCCGGGCAGAAGAAGACCTTGTCTGTGGTTGTCAAAGCCGACGTGCGCGGCTCGTTGGAGGCGATCCTGACTTCCCTGGCCGATATTGGTAACGAAGAAGTGCAGGTCAACGTAGTGTCCTCCGGTGTCGGCGGTATCACCGAGAATGATGTCAACCTGGCATTGACCACCGGTGCCATCATCGTGGGCTTTAATGTCCGCGCTGACGCGGCGACCCGTCGGGTGGCTGAGACCGAAGGTGTGGATATCCGTTACTACAGCATCATTTACCAATTGCTGGATGAGATCAAAGCGGCCCTCAGCGGTATGCTTGATCCGGAGCGGGTTGAAACCATCGTCGGTATCGCCAACGTGCGCGAAGTCTTTACCTCACCGAAATTCGGCCAGGTGGCCGGTTGTATGGTGGTGGAAGGTACGGTCTACCGCAGCAAGCCGATCCGTGTACTGCGTGACAACGTGGTGATCTTCGAAGGCGAGCTGGAATCCCTGCGTCGCTTTAAAGACGATGTCAACGAAGTGCGCAACGGTCTCGAATGCGGCATCGGCGTGAAGAACTACGATGTTAAAGTCGGCGACCAGATCGAAGTCTATGAAGTTAAAGAGGTGGCGCGTCAGCTGTAATAGCTGATTGCCTGCATCCGCCCCGAACAGCCATTCCGGTGTTCGGGGCGTTGTTATTTTTGTCGACCGCGTATTGGCGTAGGAATCGGCAAATGGAGGTTTAGGGCTATGCCTAGAGAATTTACGCGTTCCGACCGGGTGTCGGATGCTATTCAGCGGTTGCTGGGACAATTGATCCCGCAAGAGATCCGCGATCCCCGGGTGGGGATGGTCAATATCAATGGCGTTACCGTGACCCGTGATATGGCCTACGCCAAGGTGTACGTCACCTTCGTCGGCATGCAGGATGAGCAAGCCAGCCTTGATGCGGCGGCCGTGCTTAACAAGGCGTCGGGTTTTCTGCGTACGTTTCTGGCGAAAGAGCTGAGCATGCGTACGGTACCCAAGTTGCAGTTTATCTATGACAAATCGGCGATTCGTGGTCAGGAGTTGTCGTTCCTGATTGATCGGGCGATTGCCGAAGATCGGGAACATCATCAGGACGATGATGAGGCAGAGCGTGACGATGATGAGGCCGGTAAGAGCTGATGGCCCGTAGAAAAGGCCGTCCGGTGGATGGCGTATTGTTGTTGCAT
>CAMLOU010000139.1 GCA_946481735.1 uncultured Cellvibrio sp.
TCACGACGGGCGAGTAGAGTTTCCCCTCGGAAATAGGCGATTTATGGTAGGCAAAAAAAACACCGCACAACCGGTTGTGGAAACATCAGCGCTGAAAATTTATTTGCGGTTGCTGTCATACCTTAAGTCCTACCGTTTGATGTTTGTGATCAGCATTGTGGGTTTTGCGATATACGCTTCATCCACCACGATGTTTATCAAGATTCTCGAAAACCTGATTAGCATTATTGAAAATAATAATCCGCAGGATCGTTTTCTGGTGCCCTTGCAGGTCATTGGTTTGACGGTGCTGCGTGGCATCGGCGCGTTTGCCGGCGTGTATTTTTTATCGCGAGTTGCCTTCAGTGTCATTCACAATTTACGCGTGCAAGTGTTCAACCATATGACGCGTTTACCGAGTATGACATTTGATGATCAAAGCTCCGGTCATCTGGTATCGGTCATCACCTATAACATCAATGGTGTGACCGCCGCCGCGACGGATGCGATAAAAATATTGTTACGCGAGGGGCTGACCGTCATCGCCTTGTTGTCTTATCTGTTTTATACCGATTGGAAACTGACGCTGGTGTTTATTTTGATTGCGCCGCTGATTGGTTCATTGGTGACCACAGTGGGCAAGCGTTTGCGGCGGCTCAGTACCAAGGTGCAGACCACGGTGGGTGATATCACCCAGGTCACCAGCGAGATGATTACCGGTTATCGCGTGATGCGCAGCTTCGGCGGCGAAGATTATGAAAGGCAACGCTTTGAAGCGGCGAGCAAAAAAAATTACCAACAGAACATGAAGATCGTGGTAACGGCGGCGGCTAATACGCCCTTGATTCAGCTGATTGTTGCATTTGCAATCGCGGCCTTGATTTATCTTGCGCTGAATGTGATGGAGCTGGGTAACCCGGCGGAGTTTGTGGCTTACATGACTGCGGTGGGTGCCATGTTGCAACCCATGCGCCGCCTGGGTGAAGTGGCCCCGATTATTCTTAAAGGGGTTGCGGCGGCGGACAGCGTGTTCAGCTTGCTCGACCAGGCGCCCGAGCGTGATGACGGTACGCAAGCCGTCGAACGCGTTCAGGGTCAGGTCAGTTTTAAACAGTTATATTTTCATTACGCCCGCAGTGATAAACCGGCGCTGAAAGATATCAACCTTGATGTGATGCCGGGTGAAGTCATTGCCCTGGTGGGACGTTCCGGTAGTGGTAAGTCAACGCTCGTCAATTTGCTGGCTCGTTTTTATGACTATGACCAGGGTGAAATCGCCATCGATGGCATTCCACTGGCAAATTTTCGCTTGGCCAATTTGCGCCAACAAATCGCCTTGGTAAATCAACATGTCACCTTGTTCAATGATACGGTGGCCGGCAATATTGCTTACGGCAGTTTGACGGATCGGGACATGGTCGCGATTCGCCGTGCGGCGGACCTGGCGCATGCGACAGAGTTTATTGAGCAACTGCCGCAAGGGTTTGACACCATGATTGGTGAAAGTGGGGCGCGGTTATCCGGTGGTCAACGGCAACGTCTCGCCATTGCGCGAGCCATCCTGAAAGATGCACCGATTTTGATTCTGGATGAAGCAACGTCCGCACTGGATAACGAGTCCGAACGTTTTATTCAGGCGGCGCTGGAAAGCGTCATGCAAAATCGCACCACCTTTGTGGTCGCCCATCGCCTGTCCACGATTGAGCGGGCCGATCGCATCGTTGTGATGGACGCAGGTGAGATTGTAGAACAGGGTACTCACGCCGAGCTGCTGGCCAAGGGCGCACACTATGCGAATTTGTATTCGATGCAATTTCGCGATGAACTGCAGGATGCCAGTAAACCTGCTGAATAAATTACGCCGGGTAGCACAGGATATGGTGAGCCACTGTCAATAGGTGTAACAGGTGCAGCGGTTCTCTGACTAACAGGTTTTATGGGATAAAACCAAAGGAAATATCATGAATCTGACCATGCCTTTTTTTGATCGCGCGCGCGTGCTCGTTATAGGTGATGTTATGCTGGATCGCTACTGGCATGGCAACACATCGCGTATTTCGCCGGAAGCGCCGGTTCCCGTGATCAAGGTGAGTCAATCGGAAGAGCGTCCCGGTGGTGCGGCCAACGTTGCGCTCAACATTGCCGCGCTTGGCGCAGCGGCCTGTTTGATCGGCACCATCGGTGATGATGATGCCGGTATTGTGTTACAGAATCGTTTAAAAGCAGCATCCATCCATACGGATTTTCAAATTTCCCGCAACAAACCCACGATTACCAAACTGCGTGTTATCAGTCGGCACCAACAAATTCTGCGTATGGATTTTGAAGAGTCCTTTGATGCGCGGGACAGCAATGAATTTGCGCGAAAAGCCGGCCTTATCATGCCGCAGATGGATGCGCTGGTATTGTCCGATTATGCCAAGGGCAGTTTGCAGGATTGTCAGGCGCTGATTGCCATGGCGCGCATGCGTCGCATTCCGGTATTGGTTGATCCCAAAGGCAAGGATTTTTCCCGTTATCGCGGTGCAACCTTGCTCACACCCAACCTGCAGGAATTTGAGCAGGTTGTGGGCGGTTGTGACAGCGAGCAACAAATGGTTAGTAAAGGCAGTGCGTTAATGCAGGAGCTGGATTTACAAGCACTACTGGTAACGCGCGGTGAGCAGGGCATGACCTTGCTCCGTCCTAATCAACCGGAATTGCATTTACCCGCGCGTGCACGCGAAGTGTTTGATGTGACCGGTGCGGGCGATACCGTCATCGCGGTTGTTGCCGCTGTGATGGCATCGGGCCAACCCATAACAGAAGCCGTGGCCCTGGCGAACCTTGCTGCCGGGATAGCCGTCGGCAAACTGGGTACCGCAGCGGTTAGTGCGCCGGAGTTGCGTTTTGCCTTACAGGGTGAGCAAGGTTCTGAGCGCGGTGTTGTCAGCGAAGAACAATTGTTGCAAGCCGTAGAGGACGCACGCGCACGCGGTGAAAAAATCGTGTTCACCAACGGTTGCTTCGATATTATTCACGCAGGTCACGTTGGTTATCTGGAAGAAGCGCGTAAGTTGGGGCATCGCCTGATTGTTGCCATCAACAGCGATGCGTCAGTAAAGCGCTTGAAAGGTGAAGGTCGTCCGATCAATCCCGTGGATCGTCGCATGGCGGTCCTGGCCGGGCTGGAAGCGGTGGACTGGGTTTTATATTTTGAAGACGATACGCCGGAGCGTTTGCTGCGCAACCTGAAACCGGATGTGTTGGTAAAAGGCGGTGACTATCGCGAGCATCAAGTCGTCGGGGGCGATATCGTCAAAGACTATGGTGGCAGTGTCAAGGTACTAAGTTTTATTGACAGTTGTTCAACCACGGCCATCGTGAATAAAATTCGGCAGCAATGAGTTATCGGTGTGAAAGGATCTTGTGCAGGCTGCACAGAAAAATAAAATCGTTGCATTGAGTTCCAGCGTTTCTTCTGCCCAGACGGATAACGCTGGCGGAAGGTCGAAGATAGATTTATCAAATGGCCAACCACAAAGGTAACAACAGGCTCCCCAAACGGTAAAACCAAAAGCCGGCGTCGCCGCTAACGATGTCAGGCGAGTGAGGGTTATATTCGGGTGCCTGAGCAATTTCCCGGCGTAAGCCGTGATTCCCAACAGTGTCGCTCCGCGCACCAACCATTCAACATAACGCCACCAATGGTTGTCCTGATTTCCCAGTTTATCCATATCAAATTCGCGTAACAGTAACGCCAGGCAGAAGAGCCCCAACCCCGCATGCAGGTAACGATAGAGCGGGTCTGTTTTATTGGTATGGCTGTGATAGCTATGTAACAGACAAGCCAGCAGTAAAAAAATACTCTGCCCCACTTCCAGCAGCCCCTGCTCGGAGGTACTGATAAACCCCTGGCTCCAGAGTCGATAGGATTCCAGACTGATCAATGACAACACGACCAGTATCCATGTCGATCTATGGGTGTTAATAGAGAGCAAAACGGATGTCATAAGTGGCTTGCGCAGCTGATCACTGATCAGCTGCGCGATCACATTATTTGGGCGGATACTGAATCAGGAGTTTGCGTAGCACTTCAGCGAGTTTTGCTTCATTGCTTAGCGAGAAATGTTGCAGCGGCACAGCTTCCGCACTGCCGCGCCAGATTAAATTGTTGGTAGACGTATCGGTGATATCCACGATGATGATGCCCTCCTGTTTGTCGTTGGGCAGGCTTTTGCCTCCACCCAATCCGATGCTGCCGTGCCGGCCAATCGGCAGGCCGATAGACAATCCCAATCCAGTAGAGGAGCCGGTACGAATACGGGATACCACCGTCATATCAATCAGCAGGCCCGGATTACTTTCGGTGCGGCTGAATCCCTGGCTGGCCAGTTGGGTATCTGCCAGTCGTTGGAGTTGCTGCGCGCTGACACCCGGGATCTCTGATGAGGTATTACGCCAGTTGTAAGTAGTGTGCCCGCTAAAGTCGGTACCCGGTTTGAAGTCCTGATTGTATTTGGTGCTGGCGCATCCGCACATGATCAATACCAGTGCGAGCAGCCAAAAATGCAAAAGAGAGCGGGACATAGTCGGTATACTCGCCAGTTGTGGGTTCATAAAAGTGTCCTCGGGGTAAAGTATGCTATTCGCATTATTGTCCAGTGATTCGACCATCTTTATTGTGAATCATTGCCCTTTTTAATCTTTAGTCAGGCGGTTTGCAAATACTGGCGTTTTATTTCAGACTTGCTCCGCTTTTACCAACCAATGGCGAGTAGTCGTTATGGATTTAATTCAGGCAGTTGTTTTGGCATTGGTGCAGGGGTTGACCGAGTTCTTACCGGTTTCCAGCTCGGCGCATTTATTACTGGTTCCTATCTTTGCTGACTGGCCTGATCAGGGGCTGGCATTTGATGTGGCGCTGCATGTGGGCAGTTTGACGGCGGTGATGATCTACTTCCGGCACGATATCAAACGGATGTTTTATGCCTGGCTCGCGTCTATTACCCGCCGCGAATCTTCCGAAGACAGCCGTCTGGCCTGGGCCGTTATCATCGGCACCATTCCGGTGTGCATTGCCGGATTTTTTCTTAAAGATCTGGTGGCTACCGCGATGCGCTCACCGCTGGTATCGGCCTTCGGTCTGATTGTCTTTGGCCTGCTGTTGGCGTGGGCCGACTGGCGCCATCGCGGTTCGCGCAGTGAATACCAGATGAATAAATGGGACGTCTTCTGGGTGGGTTGTGCTCAGGCGTTGGCTTTGATTCCCGGCACATCGCGTTCCGGTATTACGATTACGGCGGCATTGATGTTGGGCTTTACCCGCGAAGCTGCTGCGCGCTTTTCCTTCCTGCTATCCATTCCGGTGATTATCATTGCCGGCGCGGTAGAGACCAACGAATTGGTGCATGCGCAAGTTGCGGTGGATTGGACGGCAATGATTGTGGGAACGCTCGTTTCTGGTATCAGCGCTTACTTGTGTATTTATTACTTCCTGGCGTTTATCAACCGGATCGGTATGCAACCTTTTGTGGTATATCGCATTGCCTTGGGGATTTTGTTGATTGTGCTTTACTGGAATCCAACGGCCTGAAGCATTAGACAAACTTGACGACACTGGTGTCTTTCTCGCGGCTTTTGCCCGCCGCAGCCAGTGCGTCAAGATAAGCTTGCCATTTGTGTTCCTGTTCGACGGCAAGCTGATAAAGATAATCCCAGGTGTAGATGCCGGAGTCGTGGCCGTCATCAAACAGAATTTTTAACGCGTAGTTACCGGCACGTTCAATGCCACTGATGCCCACATCTTTTTTACCGAACTGTAAAACCGCCTGACCCGGCCCATGTCCCTTGACTTCGGCGCTGGGTGAATGCACTCGCAAATATTCGGCACCCAGTTGATAATGCCGGGTGCCAAAATGCAATTCCAGCGTTCTGGATTGTTTATGCAATTGAACCTTGGAGGGAACCACGGCGCTCACCCTGCTTTACAGAATATAACGACTGAGATCTTCATTTTTAGCCAGCTCACCCAGGTGTTCATCAACGTAAGCCGCGTTAATTTCGAGCCGGGTTTTATCATTGCCCGCATCAAAAGAAATATCTTCCAGTAAACGTTCGAGGATGGTGTGCAGCCGACGCGCGCCGATGTTTTCGGTGCGCTCATTCACTTCCCATGCCGTCTCGGCAATTCGACGTATGCCGTCTTTGGTGAATTGAATAGTCACGCCTTCCGTTTCGAGCAATGCTTGCTGTTGTTCCGTCAGTGAAGCGCGAGGCTCGGTAAGGATACGCTCAAAATCATCCGGGGTTAGCGCGCTCAGCTCGACACGAATCGGCAAACGCCCCTGCAATTCCGGAATCAGATCTGACGGTTTGCTTAAATGAAATGCGCCGGAGGTGATAAACAGAATGTGATCCGTTTTGATGATGCCGTGTTTGGTGGTGACGGTGCAGCCCTCAATCAGGGGCAATAAATCCCGCTGCACACCCTCGCGGGACACATCCGCGCCGGAGGTTTGTCCGCGGCGCGCAACCTTGTCGATTTCATCAATAAAGACAATGCCATTTTGCTCGGCTGCTTCGATGGCTTGCGCTTTAATGTCTTCGTTATTAACCAGTTTGCCGGCTTCTTCTTCCTGCAACTGCTTGAACGCCTGCTTCACTGTCAGTTTGGTTTTTTTGGTCTTGCCACTTGATAACGATGAAAACATATTCTGCAATTGGCTGGTCATATCTTCCATGCCGGGTGGTGCCATGATTTCAACACCGACCGGCGTAGCCGCCAGATCAATCTCAATCTCTTTATTGTTCAGCTCGCCTTCGCGCAGTTTTTTGCGAAATACCTGGCGCGTGCCGGATTCATTATTCAACGTTGGATCGCCGCCACGTGCCGGCGGCAATAAAGCGTCGAGAATGCGTTCTTCCGCCGCTTCTGCTGCACGATGTTGTACGGTCTTCAGTGCGTGCTCGCGGTGCATCTTGATTGAAACATCCACCAGGTCGCGAATGATGGACTCAACATCGCGGCCCACATAACCGACTTCGGTAAATTTGGTGGCTTCCACTTTAATAAACGGCGCATTGGCCAGCTTGGCCAGCCGGCGGGCTATCTCGGTTTTACCGACACCGGTCGGGCCGATCATTAAAATATTCTTGGGTGTAATTTCACTGCGCATATCGGCGGGTACCTGCATGCGGCGCCAGCGATTGCGCAGTGCAATTGCTACGGCGCGCTTGGCTTCCTGTTGGCCGACAATGTGTTTATCCAGTTCGTGAACAATCTCACGGGGTGTCATGGTGGACATAATCAGTATCCAAAAAATTAATATTCCAGTGTTTCGATGGTGTGGTTCTGATTGGTGAAGACGCAGATATCACCGGCAATATGCAAACCTTTCTCTACGATGCTGCGTGCATCCAGGTGCGTATTTTCCAGCAGCGCACGCGCCGCTGCCTGGGCAAAAGGACCACCGGAGCCAATAGCAATCAAGTCGTCTTCCGGCTGAATAACGTCACCGTTGCCGGTGATGATCAATGAGGCTTCTTTATCGGCTACGGCCAACAACGCCTCCAGTCGCCGCAGCGCCCGGTCTGTACGCCAGTCTTTGGCAAGCTCCACAGCAGCGCGCACCAACTGGCCGTTGTGAGATTCAAGTTTGGCTTCGAAACGCTCGAAGAGGGTGAAGGCATCGGCGGTGCCGCCAGCAAAACCGGCGATAACCTGATTTTTATAGAGTCGGCGCACTTTGCGCGCGTTGCCTTTCATCACCGTGTTGCCGAGAGAAACCTGACCGTCGCCGCCAAGCACAACCTGGCCTTCACGGCGTACAGAGAGAATTGTGGTCACAGGGGAAATCCTTTGTTGAGCTGTTGCGGACTGCGGCCGTTAGCCGCAGGGATTCCCTGAAAAGTGGGGGCGGGGTGGGTAATTTCAAGCAGATTATTTTAGGGGTGGCGGCCCGGGATCAGGGCGCCGCGTTTTTGTCGCGTTTTAACATGAGGGCATTGTATTGATTCGCCACCAGAGTGGAACGCGCGCTGGCCAGACGGGATTGGTCCTGAAACGGGCCGACGATGACGCGATGCCATAATTCACCGTTGCGGATGGTCACTTTTTCAATACGCGCATCCAGGTTCAGCAGGATAAGTTGTGCGCGTAATTTATCGGCATCCACATCGTTGCGGAACGAGCCGACTTGCAGGATGTACTCCATGGAATCCGGCTGGGGTTGTGCAATTTTTTCCACTGTTTGGGCCGGCTCAGTGGCGGGTACGATGACTTCGCTTTCCTGCAGTAATTTATAAAAATCAAAGCGCGGCTTGGGCACGTCTTCTTCGGTTTGCGTGCGTGTCACCTTGGGTTTTTCTGGGGCAGGTTGTTCCGTTTTGGCTGGTGGTGGCACGACATCGGCCAGGTAAACCAGGAACATGATAAACGCACCCAGCACACCGCCAATTAATAGCCATACCCATCCCGGCACAGCGGGTTTGGCCGGTGCACGACGACGATTGGGGGAGCGATTTTTTTTGGCGTAATCTCGGGACATGGCAACTTCATCAAACTCAGGGTGGGCGCAATTGTACTTGCGTGGTGCAGGTGAGTCACTATGCCACCCTAACTCATTTCCTGCGGATCGACATCGATAGACCAGCGTACCCGTTTGCCTAGTGGCTCGCCCTCCAAATGAGCGGCGACTTGGGTGAGGAGTTGCTGCAAGGTTTTGCGTTGGGCGCTGTTGAATTGCAATTGATAGCGGAAGCGGTCGCCGCGTTTCTCCATCATCGCCGGCAATGGACCGAGATAGGTAAAGTGAGGGCTGGTTGGCTGCCACTGTTCAGCTTGCGCCCGCGCCAGACGCAAGAACTCGACAGCCAGTTCCGGTCGCTTGCTTTCCGCACGCAGCAGCGCGAGGTGTCGATAAGGCGGCAATTGGGTGACCCGCCGTTCGTGCAACAACAACTCGGCGAGCGCGTGGTAGCCCTGCAACATCAGGGTTTGCACCAGCGGGTGTTCGGTGTGGTGGCTTTGCAGGATGACTTTGCCCGGTTTGTCCGCGCGCCCGGCCCGCCCGGCGACCTGTAGCAGCAATTGCCCCATCCGCTCGGGACCGCGGAAGTCAGTACTGAACAAGCCTGCGTCTGCATCAATAATCACCACCAGGGTGACCAGTGGGAAGTGGTGGCCCTTGGCCAGCATCTGCGTCCCCACCAGAATGCAGGGTTCACCTGCCTGTACTTCCTCCAGCAAGCGGTGCATGGCGTGTTTGCTGCGCGTTGAATCGCGGTCAACCCGCAGTATCCGCGTGTGCGGAAATAATTGGCGTAACGCTGCTTCGCTGCGCTCCGTCCCGTGCCCCAGTGGCTGTAACTGATGGCTATGGCAATGGGGGCAACGGGAAGGTATCGGACGTTGGTGATCGCAATGGTGGCAGTGCAGATGGCGCGGCTGCTGGTGAACGGTCATGCGCGCGTCGCAATGGTTGCAGTTGGCCAGCCAGCCACAGTCGTGACACTCCAGTGTGGGGGCGTAGCCGCGCCGGTTAATGAAGATCAACACCTGGTGGCGCGCCTGGATTTCCGCAGCAATGGCTTGCAAGGTCTCCTGTGCAAAGCCTTCATGTAATGGCTGCGCGCGAATATCGAGCAGGTGGATACTGGGTGGTAAGGCGGCACCGGCGCGGCGGGTCAGGCGCAAGTACTGGTAGCGCCCTTGTTGAGCATTATTGAGGCTTTCCAGCGCTGGCGTGGCAGAACCGAGCAATAGCGGAATCTTGAGCTGGCTGGCGCGCATGACGGCGAGATCCCGGGCTGAATAGCGGAAACCGTCCTGCTGCTTGAAGGAGTTATCGTGTTCCTCATCGACAATGATGATGCCCGGCTCCTTTAAGGGCGTGAAGATGGCTGAACGGGTGCCGATGATGATTCGGGCAATTCCGTCCCGCGCCTGCACCCAGGCATCCAGGCGTTCACGATCATTGAGGCCGGAATGGAGCGCGACAATCGGCACGGCAAAACGTCGCTGGAACCGCTGCAAGGTTTGGGGCGTGAGGCCGATCTCCGGGATCAATACCAGCGCCTGCTTGCCCTGGCCCAGACTGCGGGCAATGGTTTGCAGGTAGATTTCGGTTTTACCGCTGCCGGTGGCGCCATCCAGCAGGTATACCTGGAACTGGTTCAGGGAGATATGTTCCAGTGCCGCTGCCTGCTCCGCGTTCAAGGTCAATGGCTGTTCGCGCAGAATAGTCTGAATCGGCTCGGGTGTAAGTACTTGCTCACTGCAAGTAATGAGGCCTTTATCCACCAAAGGTTTAATCGCGGTAAGGGGTATCTCAAGTGCTTGTAGATCACCGCGTGTCAAATAGGGGTGTTCCTGCAGCGCAGCCAGCAGAGCGGATTGTCGCGGCGCACGTTTCAAACTCCCCGCCGGTAGACCTTTGCCCGCCGTTGTGAGGCGATAGACAGCTTCTGTGCGTAACCGGGCGACTTCTCCCTGGCGCAAGAGCGCCGGTAATGCGGTATGTAAGGCCTCACCAACAGGGCTTTGGTAATAATCGGCGGCCCACAGGCACAATGCCAGGATGTCAGGCATAAACGCTGGCGAGCTATCAATGATCGCTAGCGCGTGGCGCAATTGGCCAGGCGCTACGGATGCTTCCTTTTCTACGGATAGCAATACACCAATCACTTCCTGATGCCCAAAGGGTAAACGCAACAGCGTGCCAGGTTGCAGTTGCATTGCCTGTTCCGGTGAGATGTCCATCGGCGGTAGATAATCGAAGCGACGACGTAGCGGTGTAGGGATAGCGACCTGAAGAAAAACCGTGGGCATTGGGTGATCAGTCTTGGTTGTCAATGAACTGCCGGGCAGGATACCGCATAA
>CAMLOU010000140.1 GCA_946481735.1 uncultured Cellvibrio sp.
GCGATGCAAGATTTTCAAGCATGGCCGGCGCGAGGGGCAAGGTGGAAAAAGCAGTTGTGGTCACAATAAGCTCGGTGGTTAGCGGCAAAGAAACGGGTAAGCAGGATAGCAGATTCACCTCCTTTCGTCCCCGCACTTTGTTTTGCAGCCGATTGACTCTATGATCTGCGCTGAATTCTTCAGGAACGGTTATTCATGAATTTATCAATCAGGGCTTTATTGTTGTGGTGTTTCATCAGCCAAGCGGCAAGCGCTCAAACAGCCGAGGATGACGCTATTCCGGAAACAACACCCACAACCAAAGCGTCTTCCGCAGCCACGGTAAAAACCTGGGAAGCCGGTATCGGCGTCGGCGCCATCAGCGGGCCGGACTATCGCGGCTCCGAAGAATATAGCCATTATGTTGCCCCCATTCCCTATTTTATTTATCGCGGCAAATACATTCAGACAGACCGCGACGGCGTGCGCGGAAAACTATTCACCCGCGATGATTTTGAATTCAACCTCAGCATGAGCGCCTCCATTACGCCAGAGAGCGATGAAAATACATTGCGTGAAGGTATGCCAAAACTCTACTCCACCGTTGAATTCGGGCCGGCGTTGAATATTAATTTAACCGGCGATAATTTTCGGGAAGGCTGGATGATGCATTTACCGTTGCGCGGTGTTGTTGCCGTGGGCGGCGGCGATACCGACTATGTCGGCTGGCTTGTCCATCCGCAACTCGCTTTTCGCACTGAAATTGAAAAATGGAATTTCACTTTTCGCACCGGTGTGTACTACGCCAGTGATGATTACCACGATCACTACTACACCGTTGCGGAAGAATACGCTACCGCAGCGCGCCCGGAATTTGAAGCCGACGCCGGCTACAGCGGCTGGAGTAATTCCTGGGCAATGAGTCGCGCGATTGACCATTACCGCATCGCATTTTTTATTCGCTATGATAACTTGCGCGGCGCAGAATTTGAGGAAAGCCCGTTGGTGGAAACAACGGATTCGGTGGCGGGTGGTCTGGCGTTGATCTGGGTTATTCGATAAACAACCAGGATTGTGGGCAATCTGATTCCGTTCAGATTACCCACTACCGTCACGTTTAGAGCAGGCTGTTCAAATACACTTCCAGGTTGGTATACATCGAATCCAATGAATGATCATTGCGATCATTCGCGTTAAACGGATTCAAACCCTGCTGCTGTTCCCACGCATCCGGCATACCGTCGCTGTCGCTATCGTCTGGTGCGGCATCGCTATAAAGCGCAACCAATCCACCGACCTCATCCTGGCTGTCGATGATGCGCCCGGTATTATTGCGAACTTGCTGTACAACACGCGCATCAATCGCATCGCGCGCGAGTGACGCACCGGCCTGATTCAACACATCGTCATAGGCTTGCTCGGCACTGACCGTCGGTACCGAAGGAAAATTCCAGCGTGAGCTGCGACGTTGCGCACTGGTAAAATTCGGGAACATACTCCAACCATTGTCCACGCCATCACGCACCCCGTTCATATTGTTATCAAGTTTGTTACCGGATTGATAGGTCAGTATGCCTTCGGTCTTGACTTCATCCCATACGGAATTGGCATTGCGTGAATCGTTATTGGCGATCACATAATTGTTAACATAGTTGATCTCCACAATACCGCCCGCCGAACCACCAATTGCTTCACCCGAACGCGTACCCCAGCCGTAAATAACATTGTTAACAAAATCCAGTTGGCCTTTTATTGATGGGGTTGTCTGATTACTGCCTGCACCGGGGTTACGCATATCGTGGTGCGAATACAGGTTGCGATAAAACGTACTGCCGCCTTCACCGTTACCGCGAATTAGCGAACCGAAACCATGGTTACCTTTATCGTGATAAGAGTCATTCAAACTTTCCGACACAATAGAATGTTGTACCGTTACATAATTTGAATAGGTTACCGACAAGGTTTCATCGATTGCCCAGGACGTTGATACGTGATCTATGATCACGTTGTTCGCTTCCAGCACGTCCAGTGCGCCCGCCGTACTGCCTTTCAGGTCGCCATTACCTTTAGCGGGCTTACCGTTTTCGGCCAACGCATTAAAGTCACCGCAACGAAAGCGCATATAGCGAATGATGATGTTATCGGCATTAACCGTTACCGGATAACCGGCAACGGTGATGCCATCGCCTGGCGCCGTTTGACCGGCAAGCGTGAGGTTGGGCCGTTTAATATCGAGCTTGGATTGCAACAGGATATTGCCCGATACCGCAAACACAATCGTGCGTGGGCCACTGGCTGACGTAATCGCGTCGCGTAGCGAACCGGCACCGCTGTCATTGAGGTTGGTCACGATATAAACATCGCCACCACGCCCACCACTGGTCAGACGACCGAAACCGACCGCGCCGGGAAAAGCCAATACTTCACCACTGGCCACACTGCTACTGGAATTGCTCGACACGCTGCTTGCTGCAGCGCCGGATACCGTCATGTGATCCATATTCGGACCGCCACTGCTCGTCGTCGCCAGGGTGCGGATAGTGTTGGCCCCTGCTTGCAAATTGACGTTGATACTGCGGGTTGTCCAACTATTCCAGGCACCGGTGCCAGGGAATGACATATTGCCGTTTACCGATGCACCGTTGACCAGAATATTCATCGCGCGATCTGCTGTTGTGCCGTTGGCAAAACGGAACGTCAGGGTTGCACTGCCGGCACTGGCCTGATAAACCGTCCACTCCAGTGCGCTGCCCACCTGATTATCATAATTAACAAAACCGGAACCGGTGTAACCGCTGTGATTAAACTCCACGGCGCCGCTGGTAATCACACCATCTTCCGCTTCGTAGGTGGTCGCGACTGACGGCGCACTGCTGGCACTCGACGAGGACACTGGCGGAACGGAAGAGGAAACTATTGATGCTGCGCTGGAGGACGGCGCACTGGATGATGCGGGAACAGAACTTATAACACTCGATACTGCACTCGAACTTGCAGCGCCGGTTGCGTTATACACTTCAAATTCTGCAATTGCCGGTGCCGCGCTGGCATCGACATACAAACTGATTTTTTTCATGCTTACCGTGCCGAGGTTGATCACCCTGCTTGCGCCGATGGCGTTGCCGGTGGATAGGACTTCATCGGTTTCATGATTGCGCAATTGCCAGCTCGTCACGCGGTTGCCGGCTTCGCGCAGTACCACCGTGTTAAAGGTTTGTGCATCACTCCATTTCACTGACACCCGCTGGTTACTCGTGCCGCTCGCTTGCGAGACGGTGTTGATATTGCCGTCACGCACCGTTTTCGTATTGCTGAAACCGGAACCGTCCGCACCGGCGCCCGGACCGGTAAGCGCCAGGTTGCTGCCGAGATTCTGTGCCAGGGAAATATTATTGATACCGAGCGCCAAGCCTGCGAGCAGCAGACCGCGCACCATAGATTGATGTAAAGGTTTCATAGGATTACCTGTAGGTTATTGTTATTTCTCTCACTTATTTTTTACGCCAGGGTAAAGCGAGGCCCCCGGCGTGAGGGAATTATGCAGGAGTGATCAATGAAGAAACCAGTAACAGGTATCGGTTTGCGAGTTTGGGGAGTTGTCGGATTACGCTGCGCTAATCCGACCTACTTGGTGCCCGTAGGTCGCGTTAGCGGCACAGCCGCGTAACCCGACGTCACCATACCAATTCATAAAAATAATGCAGAAGCAAAAAAATCCGCAACATCAGTCCTTCGGATAATCGTTACAGCGCCTAGATCCGGCGCAATACACCTAAACTTTGTACCAACGGTAATGCTTCAAATAAACCGGAAGCTTGTGCCAATTTCCAGATTTCATAGGGCGGGCGTCCACCGTCGGCAGGGTTGGGGAAGACGTCGTGAATCGCCAAGAGGCCGCCGCGCATGATATGGCCGGCCCAACTGCGGTAATCCGTTAATGCAGCGTCCATACTGTGGCCGCCGTCGATAAATACCATGGCCAGCGGTGTGGCCCATTGGCGGGCGGCCAGTTGAGATGGCGCGACAATCGGGATTACCGTATCGAGCAAGTCGGCGCGGATCAGTGTTTGGCGAAAACTGGGGAAGCTGTCCATTAATGCGGCGCGCGCGTCATAGAGTTCGGGGTCGTGGTATGCCTCGCCGCGCTGATGTTCTTCCGAACCGCGATGGTGATCCACCGCATACAAGACCGCACCGGCCGCTTTACAGGCAGCACCGAGGTACACCGTGGATTTTCCGCAATAGCTGCCCACTTCCAGACACGGACCGTGTTGTGCCGCTTGCGCGGTATGATGATAAAGCGCCTCACCTTCTTCGGCGGCAAGAAAACCTTTGACGCTATCGATATCCAGAGGCAAAGTGACGGGCATAATCGCGTTCCTGAATGACATTGCGCGGCATTCTAACAGTTGAAAATTTTTTTGCCGACTGTCATCACACCAACGCTCGTCAACTCCATGGAAATATCCTGTGCGTCGTAATACCAAACCTTACTGGATAAAACGTATCAGCACCCTGTGCAATCGCTGGTACGTTAAACATATTATTCGCCCGCAATTTGATGCAGCGGGACAGTATCTGGAGATTGCACACCCGCGTCACCTGGAATTATTCGGGCGCAATATCCGCATCGGTGATCATGCCCATCTTATTGCCGCCACGGACAATAAAATTCGGTTGACAACCTGGTCCGGCAAGCAAGGGCAGGGTGAAATTGTGATGGGTGATTATTGTTTGATTTCTCCCGGCGTCAGAATTTCAGCGGCCCGATCCGTGCGCGTCGGCAACAATTGTATGCTGGCCGCCAACGTGTATGTGAGCGATAGCGACTGGCACCATGTGTACAACCGTATCCGCCCGTTTCGCTGCACCAGGCCGGTGGTGCTGGAGAACAATGTCTGGCTGGGTGAAAGTGTGATGGTATTGAAAGGTGTAACAATCGGTGAGAACAGCGTGATTGGCGCGGGCTCGGTGGTAACCAAAGATATTCCGGCGAATGTGGTCGCGGCGGGCAACCCAGCGCGGGTGGTTAAAAAAATAAATCCGCACCGCCGGATGTTGAAACGCGAATTGATGTTTCGCGATGCAGAACATTATTACCACAATCAGGATGAGCTGGATCGGTATATGCTGGCCAACAATGGCTGGTGGAATTGGTTGCGTAGCGTCTTCTTTCCGAATAAAAACGATTGATGCCGGATTACGCCTTCGGCTAACCCTACAATGCCTCTTCGAAAAAATTGGTTTGCGACTGAAAGACCGCGTCGGATTACGCTGCGCTAATCCGACCTACGGGTATGGCGCTTATGTAGGTCGGGTTAGCGAAGCGTAACCCGACAATTATTAATGAAGCGGAAACACACAAGTGAAGACGCTGCCTTTACCCACTTCACTGGTAATTTTTAACTCGGCATCGTGACGCAACAGCACGTGTTTAACAATGGCCAGGCCTAAACCGGTACCGCCGGTGCTGCTGTTGCGGCTGGCATCGACGCGGTAGAAGCGTTCGGTCAAGCGGGGGATGTGTTTATTTTCAATACCCGGCCCATTGTCACTGACGGCGAAATAACAATTCTGTTTATCTCTCCATAAGCGCATGGCGATCTTGCCTTTGGCCGGGGTGTATTTCACGGCGTTAACCACCAGGTTGGAGAAGGCGCTGTGCAGTTCTTTTTCGTTCCCCAGTAACTGAATATTGCCATCGCAGGTCAGGGTAATTTCCTGTTCTTTATCGCCACTCAATGCCACAGCTTCATTGCGAATAGAATGCAGCAACGGCTCCAGCGGAATCAGTTTCTGGTTGTGGCCCACCTCGGTGGTTTCCAGTTTTGATAACACCAACAGGTCATTGATCAGCAATGCCATGCGTTGTGTTTGTTGTTGCATTTGTTGCAGGGGTTTCTGCCAGGTCGGGCCCAGATTATTGTTGTCGGCCAGGGTTTCCAGATAGCCACTGATCACCGTCAACGGCGTGCGCAACTCGTGCGACACGTTGGCAATAAAATCCTGGCGCATCTGTTCCAGGTTATGAATCTGGGTAATGTCGCGTACCAGGATCAGGCGTTCATTTTTACCAAAGCGGGTAATCTGAAATTGCAGTTGCTTGGAGGAAAAACGCGGTGAGGGTAATTCCAGCGGCTCGCTGTAGTTGCCTTCTTCAAAGTAACTGACAAAACGCGGGTGACGAATAAAATTGATGACCGACAAACCCTGGTCTTTGGTATGAAAACCCAATAACCGTTGCGCCGCCGGGTTCCAGAAATCCAGGTGACCGCGCCAGTCCAGCAGGATCACGCCGTCTTTCAATGCAGAGGTGATTTCCTGCACGCGGTTGATCACCGCTTGCAGGTTTTCCTTTTCCTGGCGCTGGTGACGTTGCAGGTGGTAGATATTGTCGAAGAGGTCGCCCCAGATACCGGTGGCCTCGGGCGGCTCTTCGTCGTTTTTGCGCAGCAGCCAGCGATTGAGCCGCGACATTTGCCAGAGCATGTAGGCAAGATACGCCAGAACACCGATATCCAATACCAGCAATAAGTGTCCGGTCAGCCAGCCCAGTAACAGACAGATCGCGACGAAGATCGACAGACGCTTGAGTTCGGCGCTAAAACCTTGCAGCAAAATAGTGAGCCTCTTTCACAACCATCTCCAGCAGAATATTTTCACTCACTATCGCGTGGAAATATGACTTTTCTTCGCGCGGGATATAAAAATTTCTGCCCACCGGTCTTGTTGAAAACGCCTGTGCGTTTTTAACCGGTCTGAATTATGCGTCGGCCTTGGTGGAGAAACGATAACCGGTACCGCGCACAGTCTGGACCAGGTTTTCGTGGTTGTCGACGGTGAGGGCTTTACGCAAGCGGCGGATGTGCACATCCACCGTACGCTCTTCCACATAGACGTTGCCGCCCCACACATGGTCCAGCAGTTGGCTGCGAGTATAGGCTCTTTCCTGGTGGGTGAGGAAAAATTCCAGCAGGCGATATTCCGTCGGCCCCATATCAACCGCCTGGTTGTTGATTGTCACCCGGTGACTGGCCGGATCGAGGCACAAACCCTGCACGGTGATAGGGTGGCCATTAACCTGCGGGTCAGCGCGGCGCAATACCGCCTTCAGGCGGGCGACCAGTTCGCGGGGGGAGAAGGGTTTGGTGATGTAATCGTCGGCCCCGACTTCAAGGCCCTGGATTTTGTTGTCTTCCTCACCTTTGGCGGTGAGCATGATGATGGGTACATCGGCGGTCACGTCGTCGCGCTTGAGGCGGCGCGCCAGCTCAATACCGCTGGTGCCGGGCATCATCCAGTCCAGCAGGATCAGGTCAGGCTTTTCATCCACAATCAACGCATGGGCGTCCTGTGCATTGCTGGCTTCGATACACTGATACTCGGCCATTTCCAGTGCGACCCGGAGCATGTCGCGAATGGCTGACTCGTCATCGACGATCAAGATTTTACGCCCACTCATAATTCCTACCTGTTACCCGCTGATGGCTGAGAGCAATTGTTGCAAGCGTATTAAATAAGCCCTGTGTTACAACTTTATGACAGCACAGGATTCAACGCAGCACCAGCAGCACAGGTAAATTATCAGAGTTTATCGGCCACCACCCCGATAAAGATGGCCAGGCCCACCCAATTGTTGTTCATAAAGGCCTTGAAACATGCCTCCCGCTGGCGAAAGCGGATCAGGTATTGCTGGTAGGCAAACAGCGCAGCAGCCACGCCGAGGCTGAGGTAATAAAAGGTGCCCAGCTCGAAGCGCGAACCGACCATCACCAGGGCGTAAAGCGTCAGGGCCTGCAACACGCCCGTCATCAGGCGGTCCTGCTCACCAAACAGGATGGCCGTGGATTTCACCCCGATGCGCAAGTCATCGTCGCGGTCCACCATGGCATAAAAGGTATCGTAGACCACGGTCCACAGCACCACAGCGGTATAGAGCAGCCAGACTTCCACACCGAGCGCCCCGCTCTGGGCGGCAAAGGCCATGGGAATTGCCCAGGCAAAGGCCGCGCCCAGCACTACCTGCGGCAGGTGGGTGTAACGCTTCATGAAGGGATAACAAAACGCCAGTAACACACCCCCCACGGACAATTGGATCGTCAGGGGATTGGTTAATAGCACCAGGCCAAAGGCCAGTAAACACAATCCGATAAACAAGGCGATAGCTTCGCCACCCGATACTTGTCCGCTGACCAGTGGCCGTTCACGGGTCCGTTTGACATGGCCATCCACCTTACGATCAGCGAAGTCATTGATTACGCAGCCGGCGGAGCGCATCACAAACACCCCCAGCACAAAGATCACCAGCACATCCCAGCGCGGCACGCCATCGGCAGCCAGCCACAGGCTCCACAGCGTGGGCCACAACAGCAAGAGCGCACCGATAGGTTTATGCATGCGCATCAATTGCCAGTACAGGCGGGCGCGTTGGCCAATAGATAAAGCGGGTTGTTTAGCGGCGGGGCGTTGGCTAGGTTGAGTCATAGCAGATTCTGTTGTCCGTTATTGACGATGGGTGGACATCAAGGGTGGCGGCGAGGCCAGGGTGTCGACAAACGCGTCCAGGAAGACTTCGCTCACCAGCAGCGGTTTATCCTCCAGGTAAAACACCGAGCGCCGCCCCCACAAGGGCTTATCGCTGGTGAGCGGTTCCGGTACGTAGCCATGATGGCGTTTCAGCCGGCTCACAGCAATGGCACTGCGCTGCAAGTGTGGCTGACTGAACAAAAAGGCCCCCAGCGGACGAGCATCCTGTTTGCGCAAGTGCCGCAGGCTACCGGTCAGGCTGGTCAGGGGCAGCACGCTGCGGGCGAATACCCAGGGCTGCTGGTGGCCGCACAATACCACTTCGCGAATCAGCGCCAGCCCCGAGCGGCCCATGTTCAAACAACGCCATTCCGACAAGGCCGGCCGGGCGATCTGCTGGCGCAATACCTCGACATGAAAATGACCGTGACTGCGAGCCACCAGACGCGCCGTGAGTGAGCCTTTGTCCAGTAACCAGTCACACAGCACCGCCTCCGGGCGTTGCGCCCTGGGCCACTGCGCCAGCGGCTGCCATGTCACCCGGCCATTTATCGATAACCCCAAAAGTCGCTCCTGTCACACATGTCGGCAAACCAGCGCGGAATTCTAGCAGGTTGGCACCGGGAGATTGGCCGGCAATCGACCCCGACCAACAAAAAGCTGCCGTTTTCACTGCCCCCCGGCGATCTGAGCGGGTACACTCCCGTTTGTCCAGCCTGCCACTACCGCGTCAGGACTATCGATACTTGAGGGCCCTTGCCATGCATAAAACTGATCTCGTCGATCGGGTTGCCGATCAAACTGATATGAGCCGCGACAAGGCGGATGCGGCGGTATCCGCCATGATTGAACACATTACCAATGCACTCAGCCGCGATGAATCGGTGTCGCTAGTGGGGTTCGGCAGTTTTGTAAGAAGCCATCGCGCCGCGCGCCAGGGGCGCCACCCGCAGACCGGCGATACCATTCAAATCGCCGCCAGCAGCAGTGTGTTGTTTCGGCCCGGTAAAGCGTTGAAAGACGCGCTGAATCCACAATAACAACAACCACCTGACTGAAACCCCACCACTGATAACAACGATCGAGGCTAGGATGACACTCACCAACCGAATCCTGCTGGGCATGATCCTCGGCATTATCGTCGGCATTTTGTTTAACCTGATTATCGCTATAGATCCGGATACCGGTTTGCCGGTAACGGCCTGGGGCGCCTGGCTTGATCGGGTGTTGATCAACGGATTTCTGGACGCGGTGGGCCAGATCTTTATCAAGTCGCTCAAATTATTGGTCGTCCCGCTGGTGTTTGTGTCGCTGGTGTGTGGCAGCGCCGCGCTCGGCGGCCACAGTCGTATGGGCGCTATGGCATTGAAGACGGTGACCTTGTATTTGCTGACGACTGCCATGGCCATTGCTCTCGCCATTCTGGTGGCCTCGCTGATTCAGCCCGGTGAAGATGTGGACCTGACCATGGCCACCGGTTTCAACGCGATTGATGCGCCGGGTTTGAAAGAGACCTTTATCAATATCTTTCCGGACAATCCGATCCAGGCCATGGCCGAGGGCAATATGTTGCAGGTGATTGTGTTTTCCCTGCTGTTCGGCATTGCCATCTCCCGCAGCGAATCCCCCGCCGCGCAAAACCTGCAAGCCTTCTTCAACGACCTCAACACTGTGGTAATCAAGATGGTGCTGCTGTTGATGCACATCGCACCCTACGGTGTGTTCTGCCTGCTGGTGAAATTATTTTCGTCACTGGGCATTGATGCGGTGGTCGATCTGGCGCTGTATTTTTTTACGGTGCTGCTGGTGTTGTTCTTACACGGCCTGGGCGTTTACGGTTTGCTGCTGAAATTATTGAGCGGCTTAAACCCGCTGATTTTCTTTCGCAAGATGTGGTCGGTGATGGTGTTCGGTTTCAGTACCGCCTCCAGCAATGCCACCTTGCCGATCACCTTGCGCACCGTCGAAAACGATCTGGGCGTGGACAACAAAGTAGCGTCTTTCAGTATTCCCCTCGGCGCTACCATCAATATGGACGGCACGGCCATCATGCAGGGCGTAGCCACGGTTTTTATTGCGCAGGCTTATAACATCGACATTGGCCTGGGCGGCTATCTGCTGGTGATTCTCACTGCGACCCTCGCCTCCATCGGCACTGCCGGCGTTCCCGGCGTTGGCCTGGTGACCCTCGCGATGGTATTAAATCAGGTGGGCTTGCCGCTGGAAGGTATTGCCTTGATTGTCGGAGTCGACCGTTTGCTCGATATGATTCGCACTGCAGTGAATATTACCGGCGATGCCATGGTATCTACGGTGGTTGCCAAAA
>CAMLOU010000141.1 GCA_946481735.1 uncultured Cellvibrio sp.
AACCCGGAGCAATCTATAAAGAAATCACCACTGAATTCCTGCCCATCTTTCAGAACAACCGACGTGATATTGCCTGTGTCCGGATCATTCCGGACGGCATCAACAATACCATTGATCCGGCGGACACCCGCATTCTCACTTATCTCTCTCAAAAACCGGGCATATAAGGTCGCGTCAAAATGATACGCGTAGGAGAAGGTGCTAGCGACATCTTGAGTATTTTGGGATGGAAATTTAAATCCGTTATTTTCACATAATTGAACAGCAAAGGAATATCGTGCGAGCTCAGGAATTGATCGTCTTGTGCTTGTCTGAGCCCAGCACTGATAAAATTCGGAGGTATTATTAGGGCCGCCATAAAGGCCAAAGGGATGAATATAACGATTTCCTGTCCGCCCCCAGTCCAGGAATTTAATACCGAGTTTGAACGTTGCCTGGGTTCGCCTCATCATTTCCGGCTCACTGATACCCAGCTGATCATTGAAACTTTTTATTGAGGGTAAGGTTGCCTCACCGACACCAACACTTCCAATGTCCTCAGATTCAATCAAAATAATCTGAAAGCGGGATCGATCTTTATAGCACGACGAAATACCAGCCGCTGTCATCCAACCCGCTGTCCCGCCTCCCACTATTATTATCGTAAAAGGTTGCTGCATAACTGACTCCAAAAAGATGGAGCTAACACTGGAAGATGTTAGCCCCATCAGTGGCCGACCTAGAATTGCATCCGCAGACTCAGGGTATACCGGGTATCACTCTGGTTGATGGAATACTTCAAACGCTTGCCACCGTCTGAGCTATTCTCCATCTGCTGCGTCAATAAAGCCTTTTCATCGGTCAGATTACTTCCGGACAAGCTCAGCTCAACCATATCGTTAATACGATAGCGAATGGATGCATCAAGTTGACCATAATCATCCTGCCAAACGGGCGTTCCAATACAACAGTCCTGCACAGTCACGAGATATTCAGCACGCCAGTTATAGGATAACCGTGCAGACAGTTTATTTCGCTCATAGAACATGCTGACGTTGTAGGCGTCTTTGGACAGACCTTCCAGCTGATCCACCTGCACGCGATCCGATGCACCACTGGAACCACTGGAACCGTCTTCCGATGAACTATTGACGCCCGTATTCTGGATTCCTTTGTTCTCAATGTAGGTATAGTTAGCCTGAACACCGAGACCACCCCAGGCACCTGGCAAATAATCAAATAAATGTGTTCCCTGTATTTCAAGGCCCTGGACTTTAGCACCATCGCCATTCACTGGCCCGTCAATCACAACATCTTTTGTAATGCCGTTATTGGTCATCTCACGAATATAGGTTCCGGTCTGGATATAATCATCAAAGGATTTTGTAAACAGTGCTAATGATGCACTGTTGGGACCGGAGTAATATTCAAAGCTGATATCCGCTTGATCTGCAATGGTCGGTTTCAAAAATGGATTGGAAGCATCCGCGCGGTAACTGACGTTAGCGCCAACAATTTCTCCATTACTGTCTTTTACCCACAATGATCCCGACTCATCATTAACGCTGGGCAGGTCAGCGGCCAGACGAATATAATTTCGCAGACTGCCTATATCCGGCCTGGACATCGCTCTTGAAACCGCTATACGCGTTACAAAATTGTCTGTTACGTCGTACTTGACGTTCAAACTCGGTAGTAAATTGTGATGCGTTGCCGAGGATGTTCCGAGATTTCCTCCATTGTTCATAAACGCAATATCATCACCATCCAGATAGCAGGTAACTGTATTCGGTACTGGAGGGCGGGTCTCCGGTGCGTCCGGATCTGATGGTTGAGTTGCTTCACAAGGGCGACTTGCCAGGTCGTATTCGGGGAACTGCTCTCCACCGACACTGGTTACATCCGTCTTCACATAGCGAGCACCGATATTACCGCTGACAGGTCGGCCAAATAATTGTAGATCGTCTCCACCAAAATCAATTTGCACATAAAACGCTTCAGATACCTCTGTCACGTTTAATGACTCGTTGGGACGGAAACAGGTACCTTCAACTTCATCTATACGCGTTCCGGTATTGGAGCATATCGGAATAAAACCATTCACCGGTTGGCCCGTCGCCGCAGCACTATTGGTGTACTTCCAGTCCCGCATGGTGTCTGTATTCGGGAATACAAATAACTCACTGCCATCGGCAATGCTCACGCTGCCGTAATTCGATCTCCATTTATCGACCATCCAGGCATCGGTATAGCCGTTAAAAGTATATTCCTCACCATCGAATTCTCCTGTGTGAGCAGGACTATCAATGTTGAACCAGGCTGCATTATTGTTCCAGGAAGTAGACATGGCATGCCATCCACTTGCTTGGTTGACCTGTTGATCACGATCAGCGTATCTCACACCCGCCTTTATGCGCTCAACAAAGCCCGAATCGACATCAAAAATAAAGTCTGCTCTGGTAGCAAATTCCTCACCCTCGTTATCACCAAGAAACTCCAGAACATGGCTTGGATAATAACCGTTGGGATTGGCATAGATACCCTGCCCTGCGTCTAACAGGTTGATATTGGTAGGACTGTGCAAGGTCACTCGGTTCAGATCATTGCGCAAGTCAATCTCGGCATTTGCCCAGCTCTTTAACCCGCTATTGAGGCGATATTCGTCCAAAGTAGAGTTGATGTACTGCACATCGAAATTGGCATGGAGTCTGTCGGTAACATTCCATTTAAAGTTAAATCCGAAATCTTCCGTAACACTTTTTGAATCACTCACGTCTGCGCCAGTTTCAAAATTCGCACCAATGTATGGGGTAAGGACTGCTCCCTCCCCACAGCCTGCCCAATCATCAAGGCTCGCGCAGGTTTCAACCAGCGGTTCACCATTGGCATTCGCTGCAACCAGCGCAGATGCAGCATTATTGGCGCCCCACCAACCGTGATCCTGCACGATGGTGCCGTGCGCAAATAAACCATCATCAGAAAACGCAAAGGGTTCCGTGCCTTCGGCAGGCCGCACAATGGCACCCGAGCCTGTCCCGCCTTCGGTGATCTCCAGAAAAAGGCTATCAGCGCTACCCAAACCTGCCCAGCTGGTCCCGATACTTCGACTCTCGGCCGTATTTTCATATTGGGAGCGATTGTACTGAAGCGTTGCCAGAAAACGGCCTTCGTTGTCTTGCCACTGGAGCGCCAGCGCCGCACCTGTGCGCTGCCGGCTATATTCACCATCAGAAAAAGATACACCCTGGGGTATAAAATACAGCGAGTCTTCTGCGTAAACGTCTCTGAAACGGTTGACCCGGGCCATCCTGGAGCTCTGCGATGTGGCATCTACATCCGAGTAGGCGAAGTTAGCCATGACCCCGAATTCCCCAACAGCCGTATCGAAGCGAGTTGTATGAATGCCTGAGATTTCCGGTGTGCTCGATTTTGACAGGTCGCTGTAATTTCCAGCGACGGTAAGGACGCTCATTCGTTTATCGTGGTCAAACGGTAAGCGCGTTTTCAGATTGACCACACCGGAGATACCACCTTCAATCAGCTCAGCGGTTTGGCTTTTATAAATATCAACACCGCCCATCAACTCCGGAGAAACATCCCCCCAACTCAAACCACGACTGGAGGTTGCGCTAAAACTATCCCTGCCATTGAATTCACTTCGTACAAACGGAAGCCCCCGGATAAGGACTCCCGACGGCTCAACAGAGAATGCACCTGTGTCTGTGCGCGTTGCGAAACGCTCAACCATTACACCGGGAACACGCATCAAGGCTTCGGCGACCGATTTATCCGGAAAATCACCTAGTTCGTCGGCCGTGATTGAATCGATTACCGTGTTTGCGTTTCTCTTCAACTCTTGTGCTGACTCGATATTTCTACGAATGCCCGACACCACAACTTCTTCGATATCCTCATTCTGTTTTGCAGCTGAAACCTGGGATGGTTCTGCAGCATAGGTCGCAGAACCAACTGCCATAATGCTGGCTGCCAGCAATGTTTTTTTGAAACAACCATAGCTGTTATTATTTGACATGCTAAATACCGCCTGATTTAGGTTTATGTGTGTGCATAACTTTTATAACTATTATCTTAATGCAACAATTTTTAGAGCCATCCTGCGACGCTCTTCATGATTTTTCCTATGCCAAAAAATATGGAGCAATAAAATCCTGATAATCCTTCCAGTACTGCAAAGGAAAACCATTAATTGGAACTGATCTTTTATAAAATCGATGAACTGGAGCTGGATGTACTTGATGCACTGCTACTCGCTTTCCCGGCACCCATTAACAGCGCATCTAAAAGTTGGTGGTCTGCTACAGCAGGCGTTGCGCGATCGAATAATGGAAAGGGGCTGTAGCCAATCTCCCACACGAAGGGCAATATGCCTGAAGAATTGGCACGTTCAGTAACGTATAGGTGGAAGTAAGCGCGCGATGCGCGATGCAACGTAAGCGAATCGCCACTGAGGTGATCCCGGAGAATAGCGCCATATTCACCCATCACCACCGGAATTCCCTGATCGACAAATTTGGTTTTCATCAAATCAAATTGTTGATCAACCCAGTCCTCTTCACCCCAGGTTGCATTACGCTCGGTATCGGTTGTGGAATGAAAACCCTCTCCCCAATAGTAAGACATCAATCCCCAATCAGCGTCTTCTTCCATTAAGCCAAAATTGAAAGGACCATAAAAATGTATCTCAGCCATCTGCCGGCCGACCACACTATCATTCGGCATTTGCTCCCATAGATCATAAGTGGTTTCGATATTTGTCGAGGGGCCTTGTACCACGAGTACGCGATAGGCATTTTTTCCGCCTGTGGCGCGAACGGTATCGACAAAGGTTTGATGATAGCTATCCAGGATCGCCATTCCTTCGGTGTCGCCCTCGTCTATTGGAGGCTCGTTGGCGCTGGCAAAAAGCAGATGCTCATCGAAGTCGCGCAGGTAGGTGGCAATTTGCTCCCAAAACGCCTTCTGCTTGGCATTCGTGGCCGCTTGCATGTCGGCATTGATATTTTCATCCAGCCAACCACCATCCCAGTGAATATTAACGATGACATAAAGCTCGTTATCTACAGCGTATTGCACTACCTGTTTCACACGGTTGAGCCAATCAGCGCTGATTTCCGCTGTCTCCTGGTTCGAATATTGATCCCATGCCACTGGCAGCCGAACCGCATCAAAACCGCTGTCTTTGATAAGCTTCATATATGCCGCAGAAATTGCCGGGTTGCCCCAGTTGGTCTCCCCACCCATCGCTTCCAGCGTGTTGCCAATGTTGATCCCCATTTTTATCTTGCTGGCGATTTGCATTGCATCACTGTCCATACCAGCCGAATCCGGGGCAACTGGATTAGTGTTGTAGTTGGGATAGAGCCCGGCGCTAACTGATGAGCTGGCACCTGTCGATGAGGCGGCAAGGCTGGATGAACTGTCACCAACCGATGACGACATGCTGCTTGAACGCAATTCAGTACCCTCTCCCGAACCACCACAAGCAAGCAACAGCGAAGTGACACAAAGCAGGATGCAGGTATTTATTATTCTCATAAGGCGTATCTCAATAGTTATTGTTAATAGAAACCCCTCTCCGGCTGTAACCTCGTTGGATACAGAACGGTCGCGACTATCCTATTGAAAGCTAATGAGATTCGAATAACGCTTTTCTAAAAAAATTTATTACTACACAAAAAGTACAAGTTTTTTTTGATTTTGCGGTAGTTTCGGGGTTGGCTAGCCGCGCCCCCACTATATTCATCGGCAGGATGATGCTGTGCAGGCACAGCGGAACAGGATGTAGACACGACGATGCAGGCTCGGACAAGCAGATATCTTTTTGTAGCTCTCTGGCTGGCCTGGCTGGCGCGCCCTTCTGATTGGCACTAACAAAATTCTAAAAAAAAATAACAGGAATAGACCAGTGCAATAAATTTTCGCGTTTTAGATAACGGTTGATGGGCACCTTTATAAAAGAATACGGCCGACCTTCGCGAGTTTCTTACCAGGAAGCAACATGCTTACTAATAACGAATCTTACTAATAACGAATAAAGGTACACCATGACTCAATCGAAAATAATGCTCTCCTTATGCCTGGCCTTTGCCAGTGGAATGATGGTTGGATGCGGCGGTGGTGGCAGTGACAATTCATCCCCACCCGCCTCATCCCCATCATCCAGCTCATCACTATCACCAAGTTCATCCAGTAGTATGGGCGTGGCTTCATCAGCAAGTTCAAATAGCAGCTCACAGGTAAACACCAGTGAGAGCAGCGCCTCAAGCCAGGCAAGCAGCGAGCCATCATCAATAGTAATGACCAATGTGAAATACGGTGGCGGGGGTTACGTGCCCGGCCTGGTATTCCACCCCACTACGCCGGATCTTCTCTATGCGCGCACAGACATTGGTGGCTCATACCGGTGGGATGCATCGGCAGCCGTCTGGGTCCCCTTGACCGACGGTTTTAGCGTAACCGAAGGCGCCTACCAAGGTGCCGAAAGCATTGCATTGGACCCCACCGATGACCGGCGTGTGTATATGACCACGGGCGTTACCGCGAACAGCCTGTCCAACCTTGGGCGCTTGTATATATCCACTGATCGCGGTGATAACTGGCAGTTTGTCGATCTGCCATTCCCGGTGGGTTCTAACAACAGGGGTCGCGCGATTGGTGAGCGCCTGATGGTTGACCCCAATGATCCTTCAATTCTGTTCTACGGCTCCCGTACCGCCGGTTTGTGGAAGAGTACTGACCATGGGCAGAACTGGCAGCAAGTGCAATCGCTGTCCTCGCTGCAGATGACCCAATCCCAGATCGACGCTGCCAAAGATGAGAACGGGAATCTCCTCACTTCCATCGGTGTGCAGCAGGTGATCTTTGATACGTCTACCACGGGAAGCGGCAGCGCCACGCAGACTATCTACACCGCCATCGCCCCGGACTATGCCACCCTGGCAGGCCTGAGCCACCGGGTGTACAAATCAACTGACGGCGGTACAACCTGGACCGGTGTCTCGACACCTGTGCTGGATTATCACATTCCTCACTGGGTACGCGCCCAGGACGGCATGATGTACGTTGCCTTTACCAAAACCACTGGACCCGGTGCAGAAGGCCCGGCAACACTTTACAAGTTTGATGGCACTAACTGGACGCCGCTCAAAAGCTATACAAACAATTTTGGGATAGGTGGTGTTTCCGTGTATGGGACTGGCTCGTCCACCCGTATTGCGTTGGGTATTACTAATTCCTGGGGGGAATGGGAAGGCAAACCCACCGTGCAATTTTCAGACGATGCGGGGGCCACCTGGCGCGAGATAGGTTCATCTACACCGCGCATTCCGGCGGATATGGACTTTACCGGCTGGCTCGACGACATCGAGATTAATCCGGGTAACCCTGAGCACATTCTGGTGGTGCACGGTGGTGGGGTGTGGGAAACCAAAAATGCTTCTGCGACCAAGCCAACCTGGAGTGAAATGGTCAATGGCATTGAAGAGGTTGCCACCCTGGCACTCATGACTCCACCACCTGGAGCCTCCTATAGCCTGTTGAATAGCTCGGGCGACGTAGGCACGCTGGTGCATACCGATTTGTCGGTTAAACCTGTCCGCACCACAGGCGCGAGATTCAAGAACGGTATCAGTACCGATATGGCCTGGGATACACCTTCCTATATCGCGACTATCGGTAGTGCTCACTGGGGCGGCTCGAATCCTGGTGCTTTATATTCAACGGATTCAGGCGCGACCTGGACGGCGTTTCCAACACTTCATCCACAAGGGCTGACCAATCAAAACGATTTTGCCAGCGTGGCAGTAACGAAACCCAATCATGTCATTTGGGCACCCAGTAATGCGATACCCGCCTATACCACCAATAACGGGACCAGTTGGACCTACACCGACTTGCCAGAGCTGGAGAATGGCTGGGGGCGCAGCTATCGCCTGGTCGCCGATCGCCAGAATCCGGACAAAGTCTATGCCTACGATTCGGGCGGCGGTTGGTGGGGGCCTACCCCCAAATTCTTCTACTCAACAGACGGTGGCCATACCTTCACCGCCAGCAATCAGTTCACAAGCCTCGGTGTACGCCCTGAATTCTTTGGTACCGCGTCCATGGCGGTGAATCCAAATGCCGAAGGCGATGTGTGGCTGGTTGATGGTCACAGTATTTTCCATTCGCTTGATTCCGGCGTGACCTGGACCAAACTGAACGCCGCCGAATCGATTTGGGGTTCCGATTCCCAGATTCCCGAGGTGTACGGCGCGACCTCAATCGCACTGGGTAAGGCACCGGACGGTGCGGCTTACTCTGCCTGGGTATATGTCATTGGTGTGATTGATGGTGTGTGGGGCCTGCACCGTTCCGAGGATGGAGGCAACAGCTGGACGCGTATCAATGACGACAAACACCAGTTCGCCGGCATGGGCACTCTGGCTGCTGATCACAATGTTGTTGGCCGGGTGTTTTTTAGCGGTAACGGCCGCGGCATTTTCTTCACGCATTAATACGCATGTGCTCGCCTGTGTTCATCCTGAGAGGGTGAACACAGGTGAGGCTTTTTATGGCTGGTCATTTCAATATCCCGCTGGATGTATCAACCAAGAAGCATCACCGTTATTTATGCAGCCTCTTCATCAGAAAAAATAGCGAACAACGAATGAAATATAGTACACAGCTCAGTGGTATTTTTTTGCTCAGCAGCCTTGCATTATCGATAGCGGCACACGCAGCAGACTCCATTTCACTTTATAAAACCAAGCCCCTTAAAGACTCACACATTTATGTAGAAAGCGCAGGGCATCAACAGAAATTCGATGGTGTATCCACGGTTACACCCAAAGGTGATGTTCAGCTACAGACTAGCCGTAAAAAAAAGACGTCTGATGCACTGACGTTTAACTGGAAGGATACCTGGTATTCCAGCATGGCACTGGAAACGGGTGCGCCGTTAAATCTGGCGGCGATCATGAAAACAGGCGTGATGGCGCTGGATGTGAAAATTGATAAGTTCGATAAAGGCGGCATTTCTTTTAAAATGAAATGCACATCCGACAATTGTAATCGCGTAGTACCCTTTACCATGGCAGCGCGAGCGCTACGCGATAAAGGTTGGAACAAAGTCTATGTACCACTAACGTGCTTCCTGCACGACCAGGACGACTTCAGCGCAACCACCACCCCTTTCGCCCTGGACGTCGGTGGCGAGGGTGGCGTGTCTATCGCGAATATTGAACTACTCACAAAGGCTCCCCCAAAAGCGGATTTGCTTGAATGCCCGGATTACAAAACGGCTTCGATCACACCGGATATGTTAAATGAATGGTGGTCCATCGATTGGTGGTTACCACGTCACGAACAAAAACGGCGAGAGGCAAAAGCAATTGCCGATAAAGGCGGAAAAATCGATCTATTGTTTATTGGCGATTCAATTACCCAAGGCTGGGAGAACGAAGGCGCGCCAGTCTGGGAAAAACATTACGCTGATCGCAATGCATTCGCCATTGGATTCGGTGGTGATCGAACCGAAAACGTATTATGGCGCTTGCAGCATGGCGCGGTGGAGAATATGTCACCACAACTGGTGGTGATGATGATTGGCACCAACAATACCGGCCACCGTCACGAACAACCCGCCTATACCGCCGCAGGCATTAAAAAATTGCTGACCGAACTGCACCAGCGCTTACCCGAATCAAAAGTGCTGTTGTTGGCTATTTTCCCGCGCGACGAGCAACCTGATGGTGGTTTGCGCCAGATCAATAATGGCGTAAATGAAATCATTAAACACTATGTAGACAACAAGCGCGTATTTTTTGCAGATATCAATGCGGTATTTTTAACGCAAGAAGGTGTCTTGCCAAAAGAAATTATGCCTGACTTGCTGCACCCCAATGAAAAAGGCTACAGCCTTTGGGCAGAGGCGCTTGAACCGCACCTGCAAAAACTATTGAAGTGAATTTACACCCTGCCCTTTTAGCGGAGTTAATATGTCTCGATTACTGATGATAGTCTTTATTTTATTAAGCAAGTCAGTGGCCGCCGCGCCAGATCCGAATTTCCACATCTACCTGATGTTCGGGCAGTCCAACATGGAAGGTGCGGCCCCCATCGAGGCCCAGGACAGAGTCATTAATGAGCGTGTCATGGTGATGGCAAATCTGGACTGTACTAATCTGGATAGAACCTATGGCAACTGGTATGTTGCGTCTCCACCGCTAAATCGATGCTGGAGCGGCTTGGGGCCGGGTGATTATTTTGGCAAAACCATGGCCGACAACATGCCAAGCACAGTCACCATAGGGCTTGTGCCAGGCGCCATCTCCGGAACAGCGATTGAGCTGTATCAAAAATCAGCACCTATCGGGCGCAATGGACAAGATATCCCGCCACAATTTAATGGCGGTTACGCTTGGCTGTTGGATATGGCTAAAAAAGCGCAAGAGGCGGGAGTCATTAAAGGCATTATATTTCATCAGGGGGAAAGTGATACCGCAGACCCTTTATGGAAACACCAGGTTCATGAAATCGTGACTGATTTACGTCAGGACCTCGGCATAGGAGACGTCCCCTTTCTAGCGGGTGAGTTACTTTATGCTGACTATCAGTCCTGTTGCCATTGGCATAACACCGAAATCAATTTATTGCCGGGTTTAATCAACAATGCCTATGTTGTTTCTGCAATGGGCTTACCTGGACTTGATGCGGCTCACTTTACATCGGAATCCTATCGGGAGCTTGGCTTTCGCTACGCAACGCTGATGCGAGAAAAGATCGACATATCCTCATCGAGTTCAAGTTCAAGTTCAA
>CAMLOU010000142.1 GCA_946481735.1 uncultured Cellvibrio sp.
CGCTGCATTGATGGCCGCTATGAAATCAATTTTGCAGCGCTGGAAGCCCAGGCAAGACACGCGAAACTCCTGATGCTCTGCGCACCGCACAATCCGGTCGGGCGCGTGTGGAGCAAGGCGGAATTACTGGGCGTGCTGCGCATCGCCAAAGAACATAACCTGATTATCCTGTCTGATGATATCCATGCAGATCTGGTTTATCCCGGTGTGACCCATACGATGATCGGTACCCTGGATACCGAGTTCGGAGAGTTTATTCGCACTAACGTCATCACCGCTGTTGCGCCGAGCAAAACGTTTAATATTCCCGGTTTGGGTTTATCCAGTTTGATTGTGCCCAACCCGGAACACCGCAAAGCCTTGCACAAGGTTTTTGACCTCTTGCATGTCAGTAACAACAATCCGTTCAGCATTGCGGCATTTGAAGCAGCTTACAATGAAGGCGATCAATGGCTTGATAGTTTGATGATCTACCTTGAGCAAAATAAAACCATGGCTCGGGATTTTATTGCTGAGCATTTGCCGCAGATTCGCTGCGCCGACATAGAAGGGACTTACCTCTTGTGGCTCGATTGCTCCGCTTTGCAGTTATCCGATTCTGCTCTGCGTGACTTTTTTATTCGGGAATGCAAAGTGGGGATGAATCCCGGGGTCGTGTTTGGGCAAGAGGGCCAGGGGTTTATGCGCATGAATATCGGCACCACCCGGGCCAGATTGCAGGCCGCGCTACAGTCTATCGAAAAGGCTGTTGCTGCCATGGTCGGTTAGCCTGTGTTAGCGCTGTTGATAGCCGCTGCGCGATTATGATACTTATTATCTCTAAACCTCTATTGTCAGTGATAGTTAATATCACCTATATTCACCCTCTGTAATCGCTTTGTCATGATCGGTCGCGCCAGGGTCGGCGGGTGGCGAAGTAGGTCCCGGTAAAACAAAAAACAGAGGTCGGCAATGAAATACTTACTCCTTTCCTGCGTCATCCTGGGATTAACCGCCTGCGGCGGCAGTGGTGATGGCGGCAGTTCGTCCAATAGCTCCAGTTCCAGCAACCAGGTCAGTTCATCTTCCAGCAGTTCCAGCAGTTTTGACCCCGAGTGCCCGCAGGGCAAACATATCGTCGGTTACTTCCCTTCCTGGCAAGGCGATGTGCAGGACATCCAATACCAATACCTTACCCACATTATGTATTCCTTCGTGCTGCCCAACGACGACGGCAGCTTGCAGCCGCTGGACGCGGAAAGCATCGCCGAGCTGGGTGATCTGGTATTGCTGGCTCACGGGCAGGGTGTGAAAGTCGGCATCGCGCTGGGTGGCTGGAATGATGGCGATGACAGCGCGTTTGTTGAGCTCACAGCCAACAGCGCAACCCGCACCGCCTTCGTCAACAACATCACCGACTTTGTGGTGCAACATAACCTTGATGGTGTCGATATGGACTGGGAGTACCCCAGCTCCAACGAAGAAGCCGAGGATTACACTGCATTGATGACCGAGCTGCGTGCGGCATTAGATGAGTTGAGCGGCGATAAATTTTTGACTGCTGCAGTAATCGCCCAAGGCGATTGGAATGGCCAATACATCCAGAGCACCGTGTTTGATCAAGTGGACTTCCTCAACATCATGGCGTACGACGAATGGAACGCGGTCAATCACTCC
The DNA here is from genome assembly GCA_946481735.1 of uncultured Cellvibrio sp. The sequence continues at coordinate 1,657 of CAMLOU010000142.1, forward strand.
ACGGTGACTTATGCGACTACCAGCGTTGATTATTGGGAAAACCGTGGTTTGTCCCGCGAAAAAACCGTACTTGGCGTTCCCTTTTATGCGCGCCCCAGTTGGGCAACTTACAGTAGCTACGTTGCTGCCGATCCCGCCAACGCCTGCACCGATTCCGTCGGCGACAACTATTACAACGGCATTCCCACTATCCGCGTCAAATCCGAACTCGCCAGCGACCGCGTGTGCGGCATGATGATGTGGGAATTGTCACAAGATACCCGGGACGAAACCTCCTTGCTTAAAGCCATATGGGAAGTGGTGAACGGGCAGGAGCCGTCTTATATTTGCGATTGAGGTTAATCCTTTACCGGCTTGACTCAAGGGGTTATTGAATATACTGTATTTACATACAGTATATTCATGCCCGGTAGTTTGCCATGAACCGCACCCTCGAAAAATTAACGATATTATCCGACGCCGCTAAATACGATGCTTCCTGCTCGTCCAGCGGCAGCAAGCGGGCCAACCACAATAAAGGGTTGGGCAATTCGGATGGCATGGGTATTTGCCACAGTTATACCGAAGACGGCCGCTGCGTTTCCCTGTTGAAGATCCTGTTTACCAATCACTGTATTTATGACTGTGCCTATTGTGTAAGCCGCCGCAGTAATGATGTGCGCCGCGTGGCCTTTACGGTGGAAGAGGTGGTGGATCTCACCATAAATTTTTATCGGCGTAATTATATTGAAGGGCTGTTTCTCAGTTCCGGGATTTTTAAAAGCGCGGATTACACCATGGAGCGCCTGGTGCGGGTAGCGAAAACCTTGCGTCAACAGCATAGCTTTAACGGTTATATTCATTTGAAAGCGATTCCCGGTGCGAGTCCTGAACTACTGCATGAGGCGGGGCTGTATTCAGATCGGCTCAGCGTGAACATTGAGATTCCGTCGGAAACCAGTTTGAAAAAAGTTGCGCCGGAGAAAAATTACCCGGACATCATCACGCCCATGAATTACCTGAGTGACGAGAAAGACCGCTATCAGGATGATAAAAAACATATCAGGAAAACGCCGCTGTTTTTGCCAGCGGGGCAGAGCACCCAATTGATCGTGGGAGCTTCACCCGAGAGCGATTTACAGATTCTTCATCTTGCTGATGGCCTCTACAAACAACAACGTCTCAAGCGTGTGTACTATTCCGGTTACGTGCCCATCGCGACGGATAATCGTGTGCCGCTATTAAAGGCGCCGCCGCTGGTGCGGGAAAATCGGGTGTATCAGGCTGACTGGTTGTTGCGTTTTTACCGGTTTTCCGTCGACGAGATTGTCAGTGAAGCGCACCCCAATCTTGATCTGGAGGTGGACCCCAAGGTGAGTTATGCGTTGCGTAATCCGGAAAAATTCCCGGTGGATATCAATAAAGCAGATTACGAAATGATCCTGCGTGTGCCGGGAATCGGTGTGAAATCCGCCATGAAAATTGTGAAATCCCGTGTGCACCAACGGCTCAATCTGGATCATTTGCAGCGCATGGGGGTCGCCCTTAAACGCGCGCGTTTTTTTATTACCTGCCCGGGTAGCCAGCATCAGCATAAGGATTACGAAGCCAGTCGGTTACGCCAGATGATTTTGTCGAGCGAGTCTGCCGCGCGGCAGTCACCGCAGTTGAGCCTGTTCGGGTGAGTTGTGAGCCTCTATCTTTATGATGGGAGCTTCGATGGTTTATTGACGGCCATTTTTGAATGCTTTGCTGACCGCCGCCAACCGACCGATATCCTTAACCAGGAAACCTATCAAGCCTCGTTGCTCGAAGACTTGCGTCCGATACAGACGGATATTGCCAAAGCCGAGCGGGTAATCAAAGGGATAGACGCGCGTTCAGATGGCAAGGGCGGGGAGTTGGTGTATCAGTTATTCCTGTCCGAACTGACGGGAATAGAGCTGCGTATTTATCGCCTGGTGGAATTACTGGTACGCCAGAACGATCCCAATATTCTCGAAAACTACGCCAATCCGGATGTGCTTTACAGTGCGCAGGTCAGCAAGATGATCAGCCGCGAAGTGCACCGCATGCACGCCTTCGTACGTTTTCAAAAAGCCGCCAACAATATTTACTACGCTGTCATCAGCCCCGATTTCAATGTGATTCCATTGATTGGCGATCATTTTCAACGGCGCTACGCCGACCAACGGTGGGTTATCTTCGATACGCGCCGACATTACGGCCTGTATTACGATTTAACACACACGTCGTTTATTGATGTGGAATCGGACATTCTGTCCGGTGCTACCGATGCCTCCGTTAACGCTTCCCTCGACGGTCTGGAGGATCAATATCAACAGCTATGGAAGCAATATTTTCAGTCGGTTACGATCCAGGAACGGCGCAATATCAAATTGCATCTGCGCCACGTGCCGAGGCGATACTGGAAGTATCTGGTTGAGAAGCAGGTGGGTAGGGATGGGCTGCTGAGTCGCAAAAACTGATCTATAATTTCCCGGTTCCTGATGATTGGCCAGCCTTGTCTGTGCCAATATTTTCAACGATAAAAATAACCCTGTGCGGAAATAAATAGATGACCCAATCCCCTGTACGCCCCCGCATTATGCTGGCAGATTCCCTGCGCGGTTTTGCCCTGATGGGGCTCTATATCGTGCACATGGTGGAATACTTTGAACTCTATTGGTACAAGCCGGAACCCGGTTGGGTGCATAACCTGATCTTTTTCCTGTTCGGCGGTAAAGCCTATGGCTTGTTTGCGCTGCTGTTCGGTTTATCGTTTTTTATTATCCTGGATAACTACCAGCGTCGCGGGCAGGATTTTCGCCTGCGTTTTTGCTGGCGCCTTACCTTGTTGCTGGTGTTTGGGTACTTGCACAGCGTGCTGTACGCCGGGGATATTTTGCAGTTGTTGGCGCTGTGCGGGTTTTTACTGGTATTAAGTCACCAGCTTTCCACTCGCTGGCTGATCGGGTTTGCGGCGTTTTTCCTGGTTCAGGTTCCGCAGATTCTCCTAATCATCGTGTACAGCCTGGTACCCGACTGGTCTTATCCGGGGCCGATATTTCCCAGCCTGATGACGGCTAATTTTGAAGCCTTTGCCCACGCAGACTTGCCTGGACTCTTGCATCACAATCTGCTTGACGGGCAACGGGGTAAGTGGGCGTTTTTTATCGAAACCGGACGCTTGTGGAATATTATCGGGTTGATGTTTGTCGGCGCTGTGTTGGGCAGAACCGGTTTTTTTGAGCGGGCAGATATAGCGTTAACGCAATTGATGAAGTACTTGTTCGCAGCGCTTATCGCTTACCTTACGGTATTTTTTCTTAAGGACAATTTAATGAATGCGGTTCCCGCCGGGATGTCACGCTGGTCCACCGGGCAAGTTTTCACTTATTACGAAAACCTTGCGCTGATTGCGGCCGGTGTTGTTATTTTTATGCTGCTGTTCAAAGCCGAATTTTCTCGCAAGGTGTTGCTATGCTTTGCACCTGCCGGTCGTTTAACCTTAACGTTTTATATCGCACAAAGCCTGGTGTTTGTGCCGGTTTTCTACGGTTTTGGATTGGCTGCCTACAGTTTTATCGGGCAAGTTCCCAGCTTGTTGCTGGGTGTTGTGTGCTGGATCATTCAAATGGTACTAGCGTGGTTTTGGTTGCGGCACTTCCGTTATGGGCCGCTTGAATGGGTGTGGCGAAAGTTAACCTTTGTTGGTTTTACCCACACCCGCTAAACAGAAAAAGCCGGCAAACTTATGCCGGCTTTTATCACCGTTTGCCTTACTGTAGAGTCGGTGTAGTCCAGTTAATCCAGCGCGCGCGATCCACGCTGAAGTTACCATCGGTGCGCACCACATTGGTATTGCCGTTGCCGGTGCCAATCAGGAATTTATCCACGAAAGCATTTACCTCCGGCTGTTGCGAAGACGGGAATGAACAGTGTTGATGTCCGCCGACTTGTGATACGCCCATGCGATCCGCAATACCCAGCCCCGTCCAGATTTCCCGCGCGGCGACGGACGCGGTGTAGGTACTGACATTACCCAGCCACTCCATATCGGTATTTTCAATGACCAACAATGCGCGCGGTGCAACAAGGCCCATCACCTGATGGTGATCAAACGGCAGACGGGTTGCCGTGGAAGAGAATTGCGAGAAAGAGCTTCTGAACCACACATTCTCGGTCACGATCTGGCTAAGGGTTTGCACATTTTGTCCCGCTGAGCGCTGTGCATCGGAGACGCGCCAGGCTGCGGAGCCACCGGAGCCGCTTTCCTGCGGAATGGTCAATAAAATACGTTCGTCCAGTGCACCCGCAATCAACGCACCTTTACCGTTGCGGGAACATCCGGTCACACCCAAACGCTCAGCATCGATATTCGCGCCCGGTGTTTTTTCCAGTGCATCAATTAATCGGCTCACCCCCCAGGCCCAGGCCGTCATCGCACCCGCACTGTGATTGCTGCCATACAGCGTGTAGAACTTGCCGCGCCCGCGCGAACTGCCGTTGGTTTGCTCGGCAATTTCATTGTTAGGGAAAGTAATCACCGCCACGCCCCGGCTCAACAATGCCGCATTGTTCAGGTTGGAGCCGCCGATACCGATCACCGCCGGATAGGGTGCACTGCCGGTGGTGGGCAATTGAATACTGGCGTTGAACGAAATGGATTGGCCATTGGCCTGCACATTTACGGCAATGTTGGAGCCACTGGCAGACGCCGTAACGTTTGCCGTGGATGAATCAGGCTTTTCCCCCAGTTCATAAAACTGTGCCTGCTTGCTGACTTCTGCACGGCGACAGGTCCAATCGTAGCGACTGGTAATGCGCGAACCATCGAGTGAGCGGAAAGGGTCGGGAAGCGCAGTGGTGGTCGTCAGGTTGGCGTAAGCCGGCAAGTCAGGCACATAACAACCTGCACCGGAATTCTCGACGCCTGCCGGTTCCAGCGGATCGGATTGAGAACTGCTGGATGAACTGGATGCAACCGAACTGGGCGCAACTGACGAACTGCTCGGTTGGCTTGAAGCCACCGAGCTGCTCGATGAACTCGACGGGCAGGTGCTGTTACCGGTAATGCCGTAGGGTGATGGTTGACTCGTGCAGGTTGTCCGCGAAATGCAACTCTGCTGGTTCTCCCAACCCCAGCCACTTTGCGTCGTGGCACACAGGGAATAATTTGTACCGTACCAGTTGCATTGCTGACCGGTACTGACGCAGGCACTAGACGCGGTAGATGAAACTGATGCTGCCGATGAACTCGCAGGCGCACCGACATTGCCGAAGGAAATGTATCCGCCGCAATACATCCATTCGCTGTAACTGCCCAGACCGCAACCGCCGTTGTAAGAGCCGGTATTGATTTGTTGATCTTCCGCCTGGCGGGTCGCGCCGTTGACCCGGATGTAATCCACGCGCACGTCGCGGCCGCTGGCATCATTGGTAAAGGCGACGCGAATTTCACCGGATAAACTGGTCGTTGCGGTGTAACTCGCCGTGGACGTAGTGAGCGTCCAGGTATTAACCGTGGTGCCGCCCACCTGTAACGACACGGATTCCGATCCGGCTGTTCCCTGCATGCGTATTTCAATGCTGTTGCTCTGTGCAGAGGCTCCGATACCTACGGACAAGGTGAATAAAAAACTGATGAATAAGGCCAAGGGGTGTTTGAATAGAACGACAACCTGCTGAATGCTCATAGGGGGTAATCTCCATTTTATTTTTATCGCTGGATAGATGGCCCACGTCGGTTATGTGTAACGGGATTAACGTGCCGCGTGCGTCATCCGCTTATGAACGCCTGCTTGAATACAAGTATACAGGTGGCTGAATAATGGCGTAAAAGGCAAGGGTTGGCAAATAAAACGCAGGGAGATTGATATGTTTGGCTAAAACTCGCCATCAGGTACTGAAAATAACGCCAGGGTATGTTGCCAGCTAAAAAATATTGATAAATAAAAACAAAAGGAGCGTGAAAGTCTGGCTTGCAAAGCCTTACAAGCCGCTAAATTAACGCAAGGTAAAAATGCGCGCGCGATATCTATCACCCGCGCGCTGTTTTACTATCAATTATTTTTTTTCGGTATGAGCGGATGTGTGAGGGCGCCAACGTTTAAGCAACAATGCATTGCTGACGACGCTCACACTACTGAACGCCATGGCGGCGCCGGCGATGATGGGGCTTAGCAAACCCATCGCGGCGAGCGGAATCCCGATCAGGTTATAAATAAACGCCCAAAATAAATTCTGGCGAATCTTTGCGTAGGTTCGCTGTGAAATATCAATGGCATCGCTCACTAGGGCAGGATCACCGTGCATCAAGGTAATGCCAGCTGTATGCATGGCGACATCGGTTCCGGTTGCCATCGCGATACCGACATCGGCGGCCGCCAGCGCGGGCGCGTCATTGATACCATCGCCCACCATGGCAACGGATTGGTGTTGTTGTTTAAGTTCCGCGACAGCGGCCGCTTTATCGGCAGGCAAGACATTTGCCAACACCTGCTGAATGCCCAGAGCCTTCGCAACGCGCTGGGCGCTGCCTTGATTGTCACCGCTGATCATGACGGTCTTGATGCCGCGTTGTTGCAAGCGTTCAATAGCCGCTTGTGCTGTCGGTTTAATTTGATCGCCAAAGGCAAACAAACCAAGCAGTTGTTTTTCCTGCCCCTGCGCAACAGGGCTGGTGCGCGCCAGCCAGGAGATGGTATTTCCCTGATTTTCCAGTGCCTGTGCCTGCTCGGTCAGCGGTGATAAATCGATGTGCAATTCCTGCATCAACCGCGTGTTACCAACATGAAATTGCACGCCCTCCACGGTTGCCACGGTCCCGCGTCCCGGTAAGGCGGTAGAGTTTTCACCGGCCGGAATCGTCAGATGTTGTTGCTCGGCCATGGCAATGACCGCGCGTGCCAGAGGATGCTCACTACCGGCCTGCACGGCAGCGGCAATTCGCAGTAATTCCTGGCGACTCTGATTTTGTTGCTGATCCACAGCAAGGTATTCAACTAATACGGGTTTGCCTTGCGTGAGCGTGCCGGTTTTATCGAAGATCACGGTATGAATGCGGTGAGCAACTTCCAGTGCCTCGGCATCTTTAATTAAAATCCCTTGCTGTGCCGCCACACCCGTGCCCGCCATGATGGCGGTCGGTGTTGCCAAACCTAACGCACAAGGGCAGGCGATAACCAGTACAGCAACGGCATTGATGATGGCTTGTTGCACGTCACCGTTGAACCACCACCAACCTGCAAACGTCAGCAGTGCAATCATCAAGACCACCGGCACAAACACCGCGCTCACTTTGTCCACCAGACGCTGGATAGGCGCTTTGGCTGCTTGTGCATCTTCGACCAGACGAATGATTCGCGCGAGTGTAGTTTCTGTACCGACGGCGAGTGTTTTAACAATCAACAATCCGTCAGCGTTAATTGAACCGCCGGTGACTTTATCGTTGATTTTTTTTGATAAGGGTAAACTTTCTCCCGTCACCATGGATTCATCCACATGGCTGGTGCCGTCCACAATGACTCCATCGACCGGGAGACGTTCGCCGGGTTTTACAATTACCAGGTCATTCACCTTTACCTGTTCGATGGCAATCTCAATATCGCGCTGATGACGGCGAACTCGCGCCGTCGCCGGGCGCAAAGCCTGCAGTGCCTGAATCGCTGCGGTTGTCTGCCGTTTGGCGCGACCTTCGAGCCATTTTCCCAATAGCACTAACGTGATAACGACCGCAGAGGCTTCAAAATAATAATGCGCATCAGCATGGCCGGCATGAAAAAATAATGCATACACACTTAAGCCATAACCAGCGCTGGTGCCGAGCGCAACCAACAGATCCATGTTGCCGGTTCTGGCTTTCAAGGCGCTCCAGCCGGCGCGATAAAAACGCGCACCGAGCCAGAATTGCACCGGCGTGGCGAGAGCGAATTGAATCCAGCCGGGCAGCATCCAGTGAATACCGAAGGGTGTCAGCAACATGGGTGCCACCAGGGGCAAGGATAATATCGCCGCAATAATCACCGCGCGTGCCTCGCGGTCCGTTTGCTGCTGTTTAACGGCGTCTTGTGCGGCCGGGGAGGGCGCTGGCAGGGATGCGTGATAGCCTGCGGCGGCGACAGCCTGAATCAATTCCTCGGCGGTGACAGCCTCCTTCATAAAATCAATGTGGGCATTTTCCGTTGCCAGGTTGACCGATGCACTAACGACGCCGTGGGTATTTTGCAGCGCTTTTTCCACACGTCCGACGCACGACGCGCAGCTCATCCCCTGAATGGATAAATTGAGCGAATGCGGTTGGGTTTGAACATCAACGGGGCTTTTCATCATGACCTCCTGACAAGTATGTGATGGTTCATGAAGGCAGTATTTCCCTTCCAGTTAGTGGAAGGTCAAGCCCCTTGTGTTATCGGGCAAAATTTTTAACGGTATGGTTATGACACCTTCTCATCAATGAGTGCGGGCGACACAGCCGTGACCTCCAGGCGACGCACTTTGCCACCCGGTGTCGGCCAATCAATCCGGCCACCCACGCGCAAGCCAATCAATGCTGTGCCCACTGGCGTGAGGATAGAAATCTTCATGTCTTCCACTTTCGCATCCTGTGGATACACCAGGCTGATGTGGGTTTCTTCACCGGAATCCAGGTCGATAAACGTGACGGACGAATTCATGGTGACCACGTCGTCGCTGACTTCGCTGAGAATATCAGCGCGCCCCAATTCTTCTTCCAGCGCTTCGGCGGCGGCGTTGTTCGCTTTTTCGCACAGAGAAAGTAAATGTTGATAATCATATTCGGAAATAACAATCGAACTGTTGTGGTTAACAGACATGGTTCCACCTCGATAGACCTGACGATATGCAAAAACACCCGTGACAGAGGGTGCGTTAAGGAGAGAGTAAAGAACGAGAAGAAGTGTTACGGCGATTAAGCGTAAGCGTGCTTAATCGCCGAAAAAGAGGAAGGTGCGAAGAGG
>CAMLOU010000143.1 GCA_946481735.1 uncultured Cellvibrio sp.
GATGGCATCAGAAAAATGTCGGCGCCCGCCTCGATCTGGTGAGCAAGGGATTCGTTGTAACCGATGGTTACCGACAATTGCTGTGGGTGTTGCTGCGCAAGTTGGAGCAGCTGTTGCTCGTAATCCTTCATGCCGCTACCGAGGATAATACACTGGCAACCTTCCGTTAACAGTTGCGATAAATTATCCAGAATCAGGTCGATACCTTTTTGATCCACCAGCCGTCCGATAAAACCCAGCAGCGGCTGTTCGGACACCGCCAAACCATTGCGCGCCTGTAACGCCGTTTTATTTTTGTGTTTATGGTTGAGCGTGCGACGGTTGTAGGTCTGTGCGATGTGCTTGTCCGTACCCGGATTCCATTCGTCCGTATCAATGCCATTTAAAATACCGGACAACACCGCTTGCCGGTAGCGAAGCAAACCATCCAGACCATTACCTGCCTCCGGTGTTTGTATTTCCTGCGCGTAGCTTGGGCTGACCGTTGTAATGCGATCAGCATACACAAGACCACCTTTCATAAACGAAAACTGCCCGTAAAATTCCAGGCGCTCCATATGCCACAAATCATGGGGCAAACCCAGGCTGGCAAACGTATCCCAGGAAAACAAACCGCGATAAGCCAGGTTATGAATCGTAAAAACCGTCGCCGGGCGCGCACTATCCTGCGCCAGCAGAGCAGGGACCATACCGGTTTGCCAATCATTACAATGCACCACATCCACCGGCCAATCCAACCCCGCCTGGTTCAACGCAACCAACCGTGCAACCTTCGCAAACAATAAAAACCGCTGCGCATTATCCGGCCAATCAAAACCATCCGGCCCACAATACGGATTACCCTCCCGCTCAGAAAACCCCGGCGCATCCACCAACCACACCAACACCCGCGTACCCGGCAACAACGTCTTCCACAGCGTTACAGACTCCCCATCCACATCAAGCACCGCAACTTTTTTCACATCACCAGCCGCCGCTTTCATCACCGACGCATAACCCGGCAACACAAGCCGCACATTGTGTTTTAACTTCATCAACGCCCGCGGCAAACTCGCCGCCACATCAGCGAGACCACCGGTTTTAATTAAAGGGAAGACTTCGCTGGTGGCAAATAAAATATTGCTCATCGTTTAGATTGATCCCCAGAAAATGCAATTTGATATTGGTAATGAATTAATGAGATTCCGATGCGAGTTTGGCGTTAGGGGATTTGTTTCGAAACCCTCAATTCAGGGATGAATTGAGGGAGCTACAAGGACGTATGCATGCGTTTTCGAAACAAATCCCCTAATGACAAACGGATTCCAGCGTGCGATCAAGACTCCACCCGCAACACCAACGCCCCCAACGGCGGCAACCTGATCTCAATCGACTGCTGCTGCCCCATCCACGGCACCGGCGACGAATAAATCGGGCTACCATTCCCCACATTACTCCCCGCATAAAACCCAGAATCCGAATTCATCAACTCGCGGTACCCACCCGCCACCGGCACACCAATACGATAATGTTCCCGCGGTGTCGGCGTAAAATTGAGCACCACTACCGTCATCTCATCGCCACCCTTGCGAATATAACTGATAACCGATTGCTCGCTATCATGGCAATCAATCCACTCGAAACCATCGTGTTGAAAACTGCGTTCATGAAGCGACGGCGATGCGGTGTAAAGGTGATTAAGATCCTTCACCAGGTTCAGCAAACCTTGATGGAAATGCCCATCCTGTAAATGCCAGTCCAATTGTTTCCAATGGGCCCACTCGCTCCACTGGCCGAACTCGCTGCCCATAAATAATAATTTGCTCCCGGGATAGGTATACATGTAGGTGTAGAGCAAGCGCAGGTTTGCAAATTTTTGCCAATCATCGCCAGGCATTTTATTGATCATGCTGCCTTTGCCGTGTACCACTTCATCGTGGGAAAACGGCAGCAAAAAGTTTTCGGTGAAGGCATACATCATGCCGAAGGTTAATTGGTCGTGATGGTATTTGCGGAAGACCGGATCTTTGGACATGTACTCCAGCGTGTCGTGCATCCAACCCATGTTCCATTTCATAGAGAAGCCCAAACCGCCCACCCAGGTAGGACGAGTGACTTGCGGCCAGGCAGTGGATTCTTCAGCAATCACAATGGCACCGGGGTGCTGGCCATGGCAGAGCACGTTAAGCTCGCTTAAAAAGCTCATGGCCTCCAGGTTTTCGTTACCGCCGTATTTGTTGGGAATCCACTCGCCGTCTTTGCGTGAATAATCCAGGTGCAACATGGCGGCCACTGCATCCACGCGCAGGCCATCTATATGAAACTCTTTCAGCCAGTAGAGCGCGTTGGCCAATAAAAAATTGCGCACTTCATTGCGGCTGAAGTTGTAAATCAAGGTGCCCCAATCCGGGTGTTCGCCCATGCGGGGATCGGCATGTTCATAAAGTGCGGTGCCGTCAAACTGGGCGAGGGCGTGGCCATCTTTCGGGAAGTGCGCCGGCACCCAATCGAGGATCAGGCCAAGGTCATGGCGATGCAGGTAATCGACAAAATAGCGGAAGTCATCCGGTGTGCCGAAGCGGCTGGTGGGCGCGTAGTAGCCGGTTGTCTGGTAGCCCCAGGAATCATCCAGCGGGTGTTCGGTCAGTGGCAGTACTTCGATATGAGTAAAGCCCAGCGGTTTGACGTACTCCACTAATTGATGGGCTAGGTCGCGATAGTTAAGGAACTCGCCATTAGCACCGCGGCGCCATGAACCCAGGTGAACTTCATAGACCGAAAGCGGCGCGTGTTGCCAGTTCCATTGCGCACGTTGTTCCAGCCACTGATTGTCCTGCCATTGGTGTTGTGAAGGCGGCGGGACGATGGAGGAAGTTTTCGGGCGGTGTTCAAACATCTGCCCGTAGGGGTCGGTCTTTAAAAAGACTTTGCCTGAGGCGCGATTGCGTATTTCAAACTTGTACAGGTCGCCGCCGCTGAGCCCCGGAATAAACAACTCCCAGATGCCGCTGCCGCCGCGCACTCGCATGGGGTGCTGGCGACCGTCCCATGCATTGAAATCACCCACCACGCTGACACGCTCGGCGTTGGGTGCCCAGGTTGCAAACAAAACCCCGCTGACGCCATCAACCTGGTGCAGGTGCGCACCGAGCTTGTGGTAGATGCTCCAATTTTGACCTTCTCCGAACAGGTGTAAATCAAAATCGCTCACTTGTGGTGCAAAGCTGTAAGGATCGTACTCCCGATGCAGTTGATCGTACCTGTCGCGCCATTCCACCTGGTAATGCACGTCTATGTTGGCTGCCGCACCGTACCATTCAAAAAAATCAGTACCCTCAACACGGCTCATGGTGACTGGTTTACCCTGAACAACCAAACTTGCCGTGCGGGCGCCGGGCAGGAAGCAGCGCACACAGGTGTCGGGCGTGGCGGGATCATCGGTTTCATGGCGGGCGGGATGGATCGCCCCGTGTTTGCCAAGGACTTCAAAAGGATCGTGATGCCGGGCGTTGATAATGCGTAGCATCGCATCGGAAATTGCGTCGGAAATAGGATGTCCTTGCTGCAAATTCACCATTGAGGGTATTCCTGTTGTCATAAATAATTCACTTATTAGGCGTTACTGTAACGGAATTGTGTGTATTTTGCTGAACGCATTTCTGTTTGTTTTGCGATAAGAAAATTAAATCATGCGACAGCATCCCCTGCAAAAGCGGAAGAACTCATGAGACATTGATAAAAGCTCATGAAGCGTTGATGAAAAAAGTTACACAGGACGCCTATCCGTTTTGTTACACCGATTAGTGCGCCATTATTTTCATCACAATGTGGCTATAGCAGGTTCGGTGCCATTCTTGTGGCTACACTGGTTATTCCACAGTTCGGGATCTAACGTAAAGCATGTTTAAAAAGCTGCTTGATATAAATCAATCGGGTGGTTTATTACCGGGCTTAAAATGAATTTCAGCTTTGGCATCGATATTGCTCCACACACTGTGACGATGTGTTGCCGCAACAGAATCTTTTTGGGTCTTATCAGGTTCTATTGGTCAGTTGGAATCTTTGAAAGAAAATTTTCGATTCAATAGTAAGGGAGTTTTAATGGCTATTCACCAGACCTCTGGCCGTTTTGTTAGTCGCCTCACGCGCGAAACCTTGGCAATTATTCTCGCCGGCGGGCGTGGATCTCGATTGCATCAATTGACCAACTGGCGTGCGAAGCCCGCCGTACATTTCGGCGGCAAGTTCCGCATCATTGATTTCCCGTTATCCAATTGTGTTAACTCCGGTATTCGCCGCATCAGTGTATTAACACAATACAAATCCCACTCTCTTGATCGTCACATCCAGCGCGGCTGGGGTTTTCTGGGTGGTGAACTGGGTGAGTTTGTTGAGCTGCTGCCGGCGCAACAGCGCCTGGAAACGTCCTGGTACGCAGGCACTGCCGATGCGGTGTTGCAAAACCTGGATATTATCCGCCGCCATAATCCTGAATATGTGTTGATCCTCGCGGGCGACCATGTTTACAAGATGGACTACGGTACTATGCTCGCGGCTCATGTTGAGCGCGGTGCTGATATAACCGTGGGTTGTATTGAAGTGCCCCTGGAGATGGCGACTGCGTTCGGTGTGATGGATGTGGATGCCGATCTCAAGATTACCCGCTTTACTGAAAAGCCGCCCAAACCGGAACCCATTCCCGGTCGCCCGAACCATGCGCTGGCATCCATGGGGATTTACGTGTTCAGCACCAAGGTGCTGTTCCGCGAATTATTGCGTGATCAGGATTTGCCGGGCTCATCCCACGACTTTGGTAAAGATATTATTCCCTCGCTGATTCACTCTCACCGGGTGATGGCATTTCCGTTTCGCGATCCGGTCAGCGGCGGTGAAGCTTACTGGCGCGATGTGGGCACCGTGGATGCCTTGTGGGAAGCCAACCTGGAATTAACCAGCGTCAGCCCCGAACTGGATCTGTACGACGAAGCCTGGCCGATCTGGACGTACCAGGAGCAGGTACCGCCTGCCAAGTTTGTGTTTGATGATGATGGCCGCCGCGGCTTTGCAGTGGACTCCATGATCGCAGGCGGCTGTATTGTGTCCGGCTCGACGGTACGCCATTCACAGTTGTTTCCCCGCGTGCGCGTGCATTCCTACTGTGAAATTACCGACTCGGTGTTGTTCCCGAATGTTGAAGTCGGGCGCAACTGCAAAATTCGCAAAGCCTTGATTGATCGTTACTGCAAAATTCCGGAAGGCACGGTCATTGGTTACAACGAAGAAGATGACCGCAGGCGCTTCCACGTTTCACCGAAAGGCGTTGTGCTGGTAACACCGGAAATGCTGGACGAGGATTTCCCGCATGTCAGTTAAAGGTGATGCAGCCAAACACAAAATGAAAGTTGTCTTTTGTTGGCACATGCACCAGCCTGACTACCGTGACCTGGTGACCGGTGAATATTATTTTCCCTGGACCTATTTGCACGCGATCAAGGATTATGTGGATATGGTGGCGCATCTGGAACGGCATCCGGAAGCCCACGCGGTATTTAATTTTGCACCGATTTTGCTGGAGCAACTGGAAGACTATGCCCACCAGATCGATGCGTGCCTGATGCGCGGCAAGCCAATCAAGGATGCCTTGTTAAATGCATTGGTCGCCGAGAAATTACCGGCGGCAGGCACGCCCGGTTTTGCCGAGCTGACCCATAAATGTCTGCGCTCCAATCGCGAGCGTATCATCAACCGTTTTCCCGCTTACGCTGAGCTGGCCGACGCGGTCGCCATGTTTGAAGAAAAACCGGGCAACCTGCGTTACGTAAATGAACAATTTCTGGTTGATTTACTGGTGTGGTATCACCTGGGCTGGATGGGCGAGACGGTCCGCCGCACCGACTCGCGCGTGAAGCGACTGCAAGAGAAAGAGGGCAGTTACACCCTGGATGACCGGCGGGAATTATTGCGCATTATCGGCGAGCAATTGAGTTCGCTGGGGCCGCGTTATCGCCAATTGGCGCAGCGCGGGCAAATTGAAATTTCCATGAGCCCCTATGCGCACCCGATTGTGCCTTTGCTGCTGGATTTAAAAAGTGCACGACAAGCCATGCCCGATGTGGCGCTGCCCCATGCGAGCAAATATCCCGGCGGTGACGAACGCGCCCGCTGGCATATGACCCACGGCTTGCAAACTTTTGAACGCTTTTTCGGTTTTCGCCCGCGCGGTTGCTGGGCATCTGAAGGTTCGTTGAGCGATGCAACCTTTCATCTGCTGGACGACTTTAATTTTGATTGGGCCGCCACCGGAGACTCTGTGTTACACAACAGTCTGGCGCATGAAACCAATCACCATGCCGCCAAGGTGTTACACGAGCAAAATGGCGGCGCGGTGCATCGTGTTTACCAATTCAATAATGCGTCCACCTGCTGTTTCTTTCGCGATGACGGCCTTTCCGATTTGATCGGTTTCAAGTATGCCACCTGGCACGCGGACCATGCGGTGGATGACCTGATCAAGCACATGGAAAATATTGCGCAGAGCAGTGAATTTTCTAACGATGCTGTGATCTCCATCATTATGGATGGTGAAAATGCCTGGGAATATTTTCCTGAAAATGCCTACTACTTTCTCGATGCCTTGTACGCACGCCTGAGTAAGCATCCTGTGCTGGAATTATCCACCTACAGCCGCGTGCTGGATGAACAAAAACCTGCACCGGTGGCTCTGGCGCATATGGTTGCCGGCAGTTGGGTGTATGGCACCTTTTCGACCTGGATCGGTGATCGGGATAAAAATCGCGGCTGGGATATGTTGTGT
Source organism: uncultured Cellvibrio sp. (assembly GCA_946481735.1). The sequence goes on from CAMLOU010000143.1 coordinate 6,794, forward strand.
GAAGCCAAACAACAAGTGGACAAGGTACTAGCCAAAGATATCCTGTCGCCAGAGCAGGTTGCACAGGTGGAAAAACAACTCGCACTGTGCGAAGGCTCTGATTGGTTTTGGTGGTTTGGTGATTACAACCCGGCCGAAAGCGTCAGTGATTTTGAATACTTGTATCGCCGCCATTTAATTAATTTATACGCATTGATCGACCAGCCAGCCCCGGACTATCTCTGTCAAACCATCAGTAAAGGCAGTGGTTCACCGGCAGCGGGCGGCGTGATGCGTCAAGGACACGCCGAGGCGTAAGGGTAAAAGAGTGACTGAAAACGGAAAGGCATCTACAGGTTCTGCATTATTTGCCAATCGCTGTGCCGGTGTGTTGTTACATCCCACGTCGTTACCATCAACTAGCGGATTTGCGTCCGGCGATCTGGGAAAAGAGGCGTACCATTTTGTTAATTTTTTAGCGGATGCCGGTTTCTCTATCTGGCAGATGCTGCCGACGGGGCCGACCCACGGCGATTTATCACCTTATCAATCGCTGTCGGCGCATGCGGGTAATCCGGAATTGATCAGCCTGGAAGCCTTGGTCGAACGCGGTTGGATGTCGCCGAACGACCCCGCACTCCACAGCAAGGAGCGCCGTGAACGGCAGGCGGGACGCCAGCGCGCAGCGCAGGGCTTCTTTGCAGCGGCACAAGAGAATACACATTTACAACACCAGTACGACGCCTTCTGCAAAGATCACAATGCCTGGCTGGATGACTTCGCGTTGTTTCTGTCATTGCGCGAACATTTTCAGCGCAAGCCGTGGAATGAATGGCCCCTGGAATATATACAGCGCGATGCCGCTGCGTTGGGGAAGGCGCGCAAGGACTTTGCTGAAGAGATTCGCGTGTACTGTTTTGAACAGTTTGTGTTTTTTCAGCAGTGGCATGATCTGCGCCAGTACGCGCGGAAAAAAAATATTTATTTCTTTGGCGACATGCCAATCTTTGTTGCCCACGACAGTGCCGATGTCTGGGCCGAGCAACAAAATTTTCGCCTGGACGATGCAGGTAATCCATTGACTGTGGCAGGCGTGCCGCCGGATTATTTTTCCGAGTTCGGCCAGCATTGGGGTAATCCCCATTACGATTGGGAGCGTATGGAGGCTGATGGTTTCCAATGGTGGCTGGCGCGCCTGCGCTCGCAATTGAATTTATTTGATCTGATCCGTGTGGATCATTTCCGTGGCTTTGAAGCCTTTTGGGAAATTCCAGGTAAGGTGAAGGACGCACGGCAGGGACGTTGGGTTAAAGCACCAGGGAAAGCGTTATTGGCAGCCTGTTTCAAGGAATATCACAGCCTGCCGTTGGTAGCGGAAAATCTCGGCGTCATTACCGATGAAGTTGAGCAGTTGCGTCAGGATTTTTCATTGCCGGGGATGTTGGTATTGCAGTTTGGATTTGACGGCAACGCTGAAAATCCACATCTGCCGCATCGCCACAGTTTGCTCGACGTGATTTATACCGGTACCCACGATAACGACACCACCGTGGGTTGGTATGAATCCCTGAGCCAGACAGCGCGTCAGCAAATTGATGAGTATTTTTTTCACGCACAGGACACCATGCCCTGGCTGTTAATCAAAGCGGCTTTTGCTTCGGTCTCGCGGATGGCCATTGTGCCTATGCAGGATTTACTGGAGTTATCCAGCGAGCATCGCATGAACATGCCGGGGACGACAGATAAAAATTGGACATGGCGTTTCAGTTGGGAGCAGGTACCGGAGAATCTTGCCGTGAAGGTACACAAGCTCCTGGCTTTGTATGGTCGTTTGGCCAAGTAATGTGATGACTTCGCGTCGGCAGGCAGACGAACAGACTCACTACCGACTATATACATTCATTGACTAACGGGACGGCATTATGGAACACAGATGCAGCGAACGCGTAACAACAGACTTGAAAGTGTTGATCTACAAATTGGGTATACCGGTCGCTATCGGGCGTTTGAAAAACGGTAGTAAATTGGGCTTTTTTGTAGAGACTGATTTTGCCGATATCAATGTCCTGCAACCGCTGGATATTGAAGTCTTGCTGCAACAGGGGCCGCACAACCTTGAGCGCTATAAATATACGACACGCGTGATTCGCAAGGCAGACGCGGGTTTGGGGCTTGAGCTGGAACACATGAGTGTTGAGGCAGCGCAGGCGCTGGACAAGCTGCTGCGTTCACCGCAGGCGCGTCAACAGCCGAAGCCGGCATTGCGCCCTGTGGCCGAAGTTGCCCAAGTGGCCGCAAAACTGCCTAAGAAAGTGGCCCAAGCCAACTAGTATTTTCCTGTCTACGCCAGCGAAACCCTTGTGCATCAAGGGTTTCAGCTGCGCCTTCGCGCCCCGCATCGATAACCTACCTGAATTCCTTTACTATGGCGCCTGTGATTTGTGGCCAGGTTACAGGCAATACATAAATGAAAGATTTTTATAATAAAGCATTGATCGGTTTCATCGGTCTGATTCTGGTGAGTTGCCTGGTCGGCTATCTGTGTGTGGACAACACCTTCCTCAAGATCTCATTACTCCCGGTCACCAAGAGCGACCTCCCGTGGCGGACGGAGAAGAATACCGATGCACACCAGGGTGGGCAGTCGACCCTGACTATTATCGACGACCGCTTCAGTCTGAATTTTGATATCACCATGTCACGTGCAGCTACCTATCCCTATGCCGCTTTTACCCTGGTTTTCGGCGAGGATACGAGCAATCCGGACCTGGTGGATTTGTCCCGGTTCGATACGTTCTCCTTCAACGTAAAATGCTCCATCCCCAACACGCTCAGTTTTTCCATGTTGACCTTTGATGAAAAAGTATCCAACAAAAATGACTTCCTGAGTTATCGCGCTCCATCAACCTTCTTTTCCTGTGACGAGGATTGGCATTATGTCGAGCTGGACCTGACCCGGCTGGAGACCGCGCAGTGGTGGTTCGACATGTTTAATGTTGACCTGTCCAGAAAGGCCTACGAACTCGACAAAGTGTCCAAGCTCAGTTTTGGCAGCAGTCCCCAAAGCCCCTTTGCCGTGAAGTCGAATGTGCATTTGAGTGAGATAGCCCTGGTCGGCCATAACTGGATGTACCTGTACGTGCTGGGTGGCTTTTTGATCATTGTGTGGGGTGGTTATGCCTTCTGGTTCTTCAGGCAGCATACCGCGGCCCTGGTAGACGACTTACGCAATAAACTTCAACGGGACCGTCCCCTGGTGGCCTACCAGCAGCTTTCGGTAGAAACCCACAGAGACAAAGATCGCAGTGCGATCCTGCATTTTATGGCGACGCAATACGCGAACCCGGATGTAAGCCTGGACACCATGACCTCATCCATCGGCGTCAGTCGCACCAAGATCAATGACATTCTGAAATCTGAATTGGGTTTTACCTTTACCGGCTATCTCAACAAACTGCGCCTGACGGAAGCTGCCCGCTTGCTCAAGGAAGGGGAGGATGCCAACGTCGCTGAAATTGCCTATTCCGTCGGTTACAAAAACGTGTCTTATTTCAATAAATTGTTCAAGGAAGAATATGGATGCCCGCCCAAGGCATTCAAAACGCTCTGCGAAAAGACGGCGACCCCGGATGCCTGAGCCGGTGACTTTAACTTTAATGAAAAAAACTTCAATTATTTGCAAATTGATACATTTTTTCCCGCAATAGATACCGACCCATCATCTTTTCCGCGCACACTTCTTGCGGAGCTCTACTGTGCAACGCTCTGCTATGGCAAAGC
>CAMLOU010000144.1 GCA_946481735.1 uncultured Cellvibrio sp.
TCACATCATCTGCGTGCCAACTCAACGGCAAAGCCATGCGCTGTGGCGATCAACAATTTACCTTGATCGGCAATCGCCGCAATCAGCGTCTGGCCCAGGGGGTGCTGGAGACTGAGAATAAAATGGCCTTGCCGGTTTATCGCGGCAGCACCTCCGATCAAGCCGCCATTGATGCCTATTTGGCACGCGCCTATCGCCAATACATCGAAAAGATGCATGAGATAGGCTTGGGCGGCGTCACCATGACTTACGGAAAATTCTACTTTTTATTTTTTGATTTACAGGAAAAAGGGCTGGATTTCAGTCAGCGTTTTGAAACCATGTATGGCTTTTTAAAGAAAGACAAAGCCACCATGGGCGTCAGTGAAACCCTGACGCCCGACAGCCAGCTGAAAGCCGAAGATTGTGATCCGCTGGCCGGGCACATGTGGGTATGCAGCCGGGCGGGGCGGAATTATTTATATCTCGCAGAGTCGGAATAAGGCGCCATTTCTGCTCGTGGGAACGTAAATTTTGTTAAAGATTTACCTGAATATGCACGATGTTCAGACGGGGTTAAGCCTGGCCCGGCAATTCTTACACCGTTTTACAAATTAAGCGGAGTCTTTCCTCTATAGTGACGAGTGAACAGTGACGATAAAACTTTTTGTTTTTCAGTGCACTTTTTTTCTTAACCATCCGTATTTCGTGTAACAAAAGGACACTTTATGAATCACTTACTTGCCCTGGTATTGTTGTTAACCTCTGCCGTCGCGTTTGCGAACCCTTTACCCGTCAAGCCGCATATTTACGTGGAGGGTTCGGCGGAGATTGAGGTCATCCCCGATGAGATGACTATTACCCTGGGCCTGACGTCGGAAAATATGGATGTCGGTGTCGCCAAGGCCGATGTGGACAAGCGTTCAGTGCATCTGATCAATACCCTGAAGGCCATGGATATTGAAGCGCGCGATATTGCGACCACGGCGTTGCAGGTTACGCCGGTATACGATTATGTCGAAGGTAAGCAGGTGCCGCGCGGCAGCCGGGTTTATCGTCAGGTGGATATTACCCTGCGCGACCTTGAGCGTTACGGCGAGCTGATGCAGGCGTTGATGGATGCGAAGATCTCCAACACCGTGGATACAAGTTTGTCGGTGTCGGATGAGAAGGTGGTAAGTGACCAGGCGTTGATCAAGGCGCTGGAGGATGCGCGTTCGCGGGCGGCGGCGTTGGTGGAGTCCCAGGGGCGCAAGTTGGGTGATGTGCATTCGATTTCAGAGTTTGAGCTGCGCCGTGAGGAGACGTATTTCCTGGTGCCGAATCGTGAGGTTTATGGTGAGTCTGCGCAGGGGTTGGCGGTGAGTGCGGATATGCGGATGAAGAGTTCGGAGCCGTTTGAGCCGGGGGTGATTCGGGCGAAGGCTAAGGTGTATGTGGTGTATTTGATTAAGTAGTTGGTGTGTCGGGAGTAGCAGTGGTTATCCTGAGACACGCCGTGAACCCCTCCGTGGGGGCTCAACAGCAGCATCCCTGCTGCTGATGGTCTCAGGATAACCACTGCTACTTCCTCTGCTGCAATGGGGAGCAATTAACACCGTTTTCAAAGTAACTATTCTTAAGCTAACCATCTTCAGGTAACTAGCATGCTAATCAAGAAGCCGTCGGATATTCCCTCTTCAGACATTACGCCAGAAGCGATTTATCGGGCGCGCAGGGATTTTATGCGTGGGGCTTTTTCGGTGGGTGTGCTGGGTGCGGCGGGGATGGTGGTGCCGGGGGTGTTGGCGGAGCCGGTTCATGTGGCGGAGGCGGAAAATAAAGGGCCGGATTGGTTGAAGCGGCAGATCGCCTCGGCGAAGGCGGATTCGCAAAATGTGAGTGATAAGTTAACGCCTTATGAGCATGTTACCCAGTACAACAATTTTTATGAGTTTGGTTACAACAAGGATGATCCGGCGGAGAACAGTAAAGATTTTCAGCCGCATCCCTGGTCGGTTGAGATAGCGGGGGAGGCGGGGAAGACGGGTCGGTTTACGTTGGAGGATATTCTCAAAGGTATGGCGCTGGAGGAGCGAGTGTATCGTCTGCGTTGTGTTGAGGCCTGGTCGATGGTGATTCCGTGGGTTGGTTTTCCGCTGGCGAGTTTGTTGAAGCGTTTTGAGCCGACGGGGAATGCAAAGTATGTGGCCTTCACTACATTGAAAGATCCCAAACAAATGCCTGCGCAGAAGAGTGCATTCAGCAGTATTGATTGGCCTTACGTTGAAGGTTTGCGTATCGACGAAGCCATGCATCCGTTGACGATGTTGGCGGTGGGTTTGTACGGTAAGGTATTGCCCAATCAGAACGGTGCGCCGTTACGGTTAGTGGTGCCCTGGAAGTATGGTTTTAAAAGCATTAAATCTATCGTGAAGATTGAGTTCACCGAAAAAGAACCGCCGACGACCTGGAATATCAGCGCGCCGGAGGAATACGGTTTTTACGCGAATGTAAACCCCAAGGTTGATCATCCGCGCTGGAGCCAGGCCACCGAGCGACGTTTACCCAGCGGCCTGTTCAGCCCGAATGTTATCGACACCCAATTATTCAACGGCTATGCCGACGAGGTAGCCCACCTCTACAAAGGCATGGACCTAAAAAAACATTACTAACCGTACCGTAGGTCGGATTAGCAGCGCAGCTGCGTAATCCGACAATACAGCTATCTACCCAAACCAAACCAACCCGGATAACCCCGTGCAACAAATCCCCACCCGCTGGCGACGCCTCATCATCTTTCTCTGCGCCCTTATTCCTTTCGCCTGGCTGGTCTTCAACACCATTACCCAACAACTCGGCGCTGATCCCGCGAAAACCATTGTGTTGTTCACCGGCGAATGGACGCTCTATTTTTTATTTATCACGTTATCTGTCACACCCTTACGGCGTTTATTGAAATGGAATTGGCTAATGCCCCACCGCCGGATGCTGGGCTTATTTGCCTTGTTCTACGGTGTATTGCATTTATTGTCGTATCTGATTTTTATTCTCGGCCTGGATTTCAGTCGCCTGGTGTCTGAAACACTCAAACGACCCTATATAACCGTAGGGTTTCCGGCGCTGTTGATTCTGATTGTCCTGGGTATCACCTCCACACAAAAGATGATGCGACGCCTGGGGAAAAACTGGGTCAAGCTGCATCGTCTGGTTTACCTTGCGTTGATCCTCGCCTGGATTCATGTCTTATGGCAGGTGCGCTCCAGCTATTTTGAGGCAGCTGTCTACGGCGCTATCGTGACAGTGTTGTTGGGGATTCGCCTGTTCTGGGCCTTCAACAAAAACAAACGTCGCGCCGCGCCATAGCGCGATTTATTTTCCCGTTATTTATAACCACCCTGTAAATACCGATAAAAAGCGGGATTTACCCAAATCGTTTCCGGATTGAGAGTCCAGGTTTTGTTAAGTGCAGTAATGTTTTTGATTAAATCGGGTGCCTTGTCTGGCAAGGCAAGTAGTACAGCGGTTTCCTCTTCGTGGCTTACCAGAATCTGCGTAACTGGGTGAAAGTCTGGTGCAGCAACCAGACTGCGGTAATAGGGTTGCCACCAGGCGCTACGAATAAGCCCTGACTGTTCAGCACGATTTTTTTTAGCGTAACGATTCACTATTTGCATAAAGCGCTGTTTGTCATCGGCAGCCGAAAAACCAAAATGTAGATCGTACTCACGCGTTTCTATCAGATGGCGATTACCGCTTAATCGAATGGTATTGGGGTTTGGTGTGCCCCAATCGTCACGATGCAAAAACGCTGATGTTTTCAGCGAAAAACCAACCTGTGCTTCAAGCCCCTCACTGGCCAGCAGCGCGAGTAACTGCTGGGCATGATCAATATCGTTATGACCATAGATGATATGTGTCTCACGCTCGAACAGCGGCCAGGGGGTGGTATAGATGTTATAGCCGGTTGCCACGCCCTGTTCGATCACCGCACGCAAGGCGATGGCAAAGTCTGAATGGTTTTCTTGCTCGGCGCTCAGCCAGTGTGTTTCAATGCGTTGGTATACAGAGGGTTCGCGCAGGTTTCCGAGATAGGCAAGGTCCGGGTTGTTGTAGCGCGCAACAAAGCTGGCGAGATCCGCTTTTGTTGTGGGGGCGCCGAGGGTTTTGAGCACAGCCAGCGCCTGTTGCTCGGGAAAATCCTCGGCTTTACCGGCATCCATGCCAGTGATACGCGTGATTTTTTCCGCAGAAAATGTTGCTGCCAGTTCGCTGTAGCCTAATTGTTTTACGGCATCAGAGTAGATGCCGCCATAACAGGGAAGCGCAACGCATAACATCGCAAGTCTTGCAAAAAATGACACCCTCATCGTTTATTTTTCCCGCTTCGCAGAGCCTCTAAACTATAAAAATTTCACCAGGTGCAATGAAAATTTCGCGGCCTCCCGCGCAGCAATAGGACCGAGGCGCAGGTAATCATCATTGGGTGCTTCCTGGGCTACATTGGAGCCTGCGCGCACAATTAAATAAGGCACACCCAAAGCTTCGCACACATGACCCAAGGGAGCAGATTCCATCTCCATGATGTCGGTCTTGAAGTGATTGCGCAGTAGATCAATACGCACCTGCGGCACACCGAATAAATCCGATGACGCCACAACGCCGTAGCGCACCGAATTTTTATAGGTGCTGCCATTGGCGGTCACGGTTTGTGGTTCATACGTATCCATGGCTTTTTTTGCCAGGGCCAGCATCGCAGCGGAGGGTTTAAATTCGTTGGTCATTTCCTTGCCGTCATCAGGTCCATTCATCGGGCGATACACCATATCGTTTGCCGTGAGGCTGCCGTAGTCATGCTCATAGGTGTGCGTCGCCACGATAACATCACCCGTGCGCAACTGTTGATTGATGCGTGCACCGGTGCCGGTCATGAGTACCATACGCGGTTTAAATTCCTTGATGAACAACGTGGTCGTCATGCCGGTGAAGGTTTTGCCGATACCGGTTATAGCAATAACCACGGGCTTGCCATGTAATTTTCCTTGCCAGTAAGGAATGCCCCACACACTTTTTTTCTCGGGATTTTCCAGCGCGTCGGAAAGTACCGGGATTTCCTGCGGCACAGCGCCAAGTATCACAATGGTATCGGTCGGTTCGTAGAATCGTGGTTTTTCCTGTGCCTGGCTGGCCGGTGTTACACACGCGAAGAAGCTGGCAATAACGACAAGCAACCGTCTGGTAATTAAAAATTTCATAGCATTATCCCGATATTAATTGGCCGGTTGGTCAGTGTTGGTGGTGACATACTCGTTGAGCAATGTCAGGTAATGGTTCTTATGCGCCTCCGGTAACCAGGCGACCCGAAACGCGTTGCCAACCAGGGTGGTGATTTCTTCGCTGGTGAATTGTCCTTCCTGTTGCAGCTCCAGCAGGTTTTCATTGAGGTACGCACGAAAGTACGCGGGATCGTCGGAGTTGATGGTGGCGAGCATGCCTTTTTGCAGCATGGTGCGAATTTCTGCAGAGGTAAGTGATTGCACCACAAAACGGTTGGACACCGGGCACACCGTCAGCCCGAGACCGCGTTTCTTTATCGTTTCACACAGTGCATCGTCTTCAAGGGAATTCACCCCGTGGTCTATACGGTCCACGATAATGTCATCGAGGCACTGGCCAATATGCACCAGGGTATTTTGCTGGTTTACATCACAATGCATCGTCAGTTTTAAACCCATCTCCCGTGCTTGTTTAAAAACGTCTGCAAACTTAACTGGTGGGTTATCTTTTTCATCGGAATCCAGCCCTACGCCGATAATCCAGTCGCGATAGGGTTTGACCATTTCCAGATGCGCCATGGCGGATTCCACGCTCATGTCGCGCAGGAAGCACATAATCAATTGGCTTTCGATGCCGAGTTTTTCTTTAGCGTCCACCTGGGCGTTATGAATACCGGTGATAACCACCCCGAATTCCACCCCGCGACTGGTGTGCGCTTGCGGATCAAAAAACACCTCAGCATAAAGCGTATTCTGGCTGCGGGCTTTGCTCAGATAATTCCAGGTGAGCTGGTAAAAATCCGCTTCGGTGCGCAACACATCCATGGCGGCGTAGTAAATGGTTAAAAAAGAGGGCAGGTCGTAGAAGTTGTAAGCAGCGATCAAGTCGTCCGGCGTTTTGTAGGGCAGGTCGATCTGATTGCGCTGTGCCAGTTCAAAACTGAGTTCCGGTTCCAGTGTTCCTTCCAGGTGAACATGCAATTCCGCTTTGGGCATGTTTTCAATAAAAGTTTGCATCGTTAGCTCCCAGGGTTCACTTGTTGTTGCCCCTGATTTGCAACTTTCATTCCCCTTTGTGTGAATGCTTGAAATAAGCTGACTGGTTGGACAATAAATTAAAAAGCTGACTGTTTTGCGCTAGGGAGCTGCACTAAAAGAGGTGAGGCAGGATGTCAGTAGGGCATTTCTGGTGCGATATAGGCACTTCGTAGTCCGTTTGCCACTCAGGTTTTTGATTCGAAAACGCATCACAAATTGGCAGGATAGCCAATTTGCACAACGAAGCTGCCGAAGGGTGAGCCACAGGGATGTGGTGAATGAATCGTCCCTGTAGCTCCCTCAAATCATCCTTGATTTGAGGGTTTCGAAACGGAAACCCTTAATCGCAAACTCATTTTATGCGTTCGTAAAGTACAGCTGTCCGAAAGGACAATTTTTATTGTGAATCTTCAGGCATGACAGGCTTCGCTTCAGTCTCCGGTGTGATCAAACTGATAATTTGCCAGCCCGCTTTGGGTGTCCAGGCACGTTTGGTGGGTTCATGGCGAGGTGCTGCGTTGTTTTCCTTGGTGTTCGTCTCAGGGGTATACATGCCTGCGGTATAAATAAAGGTGCGATTGTTTGGGTCGAGGGCGATCAGTGGCAGGGCGCGGGTGCCGTAATTATTGGCGTAGTCCTCGATGGTAAAGGCGTCCGTCAAGGGGGTGGTTTTTATCTGGGCGCCGCGCGCCATCAGGCTGGCCAATTTGCCGTAGGTGATATCCTCGCCGAACAGGCTTAAATTCCTGGCGTAGTCTTCGGCCTGTTTGTGGCTGGCGCGGGTGTCTTTGTCTCCGTAGCCCAGGCCCCATACATTGCCTTCGCCCAGAATGGCTTCGTAGTCGTAACTCAAGACGGGGTTCAGCTGGCGGTAGGGTGACAGTATCAACAGGTGGCGGGTGAGCACCAGGTCGAGCGTGCGGTGGGCATGCTCGGAGGCGGGGTTGCCGTAGTAAGTGGGAATATTCTGCATGCGGGCTGCGCGGATATTATCCCAGTTGGTATCCGCCAGTTTGACTGGAATATCCTGTTTGATCAGTTCGCTGGCGAGGGCGCGGGGAAATGCGCTGGCCCCAAAAATCAGCAAACCTTGTGGAGCTGGCGCACGTACGCCTAACATCTTCGCGAAGGTGCCGGCAGTCAAACTCTGCAATACCACGGTGGTGATAATCACCAGGAACACCATGGGGACAATTTTTTCTGCCTCCAGAAAACCTGCTTCTTCCAGCTTCAGGGCAAAGAGTGCCGATACGGCGGCGGCAACGATTCCGCGTGGTGCAATCCAGCTTAGCAATGCCAGTTCGCGCCAGTTCAGGGATGTCCCGATGCTTGAGGCCAACACACTCAAGGGCCGGGCGACAAAGATGACTACCAGCAGCACAAATACCACGCCCCAGCCCAATTGGCTGATCGCATAAAAATCGATACGGGCGGCCAGCAGGATAAATAAGGCTGAAATCAGCAAGACACTGAGGGTTTCCTTGAATTCCAGGATGCTTTCCACTTCAACGTGCTTCATGTTGGCCAGCCAGATACCCATCACCGTTACGGTCAATAAACCGGACTCTTCGGCAACGTGGTTGGAGAGTGCATAGGCGCCCAACATCAAGGTCAGCACGCCGGTATTTTCCAGGTAGTGCGGAAACCAGTTGCGACGCAAGGCGATCCCCAAAAAATAACCGGCGGCGGCACCCAGGCCGAAGCCGATGGCCAGGGTCAGGCCAAAGGTCTGCAGGGTATGGGCTAATGCGGTTTCCTGGCTGGACACGACAAATTCATAAACCAGTACCGCCAGCAGGGCGCCGATGGGGTCAATCACAATGCCTTCCCAGCGCAGGATGTTGCCAATATTCGCTTTGGGTCGCACGGTGCGCAGCATGGGGACAATGACGGTGGGGCCGGTAACGACCACAATAGCGCCGAACAAAAAGGCCAGTTCCCAGGACAGGTTGAGGAAGTAATGTGCGCTGGGTGTCACGATCAACCAGGTAATTAGTGCTCCCAGTGTCACCAGGTTGCGCACCATGGTGCCGTGATTTTGCAAATCACTGAAGCGCAAGGTCAGGCTGCCTTCAAACAGGATGATGGCGACGGAGAGTACGACCAGCGGGAAAAGCAGCTCACCGAACAGGGCGTCCGGATCAAGGATATGAAACCCCGGCCCCAGCGCTAGGCCAGCTAATAACAAGGGCAAGATGGCGGGAATACGAATGCGCCAGGCAAACCATTGGCAGGCGATGGATACCAATCCGACCAGGACGAGTAATGAGAGGCTGTCTAATGCCATGTGCTACTCCTTTTATTTTCGTCCGGGGGAGTATAGCAAGCTGGCAGGGCTCGTCCGTGTGTTGAGCGGAAAAGTCAGGAAGCAGGTCGATCTGTTACATAAGATCTGCGGTTTCTGGTACCCCTAAACCTGGCACCCATCAATCTGGCGCCCATAAAAAAAGCCCCGTAAAGATGGGGCTTTTTTGCAAACACGGGTCGCTTAGGCTTTGGCGCGCGATTTGTATTCGCCGGTGCGGGTGTCGATGGAAATCAAATCACCGATCTCCACAAACGCAGAGACTTGCAGCTCAGTACCGTTGTTCAGGCGGGCAGTCTTCATCACCTTGCCGGAAGTGTCACCGCGTACAGCCGGTTCGGTGTAGGCGATTTCACGCACGATGGTGTTGGGCGGGGTGATAGAGATAACGCGACCGTCGTAGAACACTGCTTCACACACGTCCTGCATACCGTCTTCGATGTACAGCAGCAAATCGCCCAGTTCTTCTTTAGTCACTTCGTATTGTTCGTAGTCGGAATCCACGAACACATACATAGGATCGGCATAGTAAGAGTAGGTCACTTCTTTGCGATCAAGGATGATGTCTTCGAACTTGTCGTCGGCTTTGTAAACCGTTTCGGTGGCGATGGCGTTCAGCAGGTTCTTCAGCTTCATCTTAACAACGGCAGAGTTACGGCCTGACTTGTTAAACTCCGCTTTCTGGATAACCCAGGGTGAGCCGTCGATGTTGATTACATGACCGGCGCGCAGTTCTTGTGCAGTTTTCATGACGAATCCCAAAAATTGATGGTTAAAATCGGCGGCTACTATAGCGGTTTTTCACAAAATTGCACCAGCTTTGCAGCCAAATCCCCCAAAGAATTTAGGGTTTGCTCCCAGTGATGGCTGTGGAGCTGCCACTCCGACAGTCGCTCCAGACACTGGTTCCAGGCGTCCTGGCAGTTGTCTCCACGATTCCAGCCGTGCCACAGGCTCTCCAGCGCCTGCGCCAGCAAGGGCGGCAAGCCTTGGTGATAGCGCGCCATAAATGCCGCCAGCTTGACCAGATGTGCCTCTTCGTCCTGGGGATAGATATGCCACACCAGCGGCTTGGCCGCCCATTGCGCGCGCACAAAGGAGTCCTCGCCGCGCACGAAGTTGATGTCACAACTCCACAGCAGGCGGTCGTACCGGTCTTGTGTCATAAAAGGAATCACCTGCAAGGTCAGCTGGTCCAGCATGACCTTGGCGCCAACGGCCGGGACGGTATCGAAGTAGCGACCGAGCGAGGTGAGGATCCTTCCCTCGGGCACCAGGCAATGAATTGGTCGGGAGGATTTGCACCAGGTTTCCATTAACGAATGAATGGCGGGGTTTTCGTAGCTGAATAACGAGATAAGCAAGGCATCCGATGCGGTTGTCACACCCATGGATGCCAGGAAATTTACGCGCGCTTCGGGATTTGCCTGAAATGCCTCGCGCTCCTGACGCAATTGCGCTTCACACAGCAAGCCGCCGGTTTTTCCGGTAAAACCGGGAAAGAAGAAGGTTTTAACTAAACCGTGTTGGGGATGGATGGAGCGCATGCCGTGGCAATCATCCACCCAGGCTTCGGCGCTCAGGTATTCCAGGTTCAACCAGCGGGGGCGCTCAGGCTGCCGGGCCATGGCGGCAACATAGGCCTCCGGTAATTCGCAGGCAAAGGCTTCAATGACGACCTCGGCAGGTTCGACAGCGGGAAATACTGCCGGCCATTGCACGACCTCAATCCCACTCACGATTTGGTGCGCGCAATCTGTGGTGCTGGGCCACAGGCGGCGCAACGCGGCAAGATCATCCAGCCACAGGCGGACGGACAGGCCATATTCACAATGTAATTGTCGTGCCAGCCGCCAGCAGACGCCGATATCGCCGTAATTGTCGATCACCCGGCAGAAAATATCCCAACGGCGGGGC
>CAMLOU010000145.1 GCA_946481735.1 uncultured Cellvibrio sp.
AGAAGCGCCCTGATAAGTATCAGGGCGAACCCAGCGACTGTCGTTTGACCGCACGCCGTATTTGCCGCTAACCTTCTCCGCGATTATCAGCCGCCACCCGAGGAACCCGAGTGGCGGCTGGCATGTCTGTAAAACCTCCCGCCGTTATCTGATAAAGGACCTCCGCATGCGTCACATCTCGCTCACGTTGTTGTTGACCTTATTGCTCACCGGGTTTGGGCTCACCGCCTGTGAAAACCTCGGCACAACGCCGCCGGCCGAGGTGCAACACGCGGTTACCGAAACCGTCATCCGCAAAAGCCCCAACGATGATCGCCGCTATGCGGTGGTGACCTTGCCCAATCAATTACAGGCGGTACTGGTGTCTGACCCGAGCGTGGAAGTGACGGCCGTGTCCATGGGCGTGGGGGTCGGCAGTTATCAGGACCCGGCGGCGCACCCCGGCCTCGCGCATTACCTGGAGCACATGTTATTTCTGGGCACGGAAAAATATCCGGAACCCAACAGTTTTCAAAAATTTGTCGACCAGAATGCGGGCATCTGGAATGCCTTTACCGCCGCCGACCACACTAATTATTTTTTCCAGCTAAATGCAGACAAGATTGATCAGGCGCTGGATTACTTCAGCGATTACTTCAAGAAGCCCACCTTTGATCCGCAATACAGCGATAAGGAACGCAACGCGGTGCACAGCGAATGGTCATCGGGCCGCTCGCAGGATAACTGGATCATGTACCGCCTTAACGGCATCACCGCTAACCCGGAACACCCGGCGGCGCAATTTAATGTGGGCAACCTGGAAACCCTGACCGACAAACCGGGCTCGCGCCTCCAGGATGCCTTGCTGGCATTTTATGATCGCTATTATTCCGCGAACAACATGAAGCTCACCATTGTGGGCCGCCAGTCACTGGATGAATTAAAAGCGCTGACGGAAAAACATTTCGCGAGCATTCCCAATAAAAATATCCAGCCACCGGTGGTGACCACACCGGGCATTACGCCCGCACAAATGGGCAAGACCATTCATTACCAATCGATCAAGGACACCAAGCAATTACTGGTGGAATTTCCGATTACCGACAACTCCGACCAATGGCGGCTCAAGCCCAACGAGTTCATCAACAATCTTATTACCTCCGAAGAAGCAGGCACACTCGGTGAAGTGTTGCGCCGCGAGGGCTTGGCCAACGCGGTTTATGGTTATGTGGTGCCGGATAACTACGGCCCGGATGGTTTCCTGCGCGTGATCGTCGAGATGACCGATAAAGGCATGAAGCAACGGGACAAGATCGTGGCCTCGGTATTTGCTTACATCGACCTGATTAAACAACAAGGGGTTGAGGAGCGCTATTTCAAGGAACTGAAAGCCATGCGCGAAAAAGATTTCGCCAGCCAGGCCAAGGCGCAGCCGGTCCAGCAAGCCATTGAGTTGTCGCGCCAGCAATTTGATTACCCGGTTGAACATTTGCTGGACGCCAATTACGTGTTCGAGCGGTTTGATGAAACCGCCATCCGCCAGGTACTGGAGCAGTTGCAGCCGCAACGGTCGCGCATCTGGTACGTGAGCAAAACCGAAAAAGCGGACCAGACCATTCCTTTCTATGAAGGCCGTTATGCCATCCGCGATACCACCGCCGCCGAATTTGCACGCTGGGAAAAACTGGGCGAGACGATGCAGTTCAAACTGCCACCGGAGAACCAATTATTTTCTGACGAAACAGCGGAGATCGTGGCCGCCGTTTATGACCACCCGACGTTGATCATGGAGCAACCCGGCGCCGAAGTCTGGCTGATGCACGCACAACATTATCGTGAAGATAAAGCCATGCTGGACCTCAACCTGAACGTGAATTTTGCACTGGACAGTGCGCGCAACATCGTGCTTGCCTCGCTGCTGAATGATGTGTTTGCTTTGCAAACCACGACCCTGCGCGATCGCGCTGGCCGCGCCGGTCTGGATATCACCATTGACCTCACGCCGGAAAAAAGCCAGATGATTCGTATCACTGGCTACAGCAGCCAGCAACCCACGTTGTTTACCGACCTCATTGATCACTTTGCGCAATTGAAGATTAATGAACAGGATTTTGCCCAGGTATTGGATCGCTATCGGCTGGAACGCATCAATGCGCGCAAGGCGGCACCAACGCAACAGTTGTTCAACCATATGTGGCGTTTGTTGTATGTTGCCAACTGGACTGACGAAGAATTATTGACAGCGGCCAACCAGCTGACCCGTGCGGATCTGGTGGCATACCACCAGCGGGTACTGCAGGAAAATTTATTGCGCGGTTATGCCTTTGGTAACCTCACCGAGGAAACAGTAAAAGCGATCGCCGGTTATGCCGTTGAGCAATTTAATAGCCAACGCGTGCCGCAAGAGCGCTTTATGTTACCGATGATTACGCCCAACCCACAGGTGGCCATCAATTTCCGCGAAGCCATCGACCAGACCGATAACGCGCTCTTATCCGGCGTTATCGGCACCGAAAAATCCGTTGAACAACACGCGCAACTGATGTTGCTCAACGGCGTTTTTTCCAATGAGTTCTTTACGCAACTGCGCACCAATGAACAAATGGGTTACACCGTCGGCAGCGCGCCGATCAATGTGGACGATTACCCGATGTTCGTGCTGTATGTGCAAAGCACCAACACGGAACTGCCCGCTATCAAAGACCGTATGGATCGCTTCCGCCAGGAATTCTTAACCCAACTACAGGCGTTGGATGAAGCCACGCTGGAGCAAATGAAGCAGGCCGAGATTGCGCAGCTCACGCAAAAACCGACGGACTTCACCAGCGAGGCCCGCGAACATTTGTATGACTTCAAGTTCGGCCACCTGGATTTTGCGCGCAAGGAAAAACTGGTCGCCGCGCTCAGCGCCACAACCAAGGCCGATATCGTGCAAACCTACGAAACCTTGTTGTTGCAACAGCAGGGCATGCCGGTGTTGATCCAGTTAAAAGGCACGCACTTTATTAACAGCGCCTTTGTAAAAAAACCTTAGGATCATGTTTATGGGCGCCAGACACCGATGGCAAGCGATTCCATTAGCCGTCAAATTATTGGTCGTGGGCGCGGTAATGATTGCCGCATTGATCCTCCTCAAACCACGCCCCGAACCGCGCCCTGCCGTAGAGCGACCACTGCCGGAAGTCAAGGTGGTGTTTGCCCAACCACAGACGCTTGCGTTGAACGTGACCGCGCAAGGAACCGTGCTACCGCGCCGCCAGATTGACCTTGTCAGTCAGGTCAGCGGACGCATCACGGCAGTGGCGTCCGCGTTTGTCGACGGCGGTTTTTTTGCGGCGAATGACTGGCTGGTGCAAATTGATGAGCGCGATTATCGCTACGCCTTGATCCAGGCCGAAGCCAATGTCGCCGACGCCCAGCGCGTGCTTACCAGTGAGCGCGGCCTGGCCCGACAAGCACAGCGGGAATGGCGCGATCTCGGCAACGCCGATGCCAATGATTTATTCCTGCGCAAGCCCCAGATTGCGGCCGCCGAAGCCTTGCTTGCCGCCGCGCGCGCGCAACGGGATCAGGCACAACTCAACCTCGAACGCACGCGCATCACCGCGCCGTTTAACGGGCGCATCAATGAAACCTTTGTCGACCTCGGGCAATTTGTGACGGCAGGCACGCGCGTTGCGTCCATCTACGATGCGGCGATAGCCGAAGTGCGCATTGCACTCACTGATTTGCAGGCACTGTTAATTGATCTGCCGATCAATAACCATCCCTCTACCACCCCGGTCACACTGACTGGCATCATCGCCGGCGAAACCCATCAGTGGCAGGGGCTGATGACGCGCACCGAAGCGAGCCTTGATCCGCAGTCGCGGATGTATCAGGTAATTGTGGAAATTGCTGAGCCCTTTAATCGCGAGCGCCATCCTGCGCCGCTGTTGATGGGCATGTACGTGACAGCAGAGATTAGCGGCAGAGCACTCGACAATATTATTCGTTTACCCAAAACCGCTGTGTTTCGGCGCGATCAGGTTTATACCCTCAACGCTGATCAACAGGTGCAGGCAAAGACGGTGCAGGTACTACGCAGCGATGACCAGTTTGTGTGGATACGCGGCACGATTGCCGACGGCGAAGCCGTGGTGTTGGAACGGCAGGGCTACCTGAATCCGGGTATCACCGTCGCTATCACCAAGCCCACAACGGCAGCGCCTGAGGTTGCGCCGTGAATCGGTTGATTCAATGGTTTGTAGAAAACCGGGTTGCCGCCAACCTGTTGATGGTGTTTATCTTTATCGGCGGTTTTGCCAGCCTCGGACAATTGGATAAAGAAGTTTTTCCGATGGTTGCGCGCAATATCATCGAGATCGAGATGCACTATCCCGGCGCGGGCCCTACGGAAGTCGAAGAGCAAATTGCTATCCGCATCGAAGAAGCCATCGCCGATATTGACGGCATCTATGAAATAACCTCGCGCTCGCGCCAGGGCCAGGCACTGGTCACGGTGGAAGTCACTGAAGGTTATGACGCGCAACAAATCCTGAATGATATTAAAACCCGCGTGGATGCCATCAATACTTTTCCGCCGGATGTTGAGCGGCCGGTCACGCGCCGGCAATTGCGCCGCAGCCCCCTGATGAGCCTCGCCTTGTATGGCGACGTCGACGAAGCCGCCTTAAAGGAAACCGGTTGGCGGGTGCGCAATGAATTAGCGTTATTGCCCGGCATTTCGCTGGTGCAACTTAACGGTACCCGCCCTTACGAAATGAGTATTGAAATCAGCGAAGCAAACCTGCGGCGCTATCAACTCACCTTTGATGCGGTGGCCCACGCTATTCGCGGCGCGTCATTAAATTTGCCGGCCGGTGTCATCAAAACGCCGGATGGCGATATTCAAATCCAGACACGCGCCCAGGCCGACACGGCGGAAGAGTTTGGCCGTATTCCGGTGTTGACCCGCGCTGACGGCAGCAAATTATTGTTGCGCGATATCGCCGCGATTCGCGACGGTTTTTCCGACCAGGATATCGTGGCGCAATTCAACGGCAAGCGCGCGGTGTTCCTGGAATTATCCATTACCGAAAATCCCGACATCATCGCCGCCACGGCCGAAGTTGAACGCTACCTTGCCCAAGCCAAACACACCTTGCCTGCCGGCATTCAGTTAGAAGTCTGGCGCGATATGTCAAAGCTGTTTGAAGGGCGTTTGAATTTATTGCTCAGCAATGCCTTCAGCGGTTTGATCCTGGTGTTTATTGTGCTGATGCTATTCCTGCGCCCCTTGCTCGCCATCTGGGTGTGCGTCGGCATTGCCACTGCCTTCGCGGGCGCCATCTGGTTATTACCGCACCTGGGTGTCAGCATCAATATGATTTCGCTGTTCGCGTTTTTGTTGGTGCTCGGCATTGTGGTGGATGACGCGATCATCGTCGGCGAAAGTATCTACACCCGTCAGCAACACGGTATTCGCGGTAATGCCAGCGCAGCCAGCGGCGCCAAGATGGTGAGTGTGCCGGTTTTTTTTGCGGTGATCAGCACCATGATTTTCTTTGTGCCCATGCTCTCTATTCCCGGCACCATGGGTTCAATTTCTTATCCCATTCCGGTGGTGGTCATCCTGTGTTTGTTTTTCTCGCTGGTGGAATCCTTGTTGATCTTACCTGCGCATCTTGCGCACATGAAACCGGAAGGTCCCAGCCGCTTTGCGAGCCTGCGTTGGTTAGCAACACAGCGCCACAGGCTGGCTGATAAACTGGATTATCTGGCCGGCTCACTGTATCAACCGGCACTGCGCCGGATGCTCGCGTACAAAGGCGCGGTGCTGGTCGCATTTACTCTGGCGTTTGCCATTACGCTCACACTGTTTGCGGCCGGCTGGTTGCGCAGCAGTTTTATGCCGGAGGTGCCGGGCGATTCCGTGGAGGCGCGCGTGGTGTTGCCGGAAGGTACATCCTTTTATGAGACGCGCCGCATCATGCAGCAAGTGCAGGACGCTGCGTTAGCCGTACGCGACGATGAACAATTACTCGCCGACAATGAAGGCGAACCCTTTATCCAGGGAATTCAGACCTGGGCTTACGGCGTGAATATTTATGTCGCTATCGCTTTACAGGATGCCGAACAGCGGCAGGTATCGATCATCGATATCAATCGACGCTGGCGCGAGCTCATCGGCGCGATTCCAGAAGCCAAGGAATTTCGCCTCGACTTCACCGTGAATGCTGTGGACGATGATATTCGTTTGAACATGAGTATCAGCAGCAATGATCTCGACGAGCAACGTCGCGCGACGGAAGCGGTGCGTACCGCATTGGAACATTATGCGGAAGTATTCGACCTGCGCACCAGCCTCGAAGCCTCGCGCCCCGAAATTGATTTGCGCTTAAAACCCAACGCCGAGATGCTCGGCGTCGATCTGCAATTAATCGCACGGCAAGTGCGTCAGGCATTCTACGGTGAAGAGGCACAACGCATTCCGCGCGGCATTGAAGATGTGCGCGTACTGGTGCGCTATCCAGAAGCGGATCGTCAAACCTTGGAGCAACTCAATCACATGCGCGTTCGCACGGCAACCGGTGCCGAGATTCCGTTAACCGACGTCGCCGAGATCGCGTTTGTGCCGGGTTACACCGTCATCGACCGGCGCGATCGCAAACGCAGTATCGCCATCACCGCCAATGTCCAGGATGTGGGCGACCCGAATGCCATCGTTGCTGATGTGCTTGCACGGCATTTGCCGGCATGGCAGCGGGAGTTTCCCGGCTTTACCTTGCGCCCTGACGGCACCATGCGTGACCAGGCCGATTTTATGGCCTCGGTTAAAAAGAATTTTATGCTGGCGGTGGTGTTGATCTACGGTTTGATGGCGATCAGTTTCCGTTCCTATTGGCAGCCTTTGTTGATCCTCACCGCCATCCCGTTTGGTTTTATGGGCGCGGTGTTCGGGCATATGATCATGGGGCGCGAAGTGAGCATGTTGTCCATGCTGGGATTTATCGCCTGTGCCGGCGTGGTGGTGAATGACAACCTGGTTTTGCTGGATCGCATCAATCAATTACGTCAGCAGGGGCTTGATGTCGTGGAATCGGTGGTGCAGGGCGGGCGCGATCGCTTTCGCGCAATCTTACTGACATCCATCACCACATTTATCGGACTGGTACCGATTATGGCGGAGCAGAGCGTGCAGGCGCGCTTCCTGATTCCCATGGTGATTTCCCTCGCCTTTGGTGTACTCTTCGCCACCCTGGTGACCCTGGTGCTGGTACCCAGTTTATATGTCACCGCCGAGTCCGTAGGTTACCGCTGGCTGGCCTGGCGCAACACTATGTTTCCCAACGCTACAGACGAGCAAGAGAATCACAATGAGCCACGATGAAGACGTATTCTGGAATCTGGTAGATCAATTTATCCAGAGAGCGAACGATGCCTGCGATGACGCCGATCCGGGTGTAGTGAGCGCCGCACTGTTAAATGCCGCCGCGCGCTTCAATGCGTTTGTGGTTGCCACAGCCTCGCTGGATCGCAAGGAATATATTGAAGAGATGGACAGCTCGCTCAATTATCTTACCGGCCGCTACCGCGAAATTCTGCGCGATAACCTGGAAGATTATCGCGAGCATTACAAAGAATATATTCGCGCTGACGACAATACTGACGAGAGCCCGCACAAAAAAGAATAACGATTCGCACCACCCGCCAACTGGTATACAAGTATTGCTTTTGTGGCTATAGTCTACCCACTGACCATACCCCGTGAGATGAGGTACCTATGTCCAGGATAACAATAACGACTGTGAATCGTTTGCTGTGTTGCTCTTTATTGAGCCTGTTGTTTATCGCTTCTGCCCAGGCCGATGTGCGCCTGCCCCGTTTGCTGAGTGACGGTGCCATCCTGCAGCGCGATAAGCCCATCACCATCTGGGGCTGGGCTGATGAGGGCGAAGCCGTCAATGTGCGTTTCGGAAAACAGGAACGGCACACGCAGGCCAAAGCGGGCCGCTGGGAAGTTCGTTTTCCGGCAATGAAAGCCGGCGGGCCTTATACCTTAACCATCCAGGGCAATAATACCCTGCAATTGCAGGATATCTGGCTCGGCGATTTATGGATCGCGGCGGGCCAATCGAATATGGAATTGCCGCTGCGACGCGTGCACTACCGCTACCCCACCGTGATTGCGGAAACGCAGTTGCCCAAAGTCCGCCAGTTCTCGGTTCCCCTGACCTACGAATTTAAACAGCCGCGTGAGGATTACCTGCAAGGCGAATGGAAAACCGCCACACCGGATAATCTCGCCGGCTTTTCAGCGGTCGGATTCTTTTTTGCGCGCGACCTGCACCAGCAATACGGCGTGCCCATCGGCATCCTCAGTATTGCAGTGGGCGGCTCACCGGTCGAGGCCTGGATGAGTGAAGCGGCGCTGAAGGATTATCCGGATTATCTGGCAGCGGCTAATACATTTAAAAACGATGACGTGCTGCAAAAAACCATCGCACAGGATAAAGCCAACAGCGCTGCCTGGTATGGAAAAGCCAAGGCCGAAGACGCGGGTCTGAACGCCAAACCGGTGTGGTCTTCACCCGAAGCCAGCACCGCTGACTGGAAAAGATTTCAGGTACCGGGTTTTGTCAAAGAACAGGGCATTGAATTTACCAACGGTATTATCTGGTTCAGGAAATCTTTCACCCTGACTGCGCAGCAAGCGCAACAATCGGCACGTTTGTGGTTAGGTTGTATCGTTGACGGTGACGAAACCTATCTCAATGGTCAATTGATCGGCCAGACCGGTTATCAATATCCACCGCGCATTTATGATGTCCCTGAGGGCTTATTAAAAACCGGTACCAATGAAATCCGCATACGCGTCACCAGCTATTCCGGTAAGCCCGGTTTTGTGAAAGATAAAGATTATGCCCTGAAGCTGGCGAATGAACAGATTGATCTGCGGGGCGACTGGTTTTACAAGATCGGTATGCACGCCGATGCCATGCAGGCCTCCACAACACTTCACTATCAACCCACCAGTTTATTCAAGGCCAAACTGGCTCCGGCCTTTCCGTTTAACATCAAAGGCGTGATCTGGTTTCAGGGTGAATCCAACGTCGGGCGCTGGCAAGAATACGAAGATTTATTTACCGGCATGATCGGCGATTGGCGCGCGCATTTTGACCAGGGCAATTTCCCCTTCCTGTTTGTGCAACTGGCCAATTTTATGGAGCCAAAAACCTCACCCGGTGACAGCGAATGGGCGCGGCTGCGCGAAGCGCAACGCAAGGCACTGGCGGTGCCCAATACTGCTATGGCTGTCGCGATTGATGTGGGCGAATGGAATGATATTCATCCCTTGAACAAATCTGCTGTGGGCGAGCGTCTTGCGCTGGCCGCACGGCAATTGGCCTACGGTGAAAGAAAATTGCTGGCATCCGGTCCGCAGGTGAAATCCATCAAACGCAAAGGTAAGACACTGGTGGTGCGCTTTGATCATGTCGGCAAAGGTTTGCAGATCCGCGGCGATACTCTGCAGGAAGTGGCCATTGCCGGAAAAGACCAGGTGTTCGTCTGGGCCAAGGCAAAACTGGATGGCGATAAACTGATTGTATGGCACGACGACATTGCCGAACCCGTCTGGGTGCGTTATGCCTGGGCCGATAACCCGGCCAATGCAAATCTGTATAATAGCGCCGACCTTCCAGCATCGCCTTTCCAGATCAGCATCAAACACTAAGGTGTGCTGCTGATGGTTCGCCGATGTTTTCTCTCGACATCGGTGAACCAGATTGACTGACACGCTCCCTTTTAACTCACCCGCTACCTCACCCACAGTTGCCATTATCGGCGGCGGCCCCGCCGGTTTGATGGCTGCTGAAGTCATCGCCGATGCGGGCATTGCGGTCTCTGTCTACGACGCCATGCCGTCCCTCGGGCGAAAATTTTTATTGGCCGGCGTGGGCGGCATGAATATTACCCACGCCGAAGACCCGGCGTTATTCCTGACCCGTTACGGCCGTGCCACAACGCAACTCGCACCCATCATCCAACAATTTAATGCGCAGGCCTTGCGCGATTGGGTGCAGGGTTTGGGTATTGAAACCTTTGTGGGAACATCCGGGCGCGTCTTCCCCAGCGCCATGAAAGCGGCGCCGCTGTTGCGCGCCTGGTTACACCGCTTGCGCGAACGCGGCGTAAAATTTTTTCCGCGTCATCATTGGCTGGGCTGGACGGATACCGGTGAGCTGCGTTTTCAACATCACTCACCGTCTCACGCTGAAGAAGAATTACTGCTCTCACCTGATGCCTGTGTTCTGGCATTGGGCGGTGCCAGTTGGCCGCGTTTAGGGTCCGATGGCGCCTGGGTGCCCTGGTTGCGTCAGCGGGCGATTGCGGTGGCGGATCTACAACCGAGCAATTGCGGGTTCGAGATTGCATGGAGCGAATTTTTTCGCGG
>CAMLOU010000146.1 GCA_946481735.1 uncultured Cellvibrio sp.
TGTGCGTCGCAATACGGTCAAGGAACCAACGGTCGTGCGAGATCACCAGTACGCAGCCGGGGAAGGCGAGAATCGCATCTTCCAAAGCGCGCAAGGTTTCGATATCCAGGTCGTTGGACGGTTCGTCGAGCAGCAGAACGTTAGCGCCTTGCTTCAGCGTATTGGCCAGATGCAAACGGCCACGCTCACCACCTGACAACTCACCCACACGTTTTTGCTGGTCAGCACCCTTGAAGTTAAAGCGGCCCACGTAAGAGCGGGAGTTCACTTCATAGTTACCGATACGCAAAATGTCCTGACCATCGGACACGGCTTCCCACACGGTTTTCTTATCGTCGAGGTTTTCGCGGCTCTGTTCGACGTAAGCAACTTTGACAGTATCACCCAGAGTGACCTTACCGCTATCCGGCTGCTCGGTGCCGGCGATCATGCGGAACAGGGTGGATTTACCCGCACCGTTACCGCCGACAATCCCCACCACGGCACCCTTGGGAATACTCAAGGACAAATTGTCGATCAACAACCGGTCGCCATAGCCTTTGCTGACGTTCTCCAACTCGATGACCTTGTCGCCCAGGCGCTCGCCTGGCGGAATGTAGATCTCGTTGGTCTCATTACGGGCCTGGAATTCCTGGGATTGCAATTCATCAAAGCGGGCCAGGCGCGCCTTGCTCTTGGCCTGGCGGCCTTTAGGATTCTGACGCACCCACTCCAATTCGGTCTTCAGGGCTTTTTGATGCGCTGCTTCGGCGCGGGCTTCCTGCTCCAGGCGCGCTTCTTTTTGTTCCAGCCAACGGGTGTAGTTGCCTTCGTACGGAATGCCGTGGCCACGGTCCAGTTCCAGAATCCAGCCGGCGGCGTTGTCGAGGAAGTAACGGTCGTGGGTAATCGCTACCACGGTACCGGAGAAGCTTTGCAGGAATTGCTCCAGCCAATAGACCGACTCGGCGTCCAGGTGGTTGGTCGGTTCGTCGAGCAGCAGCATATCCGGGCGCGACAACAGCAGGCGACACAGGGCCACGCGGCGGCGCTCACCACCGGACAGTTTGGTGACATCCGCATCCCAGGGCGGCAGGCGCAGGGCATCGGCAGCAACTTCCAGGGTGTGGTCCAGGTTGTGTGCATCCCAGGCCTGGATGATGTCTTCGCAGCGGGCCTGCTTCTTGGCCAGGTCGTCGAAGTCGGCATCCGGCTCGGCATAAGCGGCGTAGATCTTGTCCAGTTCTTGCAGCGCATCCACGGCTTCGCGCACGCCGTCTTCCACATTGCCGCGTACATCTTTGGCCGCGTCCAATTGGGGTTCCTGAGGCAGGTAGCCGACCTTGATACCCGGCATAGGGCGGGCTTCGCCGTTAAAATCCGTATCCACCCCGGCCATGATGCGCAATAACGTGGATTTACCCGAGCCGTTCAGGCCGAGCACACCAATCTTGGCGCCGGGGAAAAAGGAGAGGGAAATATCTTTCAGAATTTCACGCTTGGGCGGCACGATCTTGCCGAGCCGGTGCATGCTGTAAACGTATTGCGCCATGTGGCCTGAACCTCGTTTTGCAGGGTAGGGAATCCAAGGGCGCAAGGTACCGAAAGCGCTCGGCCAATTCAACGTGTAGAGCGGAAATGATGGGTTTTTTAAAGATTTATAACGATTGATTTTTGTGTGATGCACGTCACAAGGCGCCCGACCCCATGGAATTGTTTGCCCGCACTGCCCTCGCTAGACTGGCACCCGTCATCAGCGCCGCCCCACGTGGCGCCGCAATCATGTTAACCACGCGCCAACCGGGAATCCGTAATGCAGGTACGCACTACCATCCTCCGCATCATCTTCATCCTGCTCTCCATCGCCAGCCTGGCCTATGTCGCCAACCTCAAGGCGCAGCCACATGCCGTTGTGAATTCCGCCGAGCAACGCCGTTAGCGTATCGGGCAAGATTGTCGGGTTACGCTTCGCTAACCCGACCTACAGTGCCGCTTTCGTAGGTCGGATTAGCGCAGCGTAATCCGACATTGATACTGGTTCCTGTGTTTACGCAAGATGTTAAAACAGTGATGAATAGAGGCATACAAGCTATGTATTGTAGTCACGTGCAGAAGATGAATGACAGATTATCTTGTGGCATTTGCATGCTTGTATGGTTGCTGATGGCGCTGGGTTGTAGCGGCGAAAACACAGGGAAATTTGAGCCTTTATTTACTGGCTTAAGTTCAGGTCAGAGGGATGCACAGGATTGTGTGTCTGTAGCGGACTCCTTTGTCAGAATAGAGTTTGATGACTTTGATCAAAAGCTCAATATATATCAGTCGAAGGATTGTAAAGAATCTTCCAGAACGGGTGTGTTGGAGATTCCCGTCGAGGCCCAGCTTGCCGGATTATGGAATGGCTTTGTAGTTCTGGATGAGGGGACTGATGTAAATGGTAGGGAGATTCATTTAATCAGTATCAATGATTCTGCGAAGAAATACAGCATCTACTATGTTAATCAGCCATTGTTCGAAGAAAGTCGCATAACTTATTTTGAAGCAACTGAAAAAGAAGCCAAGATAGCGGATTGCGCAGGGCAGGAACCAGAGGTTGCGCAATGGCGTGAGATGGGCTTTCCGTTGATGCTTGCTCAGAAAAAAATATTGGATACTAAAACTGGAAATACACGATTCATGGATGTGTTTTCTTGTTATCCGTTGCAGTAGTTTGGATTTCTGTACAATGTATTTTTCTTAAGTTTTTTAGATTGTCGGGTTACGCTTCGCTAACCCGACCTACAGTATACGGGATAAACCGCTTTCGTAGGTCGGATTAGCGCAGCGTAATCCGACACCGTATTCAAATATTTCACCAAAGCATCAAGCGCTAACCTGTTTCAAATCCTCCAAAATATGCTCCGCCGCCTGAAAGGCTAACGCCGCAATCGTCAAGGTCGGATTTCCGGTAGCTACCGTCGGAAACACACCACTGCCCACCATAAACAAATTGCTGTGATCCCAGGATTGCTGTCGTGCGTTGAGTACGGAATCTTCCTTGGTATCTCCCATGCGATACGTTCCTACAATATGACCGGCGCCATAAAAGGTGAAGTTATCGCCCTGGTATTGAAAGTTGGTGGCAGTGACTTCAGCAGGCGTGCCGTAAAACACGGGGGCCGGTGGCAGCTTTGTGTATTCCGTTGCACCGATGGCCTTGAAGATTTCCGTAGACACCTTTTTCGCAGAAACAAATGCATTGCGCACGTAATCTTCCTGAATGCGATAGGTCACTTTCGGGCGCGGTAAACCGAGGTGATCGGTTTCGGTCTCGGATAATTCCACACGGTTCTCCGGATCAGGTAATTGTTCAATCAAATACCCCAGACGAATTTGCCGCGTGTAAATACCATTTAAGGTATTCACCAACTGCGCGCCAAATAACTGGCTATTGGCCGGCAAATTCTTATCCCAGCGCAGCGGTTGGCCTTGCTGGTTCACCGAGTCACCATTGAGCTGGCTGTTGTTCTGGCCGAATACAAAATCCGCTAGCGTAGTGAACGGATCATTCGCGGCCCATTGCCAACCTTCGTTACCGATTTCAATACGATAGGCCGAACGCTCTTTGCGGAATGCACCATCGCGCAGGGACTCAATGCCTGACGTGGACAGCGGTCCGCGATAGGCAAATACCGGATCTTTCGCCAAACCCCAGGCGAGATACATCACATGGTCCATCAAGTTGCGCCCGACCTGATCACTGCTGTTAGCAACACCTCGCGGAAAGTTTTTATTTTTGTTGGACATCAATAACAACTTGGGCGTCTCGATAGCATGTGCTGCCAGCACATATTTTTTTGCGCTAACCGTACCGGAGCCCGTGGGAATACCACCGTGGGTATCGTAAGTGATGTAATCAATACCGGTAATCTCGGCGGTGCTGTCGTCGACGCGAATATTATTAGCCACATGGCGATACCACACGTCGACATTGCCGGTTTGCAGCGCGCGGGCGAGAGTGACGGTTGCATCATATTTTGCCTGGATCGGACAAATAGGGATGCAGTTGGTATTGCCCGCACACTGGCGGCGTTCACCCGGTAAGGAGTTGCGACCCTGCGGCGTGGGTGTGACAAAAACCGGATTGCCATCAACGGTAATCGATGTAACGCTGTTGATATACGCCTGGTCCACCAGTGACTCTGTAATGCCGGGCATCGGGTAATTATAGGCCGGCCCGTAATCGCCCGTCGGCGAAACACCGAACTGGGCATAAAGCTGATCCATTGCATTCTTGTCGCCCGCCACACCAATTTCGTTGGTGGCTTTTTCATAGTAGGGCACCAGCTTTTGATAAAAATCTTTACCGCCGGGCCAATCCACACCTTGCCCGTACAAGGTTTTTAATTCGAAGTCGTTGGGAAATAACCGCAAGCTGGTGCCCAGCCAATGCCAGGTAGTACCACCGCCGATGCGTTCATAGGAACTGGCAAACGCGAAATTCGCGCGCGGACTATCGCCAGCTAAACCAGATTCCTGCGGCGAATAGGTGAAATAACATTGCCTGGGGTTTCGCCAGGGCCCGATTTGCAGCACGGTGTAGCGCGGTACATTTTCCTGGGACGGATCGGGCAGGCCAAGCGGGTTATCCGGTGTCGACGCCGAGGGATTTTGCACCGTCGGTGGATAAGGGGATTCGGGTGTTTTGGCATTAGCTTTGAAAAACGTTTCCATATAGCCACTGCGATCCACCGGCACCGGTTGCCCGGCTTCAAGGATCAACACTTTCTTGCCTTGCAATCCCAACTGATACGCAACGATAGAACCGGCAATGCCCGAACCTACAATAACAACATCGTATTCCTGATTAGCAGTCATGCTGATTTTTCCTTATTTGTTGCCGGTGTAATCGCTGAGTGGCGCGGGTGCAGTGGCCCAATAACCGTAACGGTAATTGGAATCGCCCATGGGGTGCGATTGCATTACCTGCCAGGCTAAACCGGTGGTGTAACTTTTAGCGGAGATCATATCGCTGACCGTATTGGCGGGCGCCGTATCAGAGGCCGGAATAAGGGTGGGCCAGGCGCCGGCATACCACATAAAAATTAATTTGCGGCAAGCAATCACAAAATCGGCACCGTTGCTGTCGGCGAGCATCGCTTCACCAATTTGCTGGTCGGTTAGCTTCTGAGCCTTGAGAGACGCAAATGTCTGAAAAATGGTATTCACCAGATCGGGATTGCCGCTCTCCCGGGTAACTGCCTGGGTAAAGAACGGCAAGTATTCGGATTTAATATCCACCGGGTCCAGTGTCGGTGAAAGTATCTTGGCGGAAAAGCCGGTTAACACCGCGCTCAGGCCGATAAAATTTGCCATCGTGGAATCAGTCATGGTTCGCTCCTTAAGTTAATTACGCGGAGATTATTGCGCGCGTTGTAACAGGTAGGTGAAATCGGAAAACAGCCCGTTAGTGCCGGTGGCATTGTTGTGACACGCCATGCAGCTGCTGGAGGTTTGTTTGACTTCACCCTGGATGTAGGTTTCGAGTGTGGTGTTGGCCAGGAACGACGGCGCGGGCGCACCGGTGGGATCTGTAGGGCTGGTGGCGTTGGTGGGCCACTGGGTGCTGACCAATTCGTAATTCAACCACACCGAACCCGGCACGGCTTTTTCCAGCGCAGCGTGATAAAGCGCGTTTAATTTTTTAGCGTCCTCGGTAATCGGAATGACGCGCTCAACCTGCGTGGGTTGGGTGTGTGGATTAGCCGGATTCCACGGGCGTGGTGGTGGCTCATTCACAGCACAATCCTTACATGCCGGATTAAAAAAGTTGTACGCACTTAATGCCGGCGCCTCACCCTTGGTGGGGGCATTGGCAATGTGTTCAAAGGTAGACCAGATCCATTGTGGTTCATCTTCAGTTTTATGCGCGATATGGAAACCCACCAGACCAACTTGCTCCAGCGAACAGGCCGACTCAACACCGGGTTGCTCTTCAGGGTTGTTGTACACCAGAGCAAAGGTCGTGTGATAACGGCTGGGATCAAATTGTCCGCCCATCTTCACCCAGGCCGCTTTCAACATGATCGCGCCGATCTGATTGCTCTCGGTATTACTCGAGGGAAAATCCGCATCTTTGGCAAATGCCGCTTGACCGGCTTTGCTGTAAAGCTGGTTGTCGAGGATGTAATTAAACATGGCCTCATTGGTAAGAATTTCGTAACGCGTGTACTGACCGTTTTGATCAATCAGCGGCCCGGTTTGAAATGGCTCGCCACTTTCATCCAGTACGTTGGGCGTTTTGCCTACCTGGGTTAAATGAATGGTGCCGGAAGGAATGTTGTTGATGTGTTTGCACACATCCGGCACGGGGTTGGGCTGATTCCAGGCGGGCGGTTGTGCACCATCGGGCAGAAAAATATCGCGGCTCTCTTTCCAGCTTTGCCACACCACCGGGCCACCGGGTTGTTGGCCGATCACCAGATTGTTGTTGGGTGTTCCATCGGCATTAGCTGGCCAATTGAGCGCTACAAACGACTGCCAGGAAAACACATCAAAATCGTGTTGCAATGATTCCAGTGTGAACGGTGGATTCGCACTAATTTCCAGCGGAATCATGGAGCTCAATGTGGGCAATGGATCGGTTGGTGCAGAGCCGGGGGCAGAACCGCTTACCGGCGCGGTAGTGGTCGGTGTGGGCGTAGCGGCATCGTGCGGTTCCGGCGAACACGCCTGCAATAACAACAACGATATACCTACCAGGGTGCGATAAGTAATACAGGAAAAACCAGGCTGCCATTTCATGCTAAAAATCCTTGTCTTTTTATGGGTAGTTCAGAGTAACCCCGGAAACCTGCCAGCGCATATTACAACCCATGACAGCGAAGCGCGTTGTATTGAAATGTGCGCCAGATGACAGAGGATAAAAAATTTTCCTGCAAACCTTGCGCCCCCTGAACAAATTGAGTTTCAATCGTTCACAGCCTGTTACTTCACGTCGATAAGGATTGCATGACCGCCGCCAGCTTTCATACTGATACGCAAGGTGACCATTGCACGCTGTATCTGAGCGGGCATTGGCAATTGGGTGATGCGCCGGACGGCGAAGCACTGCGGGCTGCCGTCCCGGAAGCGTGCCGCCACCTCAACCTCGTCGCCGATCACCTGGAAGATTGGGATTCCAGCCTTGCCATTGCGCTCTTACCCCTGGCGCGCTGGTGCGACCAACAGAATATTTCCCTCAACACCGACGCGGTGCCCCAAGGTTTGCAACAGCTGTTGAACCTTGCGACAGGTGTGCCGGTTTATCAAACGCAAGCGACGGAACGATCCGACAGCGCCGTTACCCTGCTGCGCAATGCCGTCAAACAACAATGGCATGACCTGCGCGACACACTGATTTTTTTAGGTGATACCTGCATTGCCCTGGGGCAATGGCTGCGCGGTAACGCCAAGACCCGTCGCGTCGATATTTTCTTTTTTATTGATCAGGCCGGCCCGCGCGCGCTGGCCATTGTCACGCTCATCAGTATTTTGGTGGGGATGATCCTCGCGTATCTGGGCTCTGTGCAGTTGCGCCAGTTGGGTGCCCAGGTGTACGTGGCGGATCTGGTGGCGATTGGCATGGTGCGTGAAATGGGCGCGTTGATGACGGCGGTTATTATGGCGGGCCGAACCGGCGCGGCCTACGCGGCCCAACTCGGCACCATGCAAGTGAACGAAGAGATTGATGCGCTGCGCATCATGGGTATTTCCAGTATGGAATTTCTGGTGCTGCCGCGTTTGCTGGCGCTGGTATTGGTGATGCCGTTGTTGTGCATCTACGCGGATATTATCGGCATGGTCGGCGGCGCCATTATTGCGACCAGTATGGATGTCAGCGTCATTCAATATATTTCCCAAACCCGCGACGCGGTGGATTGGCTCGATATCTCCACGGGCATCATAAAAAGTATTGTCTTCGGCATATTAATTGCGATTGCCGGTTGTCAGGCCGGTTTGAATTGCGGGCGCAATTCCGATGCAGTGGGCATGGCGGCTACCAATGCGGTGGTGAAAGCCATCGTGTATCTGGTGGTGGCGGATGCCGCCTTCAATATCCTGTACGACAAACTCGGAATCTGATCCATGGCGCAGCAAGCCTTTATAGAAGTGCGCGATCTCACCATCGGTTACGGCACACGCGTGGTACAGGAGCATCTACAGTTTGAAGTGCGCAAGAACGATATCTTTTTTATTATCGGCGGCAGCGGGTGCGGTAAAACCACGCTGCTCAAACATATGATCGGTTTGATCGAACCTTCCCATGGCGAGGTGTTATATCAAGGCACCAATTTTTACCGGTCAGATGAAGAAACCCAGCTGGAATTGTTAAAAAATTGGGGCATTACATTTCAGACCGGCGCACTGTTTTCCAGTATGACCCTGGCTGAAAATGTCGCCTTGCCCATGCAGCTATATACCGATTTAAGCGAAAAGCAAATTGCAGAAGCCGTTGCCTATAAGCTGGCGTTGGTAGGCCTGGGCGGCTTTGAGGATTTTTATCCTGCCGAGATCAGCGGCGGCATGCACAAACGCGCGGGCCTCGCGCGCGCTATTGCGCTTGATCCGCAACTGTTGTTTTTTGATGAACCTTCGGCCGGGCTGGACCCGATCAGCTCCTTGCGGCTTGATCAATTGATTGTGCAGGTATGTCAGGCTCTGGATTCCACTGTGGTGATCGTCTCGCACGAACTCCCCAGTATTTTGTCTATCGGTACGAACTGTGTCTTTCTCGATGCACAAGCCAAAACCATGCTCGACAGCGGCGACCCCAAACACCTGGCGCAACACAGCCAGCAACAAAAGGTTCGCCAGTTTTTGAATCGCGCGGAAAGCCAGACAGAGGAAACCCCATGAGCCATAAAAAGAATCGCTCCCTCGCCATCGGTGCCTTTATTGTCGGCGCTATCCTGCTGGTGTTTATCGCGCTGCTGTTTTTTTCCGGTGGCCGTTTCTTTGCCGATAAAAAGCGTGTTGTCATGTATTTTGAAGGCTCGGTGCAAGGGTTGCAGGTCGGTGCGCCGGTAAAACTGAAGGGCGTGGTGCTGGGTGAAATTATTGATATCAGCATCAATTTTGAGCGCGACAACAAAACCGTTTACACCGCTGTCATCGCCGATCTGGTGATGAAACGCATCAACAGTAACGGCGTCAATGTTGAAGAAGATTTTTTTGAAGAGGCTATCCAGAGTGGTTTGCGCGCGCAGCTAAACTTCCAGAGTTTTCTGACCGGCCTCTTGTACGTTGAACTGGATTTTTATCCCGACAGTGAATTAACACTCTACGCGATCCAAAAAGAGCACCAGGAAATCCCCACCATCGGCACCAGCTTCGAAGAAATTTCCCGTACATTCCAGGAACTGGATTTGAAAGGTCTGGTGCACAACCTCAATAATCTCACCGAGCAAGTCAGTAACATGGTGGCCAACGGACAGGTGGCGGAAACCCTCAGCAGTTTTAACCGGTTGGCTACATCATTGGAACAAACCTCAGGCAATGCGGATAAGGAAATCGCGCGCCTGAGCGCAAAGATGGACACCACGCTGACCGAGCTGAATACCTTGATCAAGCAATTGAATACCCAAACACCCGACATGCTGGCCTCGCTCAAAAGCAGCCTGGAAGAATTGGATAAAAGTATGCAAAGTTTTGATCAGGCCGCAGCCAATATTGAACACACCTTTTCTGAAGATGCGCCGCTGATTAACCAGCTGACCCGCACGCTGGAAGATATGAGCCGCTCATCGCAAGCGTTTCGCAGTTTGAGCGAAACCCTGGAACAACAGCCCGAGGCATTACTGCGTGGCCGATCTATTTTGCCGGAGGAAGAATAAATGATGCGCAATCTGTTCATTCTGTTGACTGTGTGTAGTTTGCTGGGTGCGTGCCAGAGCTCGCCGCGCAAAAATTTTTATCTGCTCAGCGCAGCACCCACCGAGCAGAGCAGCAGCACTGAGGTTACCACGCTGATCGGTATTGGCCCGGTGGAAGTGGCGGAATACCTGAACCGTTTGCACATGGTGTACGAAGCTGAAGACGGCAGCCTGGTCATGGCGGATAACGACTATTGGGCTGAGCCCTTGCGCGAGGGTATTCCGCGCGTGATCGGTTTAAACCTGACCGCGCGCGACCCCAGCCGTAGCGTGGTGAACTTTCCCTGGCGACGCGACAGTAAACCGGATTACAGCTTGCGTGTGGCGGTGCACAGCCTCCACCGTGTCGGCAACGACGCCTATATCAATGCCACCTGGGAGTTGGTGGATGTCAACGAACGAACCAGCCTGCTGCGCCGTCACTTTATCCGGCGCCAACCCGTTGCCGCCGGCCCCCGCGCCCTGGCCCAAGCCTACAGCCA
>CAMLOU010000147.1 GCA_946481735.1 uncultured Cellvibrio sp.
TGGTTGGTTAATCCATCCGCCACACCGTAGAGTGCGGGCTTGGGATCAAAGTTATTGTCAAACAACAGCGGCCAGTCTTCATGATTGTTGTCAAATAAAGTGCTGATCAGCCAGCTGTCGCTGTCGCGAATACCCCACACCGTTAATCCGCCGCGTAAATCTGCCGGCACGGCTTCGAGGTAAGCAGTAACAATGTCGCAATATCGTTTTTTCTGCGTTGCCGCCAGTTCATCGGTGAAGGTGGCTTCGTAGTTGTCGGGATAGTTGTAGCCTTCGCTGTAAGGATTGTTGATCGGTATATCCAGTTCAGTGATTTTCACTTTCAAGCCGCGTTCCGCCACGGCAGCAAAAGAACTTTTAATCGCATCAATGCTGGGCCAGTCCATAAACACGTGCATCTGGAAACCGACGCCATCAATGGGAATATCGCGCGCAATAAAGTCATCAACCATATTGATCATGGCCTGAAATTTAGCTCCGCCATTGGAGATGTTGAAGTCGTTGTAATACAGGTCTGCTTGCGGATCGGCCTGCCGCGCGCTGGCGAACGCGGTTTCAATATAAGCGGTACCCAATTTTTGGTTAAACAGGGAATTTCGGTAAGTGCCATCTTCATTGAAAGCCTCGTTCACCACATCCCAGCTGGGCACACGTCCGGCAAAATGGCCAGCGATAGTTTCAACGTGCCCTTTATACATAGCAAGCCAGGCGGCCGCGTCACCTTCGAAGTTCTTCATCCAGTCGGGCACCTGGTAGTCGGAATGCCACACCAGGGTGTGAGCGTGCAGGCTAATGCCGTTGTCATCGGCATAGTCGAGCAGGGCATCGGCATCGTCAAAGAAATAGGTATCCTGCGCCGGATGCAGGTAGCTCATCTTCATGATGTTACCCGCCGTCAATTGATCAAAATGCGCTTCGATGATAGCGCGTTGCGCAACGCCTGCTTCATCATCTTGCATGATGCTCGACGGCTCATTCGCTGCACTGACTGCAACCCCAATCGGAAAATCTGCCAGGGTGTGCAAGCTCAAAGCCTCGCTGCTGCTGTCACTTGAGCTACTGGCCTCGCTGCTCGTCTGACTGCTGGAACTGGCGCTGGCTGAACTCGGATTGCCGGATGAGGAGCCTCCGCCGCCGCAGGCGCCAAGGAATAAAAAGCTGGATAAAAGCGTGGATAGAAGTAAAGGGGATCGAGGTGAGAGTTGCATAATGTTTACCTGTTGGTCGTTATTATTAGAGGCCCACCGAAAGCTAACTTGTATACTAGGGTACCAAAAAGCAATAAGTGAGGCCAGCTTGTTGTCAAGGAAACCACAAGCTAACGAAAAGCTCCCTAAACTACAAGGGCGGAAATATTAAGAATGTGCGCGATGGGCGGGTGAGGTGAAGGAGAAATTCACCAATAAAAAAGCCACCCGAAGGTGGCTCTGAGTATTGCTATTAAAAATTGTATTGGCAGGGCGTGAGTTTGGCATTAGGGCGGAGGGTTTCGAAACCCTCAAGTCAGGGATGACTTGAGGGAGCTACAGGGAGGTATTCATGCGTTTTCGAAACCCTCCGCCCTAATGCCGAACGACTTACAACGTACTCCACTACCAATTTACTTGTTTTAACGGGGCTTACCCGAGATGGCTTTCGAAGGAAGGCGCTTAACCCTCCATCTGCTCCAATTCTTTACCTTTGGTTTCCTTGACATAACGCAGTACAAAGATCACAGAAAGCGCAGAGAACAAAGCATAAATGCTGTAAGTGCCGGCCAAGCCGAGGAAAGAGGCCAGCAGGATCGGGAAAGTCAGGGTGATCACGAAGTTGGCGACCCACTGCGCAAAACCTGCCACAGCCAAACCGGAACCGCGAATCTGGTTGGGGAACATCTCGCCCAGCATAATCCACATCACCGGCCCCCAGGACACGTTGAAGAAGATCACGTACAAGTTGGCGGACACCAGCGCGAGCACGCCCATATCGTCAGACAGCATCAATTTGCCCGCCTCGTCCAGCGGAGCGCCAGCGAAAGCAAAGGCCACCAGCGCCAATGTCACTGTCATACCGGCGGAGCCGATCCACAGTAACGGCTTGCGGCCAATCTTGTCGACCACAAAGAAGGTGATAAAGCAGGCCGCGATACTGACGGTACCGGATACCACGTTAATCAATAAGGAATCACTTTCGGAAAAGCCGGCCGCTTGCCAGAGTACGGCGCCGTAATAGAACACGACATTGATGCCTACCAATTGCTGCAATACCGCCAAACCAATACCGACCCACATAATCGGGCGAATCTTGTTAGTGGTTTTATCAATCAGGTCTGACAGGCGGGGTTTGTGGTGGTCGGCGGCGAGTGAGGCATTAATCTCGCGCATCTTGATGTCGCCTTCAATGGTGCCGTAGAGTTTGTTCAGCACCGCTTGCGCGCGGGCTTGCTGACCGGAGGCGACCAAAAAGCGCGGGCTTTCCGGAATAGCCAACAAGGCCAGCAGGAAGATGGTGGCGGGGACGAGTTCGACCCAGAACATCCAGCGCCAGGTTTCATAACCCAGCCAGAAAACAGATAACGATGAGCCAGCGATATCCGCCAGGAAGTAATTGCTCACAAATGCCGCCGTCAAGCCGGTGATGATCGCAATCTGCTGTACAGAGCTCAGCTTGCCGCGGTAGCGTGCCAGCGCCACTTCACTGATATATGCCGGGCACATCACGCTGGCGGCACCGACGGCCAGGCCGCCGAGGATGCGATAAATAATGAATTCCAGCGATGAGGTGGCGATACCCGAGCCCCAGGCGGATACGATAAAAAATACCGCTGCCACAATCAGGACCGCGCGGCGGCCGTGTTTGTCCGCCAGGGTGCCGGCGAAAAATGCACCGACGGCGCAACCCAGCAGCATGGAAGACACACTGAAACCGGTCCCCATGGAGTCGGAATTAAACGCCGTTTGTAAACCATCGACAGTGCCATTGATGACGCCGCTGTCGAAACCAAAAAGAAAACCACCGATGGTGGCAATACAACTGATCAGGATAATAAACGCGCTATTAGCCTGGGTGGGTGTAGATGACTCGTTCATGGTGATACCTGATTATTGAAATTATCTATTTGTCTCTAGTGAAGCATGGCAATGGGCAGCGGGGCTGCGCCGTGGTGACCATAGCATATTGATGCACGGGACAACATTGCCGGCAGGTCGGGCTTGGGTGTCAAATGCCTTGCCGGGCAGGATCAAGGCGGGTTTCATCGGGCGGTGTGTCTAGCGGTTGAAGTGCCTGACGATATGACGCGGTAATCTTAGCCTAATATGGTTTTACAGACTATATGTGCCGGGTATATGCATTGTGCCGCAATACACACGCATTAACCCGTCTCCTGGCGGTATAAAAAAGCCCTCATGCGAGGGCTTTTGCGTGCGGGGGGTGATGATCAGATCTCGAAGGCAAAGCCCATCTCGGTGAGCTTTTTATAGGCGTCGTCATCGAACCGATACAAATTGGCGGCGCGATGCGGGACCCCTTGCTGCTTTTCATTGCAGGGCGTCAACAGGTTCATCTTCATGATCTTGCGGCGGAAATTGGGTTTATCCAGCTTCACATTGAGGATGGCTTCGTACAGGGATTGCAATTGCAACAAGGTGAATTTTTCCGGCAGCAGGTTGAATCCGATCGGCTGATGACACACCTGGTGGCGCAGGAACTTGATGCCATGCGCAACGATCTCGGAATGGTCATAAATCAAAACGGGCAGGTTGTTAACACTGAACCAGCGCGCATAGGAGGTGCTCTGGCCTTCAATCATCGGATAATCTTCGGCGCTGACCAGGGCGTAGTAAGCAATGGTGACCACGCGGTCATTGGGAAAACGGTCTACCCGGCCAAAGGCTTTTAACTGTTCCAGGTACAGCTCTTTAACGCCCGTCAATTCTTCCAGCAAACGTGATGCAGCATCGCGCAGGTTCTCGTCGTAGCGAATCCAGCCACCGGGCAACGCCCATTTATCTTTATGGATGGGATCATGGTGTTTGATCAGCAGAATTTTCAGTTGGTCGTGGTCCAGGCCGAAAATCAGGTTGTCGATAGAGAGTGCCTGGATAACATTTTGGGGCGAATGTAATGGTTCGACGTGGCTGTGTTTGGGTGACGATGGAATGTGGCGGGTGGGCACGATGATAGTTCCTCATTGGTGGTATGGCGACGCACAGGCGACGCTTGTCTCGCCGATCCCTGTCCGGTACAGCAGCTCGTGCCGATACGGGCTACCAGGCAGGCAAATCTTCCCGCATTGTATAAGGCTGCCACCTAATGGTCGAGCATGAATATAAATAAGATAATTTCGGTGCCGGGGGAGGCAAAATCCGTAAAACTGTACTATATTATTCTTGTGGTCAGTAGGACAATAAGATATCATCTGCCTTAATTTGCGGTTTCCCGGCAGAGGGCAGCTAAACCTGCGTCAGTCCGGTTGATCCTGGGGAAAATCCCGTTACCCACGGATCTGTCGTTCATCGCAAAACACACTCATTAAAGCGTCTACCAAGAGAATAAGCATGCTGTTTTTAGGTATTGATGTAGGCAGCTCCTCTGTTAAGTTATCTGTACTTGATGGGCAGAGCGGCAAAAGCCTCGGCTCGATCTCGCACCCCGAGAGCGAATTAGCGATCCAAAGTCCGCGGGCCGGTTGGGCCGAACAGGACCCGGCGGTCTGGTGGGACTGTGTCAAACAAGGCTGCCGCCGTTTGTTTGCCAGCGACAAGATTGATCCTTCGCGCATTAGCGCTATCGGCATTTCTTATCAAATGCACGGACTGGTGTTGGTGGATGCTCAACAACAGGTGCTGCGCCCGGCAATTATCTGGTGTGACAGTCGCGCTGTGGCCAATGGCAACCAGGCACTTCAGGAGTTGGGTCAGGGCTATTGCTTTGATCACCTGTTGAACTCGCCCGGTAATTTCACTGCCGCCAAATTGCGTTGGGTACAGGAGAATGAACCGGATACCTTTGCGCGTGTGTACAAGATGATGTTGCCGGGTGACTACATTGCGATGAAGTTGACCGGTGAAATTACCACCACGGCATCCGGCCTGTCGGAAGGTACCTTGTGGGATTTCCAGA
Organism: uncultured Cellvibrio sp.; assembly: GCA_946481735.1. The sequence goes on from CAMLOU010000147.1 coordinate 5,104, forward strand.
ACAAATCCGTAGCAACACGGTTGTTGGAACATTGGCAGATTTCTACCGACGTTATCCCCACGCTTGTGCCATCTTTTGGTGAGCAGGGTATCGTCAATGCCGCAGCGGCGAATGAACTGGGCATTCGCGCCGGTACCCGCGTCAGTTATCGCAGTGGCGATCAGCCGAACAATGCGTTCAGCCTCAATGTGCTGCAACCCGGTGAAGTGGCCGCCACAGCGGGAACTTCCGGCGTAATCTACGGTGTAACAGATAAGCCCGCCGCCGATCTGGAGTCGCGGGTCAATACCTTTTTGCACGTTACCAATAGCGATGAAAAGCCGCGCAATGGCGTGCTGGTATGTGTGAACGGCACCGGCCGTTTGTACAGCTGGTTGCGCCAGACATTAAATGCCACCGGTCAATCGGTTTCCTATGCGCAGTTAAACGCATTGGCAGCGGACATTCCTGTAGGCAGCGACGGTTTGATCTTCCATCCATTTGGTAATGGTGCCGAGCGTATCTATCAAAATAAAAATCTTGGTGCGCAACTGCGCAACCTGGACTTCAATCGCCATGGTTTAGGTCACATGGTGCGCGCAGCGCAGGAAGGCATCGTCTTCTCGCTCAACCAGGGGTTCGATGTGTTAAAAGCCCTGGGTGGTCGCTGTGAAGTTGTGCGTGCTGCCAAAGGCAATATGTTCCTGAGTGATGTCTTTACTCAGGCATTTGCCAACACCACGCAAGCAGCAGTTGAGTTGTTTGAAACCGATGGTGCAGAAGGAGCCGCTCGCGCAGCCGCATTGGGCAGTGGCTTTTATGCAACACAAGCAGACGCATTCAATGGTCTGCAACGCGTTGGTGTGGTCGAGCCGGATAAAGCGCTGTTTGCGCAATATCAGGATGCTTATCAACAGTGGGCAGCGTTGTTACCCGTGTAAGCAATCGCAAGGCCGTTTTATTTTTTAATTTTTTACCGATGATCATTGTCCGCTTGCAGGCGTGATCAACATTGACATCCATGAGGTTGGTTACTATGAGCATTGTGTTGGGTAGCAAAGAATATTTTCCCGGTATCGGCAAGATTGGCTACGAAGGTCCGGATTCTGATAATCCGCTCGCGTTTAAATATTACGACGAGAACCGTGTCGTTGCTGGCAAGACCATGAAAGAGCATTTCCGTTTTGCGGTATGTTATTGGCACACCTTCTGCGGCGCCGGTCACGATCCTTTCGGCCCGGGCCCATTTCATTTCCCCTGGGCAAATACCGCCGATGCGGTAGGCCGCGCGCGCGAAAAAATGGATGCGGCGTTTGAGTTCATTACCAAACTGGGCGTGCCCTACTACTGCTTCCACGATATCGACCTGATCGACGAAGGCAACACCCGTGCAGAAACCTCCAAGCGTCTGCAAACGATTGTTGAGTACGCGAAAGAAAAACAAAAAGCGTCTGGCGTAAAACTGCTGTGGGGCACAGCTAACCTGTTCACCAATCCGCGTTATATGAACGGTGCGTCAACCAACCCGGATTTCAACACGGTTGCCTATGCCGGTGCGCAATTGAAAGACGCGCTGGATGCAACCATCGCCCTTGATGGTGAGAACTACGTGTTCTGGGGCGGTCGTGAAGGTTATATGAGCCTGATCAATACCGACATGAAACGCGAACAGGAACACATGGCGCGCTTCCTGACCATGGCACGTGACTATGCTCGTGGCCAGGGCTTTAAAGGTACCTTCTTTATCGAGCCCAAGCCCATGGAGCCATCCAAGCACCAATACGACTTTGATGCGGCGACAGTGATCGGCTTCCTGCGTCACCACGGTCTGGATAAAGATTTCAAATTAAACCTGGAGACCAACCACGCTACTCTCGCAGGTCATACGATGGACCACGATATGCAAGTGGCTGCTGATGCCGGCATGTTGGGTAGTATGGACGCTAACCGCGGCGACTATCAAAACGCCTGGGATACTGACCAGTTCCCCAACAATATCAATGAAACTGTCGACATGATGCTGGTGTTGCTGCGCAGTGGCGGCTTCCAGGGCGGCGGCGTGAACTTCGATGCGAAAGCCCGTCGTAACTCCACCGATTTCGTGGATCGTTTCTACGGTCACATTGGCGGCATGGATACCTTTGCGCGCGCATTGATTATCGCTGACGACCTGTTGCAAAAATCACCGCTGGAAAAAATGCGTAAAGAGCGTTATGCCAGCTTCGATAGCGGTAATGGTGCATTATTTGAAACCGGTGATATGACCCTGGCCCAACTGGCCGATATCGGTAACAAGGTTGGTGAGCCGGCGCAGATCAGTGGCCAGCAAGAACTCTACGAAAATATCGTTAATCGTTATATTCGTTAATTACTGATTTTATGTAGCCCCCGATTGCCGGTCATCCAGCACGAATGGATGACCGGCATTTTTTTATCCGTGTTATTTTTATCGTATTAACTATCCTTAATAAGCATTACCTTCACCCATGTTGCGGCGATGTGCCGTCGTCGAACAATAACAAAAACCGGCTTGGGATTATTGCTATGAAAACTGTCCGCGCAACATTCAATCAGCTCCTGTTAATGGCCGGAGTATGCGTCAGTTTATCCGCCTACGGCGCCCCGGCTGACCAGCCGCTTTACAAAGACAAAACCCAATCCATTGATGCGCGTGTCAATGACCTGATCAAACGCATGACCCTGGAAGAGAAAGTGGCACAGTTGCAAGCTGTGTGGATCAAGCGTCAGGAGTTGGAAACCGAATCCGGCGTTTTTACGCCGACCAAAGCAAAAGACATCCTTGGGCTGGGGATTGGTCAGATTGCGCGTCCTTCAGAAAATAAAGCGCCTGTCTCGCCCAACAAAACGCCCGAACAAACGGTGGCGTTTGTCAACGCGGCACAGCGTTGGTTGATAGAAAATACGCGCCTGGGTATCCCTGCCATCTTCCACGAAGAAGCCTTGCACGGGCACGCGGGGCGCGATGCCACCAGTTTTCCCCAGGCTATCGCTCTGGCCAGTACCTGGGACCCGCAACTTGTTGAAAACATTTACCGGATATCCGCCCAGGAGATTCGTCGGCGTGGCGGTACTCAAGCATTAACCCCCATCCTTGATGTGGCACGCGATCCGCGTTGGGGGCGCATTGAAGAAACCATGGGCGAAGATCCCTACCTGGTGGCAGCCCTGGGGGTGGCCAGTGTTAAAGGTTTCCAAGGCAATGAACCGGGACGTATTGGTGATGATCGTGTCATCGCCACCCTGAAACATCTCGCGGGGCATGGAGAGCCTGTAGGCGGTTTGAATACTGCACCGGCGCCGGTGGGCGAACGGCTATTGCGTGAAATTTTTCTGTTTCCGTTTGAAGCAGCGGTGAAGCTCGGCGGGGCGCGCAGTGTGATGGCCTCCTACAATGAAATCGATGGTGTGCCGTCTCATGCAAATGGCCAATTGCTCAACGATATCTTGCGCGGCGAATGGGGATTTAAAGGCGCTCTGGTGAGCGATTACTTCGCGATTAAGGAATTGGTATCGCGTCATCAGCTATCCGATAATCTGGCAGATGCCGCTATGCTTGCACTGAATGCCGGTGTCGATGTAGAGATGCCCGATGGCGAAACCTTTCCGTTGTTGGTGCAATTAGTTAAGGATGGCAAGCTCGACGAAGCCGTCATCAACCAGGCTGTCGCTCGGGTATTGCATGAAAAATTTTTATTGGGCTTATTTGAAAATCCCTACACAGATCCGGCGGGTGTTGCGGCATTTATTGGCAACGACCAGCATCGCCAAGTCGCGCAACTGGCAGCGGAGAAAGCGGTGGTGTTATTAAAGAATGATAACAACCTGCTTCCCCTGGATATCAATAATCTGAAATCCATTGCGCTGATCGGACCCCATATTGATGAAGCCTTGCTCGGTGGTTACAGCGATGTACCCAAACAGACGGTCAGCATTTTACAGGGGCTGGAGGAGTATCTGGATGGCAGGATTACCCTGCGTCACGCACAAGGCACGTTGCTAACGCGGAATACCTGGCAGCCGGGCGCCGACTCAATTGCGGCTAATTCGTTTTCCAAAGAACGCTGGCATACCGATGAGGTCGTTTTGGCTACACCGGAAGATACGCAGGGGATGATTAAAAAAGCCGTAGCTGCGGCACGAAAAAGTGATGTGGCTATTGTGGTGGTCGGCGATAACGAGGCAACCTCGCGCGAGGCCTGGGCGGAAACCCACCTCGGTGATCGCACCAGCCTTGACTTGGTGGGTGAGCAACAGGCGTTGGTCGATGCGGTGTTGGCGACCGGTAAGCCGACGGTTGTGCTGCTGATTAATGGCCGGCCATTGTCCATCAGCAAAATCGCGCAGCAGGCGCCGGCGATTATCGAAGGCTGGTACCTTGGTCAGGAGACCGGTCATGCCATTGCGCGGGTTCTGTTTGGTGATGTAAATCCCGGCGGCAAATTGCCTGTCAGTATTCCCCGCTCAGTCGGTCATATTCCGACTTATTACAACCACAAACCATCCGCCAAGCGCGGTTACGCGTTTACCGAAACCAGCGCGCTTTATCCCTTTGGGCATGGCTTGAGTTACACCCAATTTACTTACAGTAATCTCCAGGTGAGCAAAACCTCGGCCAAGGCCGGTGATGTGGTAGATATCCGCATGACCCTTACCAACAGCGGTTCGCACGCCGGTGACGAAGTGGTGCAATTATATATACGCGATCCGATTGCAAGCCTGACGCGACCCGTCAAGGAATTAAAAGGTTTTCAGCGTGTGCATGTAAAAGCAAAAGAGAGCGTGACCCTGACCTTTTCGTTGGCGGTGAATCAGCTGGGCTTTTATGATCAAGAGATGCGTTATATTGTTGAGCCGGGCAAGATTGAATTGATGCTTGGCAGTTCTTCTGCCGATATCCGTCTCAATGGCGAGTTTACCATCGCGGGGAAGACGGTGGATGTCAGTGATAACAAAGCTTATTTAAGTGCGTCGACCGTGT
>CAMLOU010000148.1 GCA_946481735.1 uncultured Cellvibrio sp.
CGGTTACAGAAAAGTTGATCCTTGTACGACGTGAATTCCGACCCGAGTGTTTCGCCAATCAATCGCGCCCGGAACCCGGTGCAATCAATATATAAATCGGCCGTGAGTTCGCCGTGGGCGCGCCCCTGTACGGACGCGATAGCGCCGTGCTCGTCGAGTGTTACCGCATCAATGGTGTCGATTAGCCGCTGCACGCCCATCTCCAACGCGCGGCGGCGCACAAGATTTGCAAGTTTTCCGGCGTCAAAGTGATAGGCGTAGTTCAGTGGTGCGTTGTAATTCGGATGGGTAATCAGTTTCGGTGCGAGCTTCGCATCCACAACCCGTTCCTGCACGGTACAGGCTTCCGCCCAAGGCGCATCGCCGGCAACACCGAGCAGCCAATAGGGCAGAAGGTCCATATCCGTGTGTTGTGAGCAAACCTGGAAGGGATGAAAATACGTATCGTGCGGATGGTCGGCGGGATTTTTTTTCCAGTGATTAAATCGGATGCCTTGTTTGAACGTGGCATCCGCCTCGCGAATCAGTTCGCTTTCATCAAGACCGATCCGGTTCATGGTTTTGCGGATAATCGGAAAGGTACCCTCGCCAACGCCGAGGATACCAATTTCATCCGATTCAACCAGCGTGATGGAAACGCCGCCTGGTGTATCTGCTGCCAGCATCCGTGCCATATAGGCAGCCGTGATCCACCCTGCGGTTCCACCGCCAACAATCAAAACGCGCTTGCTCATTCCCGCTTCCTACAATGCTAACTTCTAAAACTCAAACCCAAGGTGCAGGCTGATGCGGCGGTCCGTCACAAAAACCCCGCGATCAACAAACCGTCCATCCAGAATTTCCATCTCGGTTCGTTGATCTTCGTCAGTGATATTTTGCACGTCCAGTTTGATATTGATGGCGTCGGTCAGCTTATAAGAAATACTGCCATCAAGCCGACCGGACGCCGCGGCATAAACCGGCATACCAAACTGAATCTGCTGCTGGTTAAAGGGATCGTCGTAGACATTGGTCGTGCCCGAATCGTTCGTCGTCGTCAGGTAGCGGTCGCGCCAATTCCACGCCAGGCGCGCACTGATTTTGTCCCAATCGTAGAGCAGGGTGGTTGAGTAAGCCCACTCCGACAACCCGATCACCGGCACTTCAAGTTGATCGCCGTTGATGTCCTGCGCAAACGCCTCGGGCGCGTCGTTGTCGATAAACGTGAGATTCGCCTCGACACCAAAACCGCTCAACCAGCCAGGAAGTGTATCGAAATACGTTCGCCCGCCGAGTTCGAAGCCGCTGATGATCGTCTCTTCCTTGGCATTGAAGTTAGTCCGGCTGGTGACAGTCCCATCGAGAAAGATGCTACCGCTGCCGTCGACAGGTGCCGACTGCGGGTAATCTTCTTCGGAAAAAAACGCCGTCGCCGGGAACGAGAAGTTGTTGAAGGTAATGTAGTTGTCGATGGTCTTGTGGAACAGCGACATATGCACCGAAGACCCCTTGCGCGGATACCACTCGAACGAGAGATCGTGGTTGAGCGAAATTTCCGGCTCAAGATACGGATTGCCCGTGGTATTGGTGTAGCCGGAGAAGATCGCGGGAATCGACACATCCTCGCCCGGGTATTGCGCGGCCAGCGCATCGTTGAGCGGGTTTTCCGTTGTCTGAACACCGGCCGAGCCTTGCGCGCGGATGTCCGGGTAGCGCGGGGGCGTGAGGGTTCTGGTCAGCGCGTAGCGAAAAACCCAGCCATCCGCCGGCTCAAACTTGATATTAAACGACGGCAGAAAATAATCTTTCTCGAAGCTACCCGCGCGATCATTTTCATAACCGACGCTCTCCATCGTTAACGGCGGTTGCTCGCCTTCATTTTCCGCTTGCCAGGCTGCTACATTCTCGATGCCGCCCATCGCTTCGACGGAGGCCTCAGCATCGGCCAGGCTTGCGTAATAGCGCGCACCGCCGTTGTAGGTGAAATTGCCCGCGCTTTCGATATCGTAATTGACCCAGCGCACGCCGACATTACCGGTGAAATTTGTCAGCCACGAATCGCCTTCGTTTTCAAAACCCACCATCGCATAGAGTGACTGCGTCTTGTGTTGGGTTTCATAAAACGCGGGTAACTGATCAAAAGCGCGATTCGGCGGATTACCGTAGATGTAATAGCTTTCTTCCGGATTGCTGCATTGGTAATACAGATCCGGCGCGCAAGCCGCGTAGGTGTTGACGACGCGTTCAAACTGATCTGCGGAATTCACCTGATCGCTTCCGACCCACACGCTGCCGAGCGGCGGAACATCGCCTTTAAAAAAATCTGAAAAATCCTCAAGATAAAAATCGCCCTCGGGCGCCGTGCTTACGTAAGGCCGCTGCACCGGATTCCAGCCGCGCCCGGTGGCCGACCACCATGTGCCGACGAAATTATCCGACTCTTCGCGGTCGGCAGCCCGTGCGCCGACCGCAAGTTTGCGGAAGAAGCCGTCACCGATGTCGATGTTGGCATCCAGCTGAACTGCATGCGCTTCACCTTCATTCGACATATCCAGCCAGTTGATGCGGGACAACCCGCTATCAGCCGGGTTTGTTGAAAGCTCGGACCCAAAGTTGACGCTCGGCCGGTCGCCGGACATATCCATCGTGGTGCGGGCAATTGCCGGAAGAACGGTGCTGCCAAGGCTGTACTTGCCCGAACGCGACTCAGCTTTCACATATTGATAGCTACCGCTTAGGTCCCAACCGTCCTGCTCAAGTTTGAAGCCGGTGCTGTGATCAGCTGTGCGACTGAAGGAAGGCGTAAAACTTGAGTTCGGCGATACGTTGAGGCCGGAGGTGAGGTTGGCGCTGGAGATCGTGCCTCTGACGAAGACCCCATCATCAAATTCTGCGCCATCAAACACGCCAACAGGGGTGCCAGGTTCCAGCGAAAGGATCTGACTGTCACGGTCGCTCTCGCGCTCCGAGATAAACGTGGTATGAAAAAATTCCAGATTCTCATTGGGCGCCCACTGGAGCGCGCCGTAATAACCCTCGCGCACCCGCTCGAACTGATCCTGGGAATAACGAATGCCGCCGGGTGCGTAAACCCGCTCATTATCGCCATCACCATCAAGATCATATTGGGTCGCGTAGTAAGGCGGAACGATGATGTTGCTGTCGTGAGACTCGATCTTGGAATAGGCCACATTAAGCAGCACACCGATCTCACCGAAATCGGTATCGAAACGATTCGATACCATGCCCGAAGCCGCCGGCGTGACCGCCTCGGAATAATCACCATAACTGCCGGAAAGCGCCGCATTGGCTTTAAAGCCATCGAAATCAAACGGCATGCGCGTTTGCAAATTGACGGTGCCCGACACGCCACCTTCAATCAAATCGGCGCGGCTCGCCTTGTAAACCGTCACCGCTGACAATAGCTCCGGCCCGACATCCGCCCAGCTCAAGCCAGACCCGCCATTCGCGGAAAATACCTCGCGCCCATTGATTAATGTCTTGGTCTTATTCAGGCCGCGCACCTGAACGCCCGACCCCTCGAATGCAAAACCATCCGGCGATCCTTCGGCACCCGCGCGAATCCGGTTCATGGTCACGCCGGGCGTGCGCTCCAGAATTTCAAGCAGCGAAGTGCTGGGCACTTTGCCCGCTTCATCCAGCACAATCGAATCGGCAATCGTGTCCGACGCACGTTTAAGTTCCATCGCACTTTCGAGCGATTGGCGCTGGCCAGTGACAAGCATTTCCTCAACGGACGGCGTATCACCGTTTTGCGTTTGGGTGGTTTGCGCGAAAACCGCCGGCGCACACGCCGCGATGGCCACCGTCAACAATGAGCGCCGAAAGGCGGGAAGTCGGCGAGCGATGGTTGGTTGACTACAGGTGTAAAAGGGTTTTTCTTTCATTATTGTCTCAAGCCGCCATGCATGGCAGCTCCTCCTTTTCGATGTTTGCCGCTGGGCGTCTTTGCGACACCTCTGGAAGACACCTTGGCAGCTAATTATTAGAAATAAACCGAAAATGTCGGCACTTGATACTGCTACCGCCGGATAGTCACACAGACTATTTTTCGGTGTCAACATTCTAGTAGCCTAGTATACAAGTATAGTTGATATTATATTATGTATTAATCGTGGGGTTTTCCGAGCAGTTAAAGGTAATTTGGCGGCAGGATCGGCGAAGATCAGGATCTCTGAGTTGATAAATAAAAAAGCAAATTTTTCAAGGTTTGATGTGGTTAATGTTTTGGCTGTTGATTTCTGAAGGGGCACGGGCAATTTCCGCAAAAGATAATTAGCGTTTTTGTGATGAGGGGGTGGGTCTGTTCAGGCAGATCAAATGCAAATTTATGCGCCGATAAATGTGGAAAAGGCTTGAAGCCTCTCCGCATCTCAACGCTATTCCGAAAGTAAGGAGATATGCGAGTGTTGAATTATTGATTTATCTTGACGAGCTTTTGCTTCATTGATTAAAAATCCTTTTAATTAAACCATTAATTTTTTTTACAGGGGGCCATTCTGAGGTCGCCATTCTCTGATATTAAAATACTGCCGCCGCTATAGGTGTTAACAAGAAGTTCACCTGTATCCACCAACCAGGATGATGCTGGTGCCCCCGGCAGATTGATCCACGGCTCTATATACCATAGGTTATCTTTTCTGTTGAGCTGAAACACTTCGCCATCGTTCAGTAGCATATGTGCTAAACCTGAAACAACAACATACTTATCCCCAAACTTATAAATGTCCTCAACATTCTTATTGATCAGCGTAACCGCTTTGCCTGTGTTGGGGATAAACACAAGCTCACCACCCCATTCACCGCGATCACTGCCAGCAAGCCACCCATCTTCGATTTTTAGTGCAACATCGGGAATCTGTTCCACTGCTCTCTTGTGTTCAACAATATTGTACTGATTGACTTCAATGATGCCATCAGGGTCCTTCTCTCGTTGTTCTTTCTCATCCGATGGTCCATAGCTGAGAATGTAGGTTTCGTAGGCCAACTGCTTTTTTTCTGTGTCTTTCATTGATCTATTTAATTTGTGTGAGGGCGGCTCCGATACAGCGGATAGTGATGTCTCCTTGCATCCTTTGATCTCGAAATGCTGATAACCAAAAAAGGCAGGTACAAGGCGATTTTTGTCAACTTGAGTTTCATCTGCCATAGGATTCTTGATCCGGTCAGCTGCCTTGCGGGCCGCTTCGCTCACCGCTGGATACCAATGGGATGTGGCCACTGATTCAAGCGGCTCTAGCGAGTCGGGTTGGGCAAGCATACCAAGCGTATTTGCCACCGCCCAATTCAGGCGTACATCGCTTTTATCAGCTAGTAGGGGGATTAATAAGGGCAAAGCCTCAACGTACTGAAGATAACCAAGTGCTTGAGCTGCGCCTAACCGAAGATCTCTATCAGGATGAGACAACAAATCAATTAAAGCGGGGCCAGCGTCTCTTGCGGCAGGTCCAGCTTCGGCAATATCCCTTAATAAATAAATGCTGGGAGAAGTTTTAAGGTATGAAGCAAACACGCGGCCGCTATATTTTGATTTAATCCCGATAAATGCAATATCAATAGTGCTCTGCAAATCAGGATTTTTGTTGCGAATATGGTAAAGCTGCTCTTCAACAAATTTTCCTGGCTCGCCCATTTGGAAGAATAGAGCAACTAAATTTTGCTTGCTTTGCACAGATAGGGTGGGGTCAATTATCTCGCTAATGATATCCTTGGCAGCCGCTTGCTTGACTTCATCATTCATCTTGCCAACTATTTGATTCAATAAATCTACCTTCGTCTTGCCGCAAGTGTTATCACACTTGGCCTGCTCAAATATAAAGGGAAGCGCACGCTTGCCCTGCCTCTCTACCGCTATCGCCTCCTGATTAGAGGGTGAGCTCGAAGCAGCCAAATATATCTCTACTGAATACCTAGCGGCTTCATCAGATTGAATAGCGCCCAAGGCACGAGGCAGCCATGGTATATTTTTTTCTATACCTGCTTTAATTGCTGGGAAATACTGCGGATCAATCTTGTTAAACCGAGATATCGCATAGCCTGCAACTTTAAGAGTTGTTGGGTCGTCAGACTTTAATAATTCAAGAAGCTTAACAAGGGCGGGCTTTCCGAAATCGGAAATTCGCTTCGCTAGGGAGGATGCCTCGTCGCTAATTCCGTACCTTGAGTAAACAATGTAATTAATTTCATTAAGACACGAAGCTAGCGTCATGCAGTTTAAATTTGCATTCCTCCATGCGATTTTGTTTGTCATGCAGCCACAAATTAGAAGGGCTAGTATCATGGGAATAATTATTCTGATTTTCACGAAAATGTCCTTTCACTACACTGAATTGTATTTGTTATTAAGGCTGCACCTAACATCGTAATGGTCAGTATCGCTATTCTTTGTCCAGATTACTATCTGGGTTCAAGGCATGATAATTTGGACTTACAGAAACTGAGAATGTAATTTTCGATCATTCTCGTTAGCGATACGGCGGTCCGATGTTAGTTTTAAGAGGTTATTTTCCCTGAGTTAACTTTACCTTAGTATTCATGGCGTTACTATCGGTTGGATATTAAACTTTCGCAATAAAAACGAACCCCATGAACCGCATTGGAGTAAACGGCCACTACCAATATAGCAATGGCCTTTCCATCCGATACAAAATTATTTACCCGAAGGAAAATGCTCAATATGCATTTCCCCTTTACGCCCAAAATAGGTCACATGCTTCCCCGCCAACCAAACAATATAACCCGCGCATCCGGCCGCTTGAGAAAGCTGTTTGAATTGCGGGTACATGACTTCGCCGCGTTGCGCGCCGAGGATGGCGGCTTTGATGGCGACGGCATCGAAGTGTTCGCTGATAGGGGTGTTTGTTGTGGGTAATGCAACCGAATGGGTGTCGCCGTTGGGCAGGTAGTAGGTTGTTCGGTGGGCGCGGTAGTCGGCGTAGTAGGATTCTACACCGGCATCAAGCAGGGTTTTTACGATCTCTCCAAAATGGGCGGTGCCGTTGTTGGATGCTGTTGCGCAGTATTCAATAGTCTGGCGGATGGTGTCTTGCATGGTGAACTCCTGAGGCGTTACAAATTATGTGAATCAAATATGAATGTATACGGCAGGAATTTATAGGTAACACGTCGGCGAGCTGGGTTCGTGGCCGTCTGCTTCGTCATCCTCCTTTTTTAATGCATCGAGCAATGCACGTTTCAAGATCGGCAGGTGGGAGTGCTCCGGGTTGCGGCTGGCGGTCAGCAGGGTTAATCGCCCGGCGCGGGCGTAGCGCATCAAGGGGATGAGGCTATCGACATTCGTTGCCAGCATCTCGTGGTAACGCTGGGTGAAGGTGGCGTCATCGATCTTTCCGCTGTGCCAGCTTTTGCGCAGGGATGACGGCGGGCTTGCCGCGCCGCACCACTCGGTCAGTTCCAGCTCGGCTTTGCGCTTGCCGCGCGGCCAAAGGCGGTCTACCAATACGCGGGCGCCGTCGGCGTCGGTGACGGGTGTATAAACGCGATCAAGGCGGATATCGTAAGGCATAGCCATTCCTCCGGCGCGGGAAACGTATCAGCAAGTATTCCATATACAGCGGCGTGAGATGCGTTGTAAGAAGATACTCCAGCGCCTGGATTTTTAACAGAGGGATTTTACGGGGCGGCTCATCCTTGAGCCGTGAATCATGTTACAGCGAAGCGATGGATTGAGTTGCGCGTTTTTCCTTCTTTTCCCGACGTTTATCTTTCAGGGATTTTTGCGGTTCTTTTTTGGCTTTCTCTTTAGACATATTTCACTCCGGACAAAAAGACCTCTGCGCCGATTGCCGCTGGATCATTGTCAGAGGTTAATGTTGGAAGCTATTTCCTATAGAAACACCTATAGCGAGCGGCGAGTTAAAACATGCATGCGTAATGCCTTCCTCAAATTCAATTGACGGTCAGGTTTGCGCAGCCACGGCGATGCGTGAGTGCGCCAAATGGCACACAAAAGATGTCATTGTTAATAGAAAAGTGCAGGGCGAATCTTAAGCAGCAGCGAGCGACTAATCCGCCCGGTTAGCAGGGAAAGGCGAGGGTTTCTCTGTTGAGGATAAAACGAAGCAAGGCATTCATGGCTAAATCTGTCGCATAAAAGTGATGTTCTGATCAATCATAGCTTTATTTTCTGTGGTGTCAATCCGGGTTTTCAGTTTTGCGCGTTTTCGGGATAGCGCGGTGTCTTTCATAGTCAAAGAAAAAATCGCATCGTAGAGCTGGCACTCGCGACAAAATCAGCTCAAACTGACGGTGTTAATTTCCGCTAGGGTAAAAAGGTTAGCTTATGAAATCCATCAATGAACGACTGCATACAATTTTCAATCATATCGTGCAACACAATTACGGCGAGCACGAATTTCACCAGGCGGTGAGCGAGGTGATAGAAACATTGGGGCCGGTATTGCACAAACACCCCGAATATGCGGAACAGAAAATCATTGAGCGAATTTGTGAGCCGGAGCGGCAAATTATTTTTCGTGTACCCTGGCAGGATGATAAAGGCCAGGTACAAATTAATCGGGGCTTTCGTGTTGGTTTTAACAGTGCGCTTGGTCCGTATAAAGGTGGGCTTCGGTTTCACCCCTCGGTGCGTTTAGGCACGATCAAATTTTTGGGTTTTGAGCAGACCTTTAAAAATGCACTATCCGGTATGCCGATTGGCGGTGCAAAAGGTGGATCGGATTTTGATCCCAAAGGAAAATCCAACGCAGAGGTCATGCGCTTCTGCCAAAGTTTTATGACGGAACTTTATCGGCACATTGGTGAAATTACCGACGTGCCGGCGGGGGACATCGGTGTGGGCGCGCGCGAAATCGGTTATTTGTTTGGCCAATATAAACGGATTACCAATCGCTACGAGTCTGGCGTATTAACCGGAAAAAATCCCGCATGGGGCGGTGCCTTGGTCCGTCGCGAAGCGACAGGCTATGGCGCAGTGTATTTTGCGCAGGAAATGTTGCGCGCACGTCAGGATGAGCTGGAAGGCAAAACCTGTGTGGTATCCGGCTCCGGTAATGTGGCGATCTACGCAATTGAAAAATTGCAGATGCTCGGTGCAAAGGTGGTGGCCTGTTCGGATTCAAACGGCGTTATTGTCGATCAGGCTGGCCTTAACCTGGAGACGATCAAACACATAAAAGAAATCAAGCGCGAGCGCATCAGCACTTACTGCGAACATCATCCGCAGGCTACCTATCTGGAAAACGGCAACATCTGGACGATTCCCTGCCAGTTGGCATTCCCTTGCGCGACGCAAAATGAGCTGGATGAAAGTTCGGCCATTACCCTGGTAAAGAATGGTTGTATCGCGGTCACTGAAGGTGCCAACATGCCGGTGACGCCGGAAGGTATTAAGGTGCTGATTGAAGCCGATATTGCTTATGGCCCCGGTAAGGCAGCGAACGCGGGCGGGGTGGCAACCTCTGCGCTGGAGATGCAGCAAAACGCCAGCCGTGATACCTGGACGTTTGAATACACCGAGCAGCGGTTAAAAACCATCATGAAAAATATCCACGATAATTGTTATGAAACCGCCGCGGAATATGGTTCGCCGAATAACTACGTGATGGGTGCAAACATTGTCGGCTTCCGGCGCGTAGCGGATGCGATGATTGCGTTCGGTATTATTTAAATAATGTTCGGCGCTGCAAATGCAGCGCCGATTGTTTTGCTATTTTCAGTATTGCTCTTCTTGCCACCCAATCAGCCAAGGTTGCGCGCAACCTGTTCATCAACATCTGCGTAAGGCATCAACACGCTGCTGTTATCGGCCTGCACCACCATACGCATGGCACGACCTTCCAGCAGCCCGTCAGCACGGAGGTCACATAAATACCGCCAAGACCAAACAGCCCGGCACGAATAAAACCCCTTCTGGATACATCAGGCATGTGAGCATTCCCCAAAAATAATCAAAGCCTTGAAGTATCGGGGGGAAGCGTGACAGGGTTATGACACGGAATTCGTTGGTTATTTATTGCAGTATCAATGGCAATTTATTCGTACTGATGCTGTTAGCGCGTTTAATCCTGCATATCTGAGATTTCTTCCCA
>CAMLOU010000149.1 GCA_946481735.1 uncultured Cellvibrio sp.
CGCGCCCTCAACCCCGGTTTCCTTAAGCGCATGGAGCGCAAGCTGCCCTACGTGCGCTGCAAACTGGCCATGAGCCTGGATGGTCGCACCGCCATGGCGAGCGGTCAGAGCAAATGGGTAACCGGGCGCAAGTCTCGCGAGGATGTGCAACGCCTGCGCGCCCGCAGTTGTGCCATCGTCAGCGGTATCGATACAGTGATCAGCGACAACGCTGCCTTGACAGTGCGTGTCGATGAACTGCAATTGAGTAATGCAGAAGATGCTGCTGCGCATCAGCCGCTGCGGGTGATTCTGGATTCGCGCCTGCGCCTCGGGCGGGATGCCGAGCTGCTGCGACATCCGTCCCCTATCTTATTGATTCACAATGGCGCTGACGACAATGCCGCGCGCCTGCATGGCTGGCCACCGCAGGTGGAGTTACTGGCTTTGCCGGATGCACAGGGTCGTATTGACTTGCCGGCGGTATTGCGCGAACTGGCTCAGCGCCAGTGCAATGAAGTCCTGGTCGAGGCGGGCGCGACCCTGGCGGGCAGCTTCCTGCGGCGCGGCCTGCTGGACGAATTAATTATTTATATGGCGCCGAAGTTACTGGGCAGCAACGCGCGCCCGCTGTTTGATCTACCTTTACATACCATGTCTGCTGCACTGCCGGTAAAGGTGCGCGACATGCGCGCCGTGGGTGACGACTGGCGCATTACGGCCGTGCCGGACATGGAGCATTAAGATGGCGCCCTTGATTGACACACGAGGTGGGTATGTTTACAGGCATCATTGAAGCCGTTGGGCAGGTTGTGGCCGTACAGCCCAAAAATGGCGACCTGCGTCTGCGCATCAAGACGGGCGGGTTGAGCCTTGCCGATGTACAACTGGGTGATTCCATCGCCACTAACGGTGTATGCCTGACGGTGGTCGACCTGCCCGGCGACGGTTATTGGGCGGACGTCTCGCGCGAAACCCTGGATAACACCACTATCCCGCAGTGGCGCGTCGGGCAAAACGTTAACCTGGAAAAAGCCCTCACGCCACAAACCCGCTTGGGCGGTCATATCGTCAGCGGTCACGTGGACGGCGTGGGTGAAGTGGTCAGCCGCCATCCGGATGCCCGCTCCGAACGCTTTCGTCTGCGTGCACCCAAAGCCCTGGCGAAATACATTGCCCACAAAGGTTCGATCACCGTGGACGGTACCAGCCTGACCGTTAATGCTGTGGACGGCGCCGAATTTGAACTGAATATTGTGCCGCACACCCTGGCCCACACCGTTATGGGTGAGTATCAGCCGGGCTCGCTGGTGAACCTGGAGGTGGATGTGCTGGCGCGTTACCTGGAGCGCCTGATGCTCGGTGACAAAGCGGCCGAATCCGGCAGTTCCGGTATCACCATGGAATTTCTTGCTCAACACGGCTTTATGTAAAGCCTTTTACTCCTGTGCGATTAACTCGCTGTTAGAGATGGTGCTATGCAACTGAATACGATTGATGAACTGATTGATGATCTGCGTCAGGGCAAGATGATTGTGCTGATGGACGATGAGGATCGTGAGAATGAAGGCGACCTGATCATGGCTGCCGAGCAGGTGCGCCCGGAAGACATCAACTTTATGGCCACCCACGCACGCGGGCTTATCTGTCTGACGTTGACGCCGGAGCGTTGCAAGCAGCTCGACCTGCCCTTGATGGTGTCGGATAACAAATCCCGCCACACCACCAACTTCACGGTGTCGATTGAAGCGGCAGAAGGGGTGACCACCGGTATCTCTGCCGCCGACCGGGCGCGCACGATTCGCGCTGCGGTAAATCCTGAAGCCAAACCCCAGGATCTGGTTCAGCCCGGCCATATCTTCCCGTTGATGGCCCAGCCCGGTGGCGTCATGAGCCGCGCCGGTCATACTGAAGCGGGTTGCGACCTGGCGCGCTTGGCGGGCTTTTCCCCAGCGTCCGTATTGGTGGAGATCATGAACGCGGATGGCACTATGGCGCGCCGTCCGGATCTGGAGGCTTTCGCCAAACAACACAACCTGAAGATCGGCACCATCGCCGATCTGATTCATTACCGTGCGATGAAAGAACGCACCGTGGAATGCATCAACACCCGGCATGTGGAAACCCTGTACGGTGAATTCCAGTTGCACACCTACCGCGACCTGGCGCGCGGCGATTTGCATTTCGCCATGGTGAAAGGTGAGATCAGTGCAGCCGAGCCTACCCTGGTGCGCGTGCACGTCATGGACATTGCGCGCGATGTGTTATCGATGAAGCGTTTCAGCCCGGAGGGCTGCAAACTCTGGACCTACCACGAAGCCCTGCAGCGCGTGAACAAAGAAGGCAAGGGCGTGGTGTTATTGATTTGTCACGACGAGAGCACTGAAGAGGTGGAAGAAAGCATCGACTGGATGCTCTCCGGCCGCCAGCAACGTCGCGCCACTGAAATTTTGTATAAACAAGTCGGCACCGGCTCACAAATTCTGCGCGACCTGGGCGTAGGAAAAATGCGCGTCATGTCATTACCCATGCGCTTCTCTGCGTTGTCCGGTTTTGATCTCGAAGTCGTGGAATACGTAAGCCCGGAAGACTGCGCCTGATCAAGATCGTAGGTCGGATTAGCGCAGCGTAATCCGACAAAAAAATTGCAAAAGATCAACAATTACCAACGGCCAGCATGCAATGCTGGCAATGTAAAAGAGGAAAGTATGAGCATAAAAGTTATCGAAGGTGATTTCGCGGCGAGCAAAGGCAAGTATGCATTGATCGTCAGTCGCTGGAACAGTTTTGTGGTGGAAAGTCTGAAAGAAGGCGCGCTGGACACCTTGCGTCGCCATGGTATTAAAGACGAAAACATCACCATTTATTACGCGCCCGGCGCCTTTGAATTTCCGGTGGTTGCACAAAAAATTGCCGCCAAAAAAGAATTCGATGCGATCATCGCCCTCGGCGCTGTGATTCGCGGTGGCACGCCGCATTTTGATTATGTTGCCGGTGAATGCACCAAAGGTCTTGCGCAGGTTTCGCTGAATGCCGGCGTGCCCATTACCTTCGGTGTGTTGACGGTGGATTCCATTGAGCAGGCTATTGAACGCTCTGGTACCAAGGCGGGCAACAAAGGTGTCGAAGCTGCCGCGACTGCCCTGGAGATGGTGTCGCTGTTGGGCAGAATTTAATAGGATCATAACCGCGCGCCAGCCTCTTTGAGCTTGCTGTGCCGCGCGATTATTGATTGACTGTCTCAAAATTATTTTTTTGCTGTTTTGTTTTTCAGGTAAGTATTGATGAGTAATTCTCCCGGCGCTTCTGCCCACAAAGGTTCTACCGCTGCCACCCGTCGCATGGCGCGTCACTATGCCATGCAAGGGCTTTATCAATGGCAAATGGCCGGCGCCAGTATCAATGTCATTGAGGCAGAGTTCCGCACTGACAACGATATGAAAAATGTCGACGTGGAATATTTCCACGAAATCCTTCACGGCGTGCCGCAACATTTAAGCGATGTTGAAGCGCTTTTTTCTCCGCATCTGGTTGATCGTGCCCTGAATGAACTTGATCCGGTAACGCAAGCGCTGTTGCGCATGGCCACCTATGAATTCAAATTCCGCATGGATGTGCCTTATAAAGTGGTTATCAACGAAGCGGTTTCTCTGGCAAAGAAATTTGGTGCAGAAGACAGCCATAAATTTATCAACGGTGTGCTGGATAAAACCGCCGCTGTCGTCCGCGCGATAGAAGTGAATGCGGATCGCGGCGCCCGGCGCTGACGGCGAGCTATGAACGAGTTTGAACTGATCCGCCAGTTTTTTCTGCGCGAGCAAGCGGAAAACCCCCAGGCTGGCGTTGTGCTGGGGATCGGTGATGACTGCGCGTTACTGCAACCGCTGCCGGAAAAACAACTGGCGGTATCGGTGGACACCCTGGTTGCCGATGTACATTTTCCGGCCAATGCCGATCCGGAGCAGATCGCCGAGCGAGCCCTGCGGGTAAACCTGAGCGATCTCGCCGCCATGGGGGCAGACCCGCAGTGGTTCACCCTCGCACTGACACTGCCGAACGCCGATGAAAACTGGTTGCGCAGTTTCAGCCGTGGATTGTTTCGCGTCGCGCGGGAATTTAATTGCGCCCTGGTAGGCGGGGACACCACCGCCGGGCCTTTGAGCATCACCGTGCAGGTCATGGGCGCCGTGACACCGCATCTGGCTATGCGCCGCGATGGCGCCAACCCCGGCGACTATGTGATGGTCACCCATTGCCTGGGCGATGGTGTTGCCGGACTCGCCGTGATTCAGGATCGGTTGCATCTTGCAGCGGAGCACGAGACCTATTTGCGCGACCGCTTTTATCGCCCGCAACCGCGTTTGTACGAGGCCGGATTATTGCGCGGCCTGGCCAGCGCCGCGCTGGACATCTCCGACGGTCTGGTTGCGGACCTCGGGCACATCTGTGCCGCCAGTGACCTGGCCGCCGTGATTGACGTGGAAAATCTGCCGCTGTCACCGGCCTTGCAGGCCATGAATGATCTTGATCAGGCGCGCCACTGGGCCTTGGCCGGTGGCGATGATTACGAATTATGTTTTACGGTTGCGCCGGAAAAACTGCCGGAAGTGGCCATGCTCATTGCCCAGGGCAAACTCGTCGCGACCGTCATTGGTGAAATGTTTCCCGGTCGCGGTGTCAACTGTGAGTTGCAGGGCGAGCCCTTTGAATTGACCCGACAAGGCTATCAACATTTTTCCCATGATTAATCCGACCCTGAAGATGGTGTTAACCAACCCCAACCACTTTTTTGCCTTCGGTTTCGGCAGTGGCCTGGCGCCGCGTGCGCCGGGTACCGCCGGCACTCTGGTGGCGATTCCGGTGTTTTGGGTAATCCAGGATTTGTCCTGGCCCCTGTACGTCAGTTGGTTGTTGGTGACCTTTGTGCTGGGCGTGGTGTGGTGCGGGCGCAGCTCCCGGGCGCTCGGTGTGCACGACCACGGCGGCATTGTCTGGGACGAGATGGTGGGTTACTGGTTGACCATGTTTTTTGCCCCGACCGGGTGGCAGTGGATGCTGGCCGGATTTATCCTGTTTCGTTTCTTCGACATACTTAAACCCTGGCCAATCGGCGCCGTTGATCGGCGGGTGCACGGCGGCTTCGGTATCATGATCGACGATATATTGGCAGCGGTTTACGCCTGGGTCAGCCTGCAAGCGCTGGCCTGGCTTTTCTAACTGAGGAAGGGATGTTTTCAGATGCACAGTTATCTTCAAAAGTTGACTCAACACAGGGTGGGTTTTCAGGCGGGTCTGGTCGTGATTTTGTTGCTGGTGGCTCAGGCGGCAACGGCCATGGATATTCAGGTACGCATGCTGGCGCGCGGCAGTGCCTTGCTGGAGATCGACGGTAAACAGCGCATGCTGCGCGACGGCAACAAAAGCCCGGAAGGGGTATTGCTGGTATCCAGTGATGGCAAGAAAGCGGTGATTGAAGTCGACGGCAAACGCCAGGCATTAACCCTGACCAAGCGCATCGCCACCAACTTCACCACAGCGCAAAAATCTGTCGTGCGTATTGCCAGCACCCACGGCGGCCACTATGTGACCCCGGGGCGTATCAATGGCATGCCGGTGGAATTTATGGTGGACACGGGCGCGACCATGATCGCGATGAATTATGTGGTCGCCGAGCGCCTGGGTATTGATTATCGCGCCGGGCGCCCCATCAAGGTGAACACCGCCAATGGTGTTGCACAGGCTTACGAAGTGATCCTCAGTTCTGTGTCCATCGGTGACCTGGAAGTGCAGCAGATCAGGGCGGCCGTGAGCACTACCGAGTTTCCCCAGGTTATCCTCCTGGGTAACAGCTATCTGGGTAAGGTCGACATGCAGGTCGATAACGGCGTCTTGCTTTTGCAGTCCCGCCATTGATTATTTTCCGCTGCACCCGGTGCAGTTTTCATTGAGGTTCACGCGTGACCATTCGTTTTATTGAATCATCCAAACTACCCACTCCCTGGGGCATGTTTGTGATGCACGGCTTCGCCGACGACTCGACAGATAAAGAACATCTGGTGTTGACCATGGGCGATATTCGCGGGGATGAACCCGTGTTAGCCCGGGTGCATTCCGAGTGCCTGACCGGTGATGCGCTGTTCAGTCTGCGCTGTGACTGCGGCCCACAACTGCAATCCGCACTGCACAAGATCGCCATCGCCGGGCGCGGTGCGGTGTTCTATCTGCGCCAGGAAGGGCGCGGTATCGGTTTGCTGAATAAAATCAAAGCCTACAAGTTGCAGGATTGCGGTGCGGATACCGTAGAGGCCAACGAACGTTTGGGGTTTGGTGCAGACATGCGTGACTACAGCATCCTGAAACCCATGCTCGATCATCTGCACATCAATTCACTGCGCTTATTGACCAACAATCCCCGCAAGGTAAAAGCGCTGCAAGACATGGGTATCAACGTGGTCGAACGCCTGCCGCATCAAACCGGGCGCAATCCCCACAACGCCAAATATCTGGAAACCAAACAGGGCAAGCTCGGGCATTTATTCGACGTCGATATGGACGATGCGCCTGACGAAAACCCTCACCAAAATTAAACACTGGATTCTGTTATGACGATTCGCATTGCAATTGCCGGCGCCTCCGGCCGTATGGGTAAAGCCCTGATCGAAGCGGTGTGCGCCAGCAACGCCCACCTGGCTGCCGCCATTGTTCGCCCGGAAAGCTCATTGCTTGGTGCCGATGCCGGAGAGCTGGCCGGTGTGGGGAAAAAAGGCATTTCGCTGGTGGGTGACCTCAACCAAGTGATCGACCAGTTTGATGTATTAATCGACTTCAGCACACCCGCCGCAACCCTCGCCAATGCCAAATTATGCGCAGCCAAAGGCAAAGGCATGGTGATCGGCACCACCGGTTTCAGCGCCGATGAAAAAGCCGAGCTGTTGGCCTATCAAAACAACATCGGTTTGTGCCTGGCCGCCAACTTCAGCACCGGTGTGAACCTGTGTTTCAAATTGCTGGATATCGCAGCGCGCGTGCTGGGTAATGACGTGGATGTGGAAGTATACGAAGCCCACCATCGCCACAAAGTCGACTCTCCCTCGGGCACCGCGCTGCGCATGGGCGAAGTGCTGGCCGATGCCCTGGGCCGCGACCTGGGCAAGGTTGCCGTCTACGGCCGCGAAGGCCAGATCGGCCCGCGCGAACGCGACACCATCGGCTTCGCCACCGTGCGGGGCGGCGACGTCGTGGGCGACCACACGGTGATGTTTATGGCCGACGGCGAACGCGTCGAGATCACCCACAAAGCCTCCAGCCGTCTGTCTTTCGCTCGCGGTGCTGTCCGCGCCGCCCAATGGCTCGTGCAACAAAAGCCCGGCCTCTACGACATGCAGGACGTCCTCAACCTCCGCTAAACTGCACTTACGATGGCGAATTTGACATATTGCATTTGCCTGTCGATCTGCCGACATTTGCACAATGCAAGTTTGGCGTTAGGCCTGTTGTTTCGAAACCCTCAAGTCAGGGACGACTTGAGGGAGCTACAGGGAAGTATGTATGCGTTTTCGAAACAACAGGCCTAATGACAAACGGGATTCGAAGTGCACTCGACGATAAACCACGCCACCTCCAATCCCTTCCTCCCCAAACGGTTTATTCACAAGCCAAATAACCAAATTGGGGCAATATCTATTGGACACATCCAACTCGCTCCCGTAGAATTCGCGGTCAGATTGTATTTGGCCCTAGCCGCGCCCATGGTCGCACGGAAATAAGTAATAAAAGCGAGATGAAGCTGCGCGTTTCATCTCGCTTTTTTACAACCACGATCGGGCTTTTCACTCACTCTTGCCCTGTTTATACATGCTGATTTCGCACCTGTTGCCGTGCGATTGCTTCTCTCGGCCTGTAAAAAGCCGGTGTGTGAAAAGTGTGCGCTGCCAACCATACCTGAGGAGGTTGACTTGATTACCGGGGAATCCCACTTGGCTCCAAAAAAGCCCGCGCTACTGGTTCTTGAAGACGGCAGCGTATTCCGTGGCACCGCAATTGGTGCTGAAGGTCTGTCGGTCGGCGAGGTGGTATTCAATACCTCCATCACCGGTTACCAGGAGATCCTGACCGATCCATCTTACGCACAACAAATCGTCACCCTGACTTATCCCCACATCGGCAATACCGGTACCAATACCGAAGATGCCGAATGCAACACCATCTGGGCCACCGGCCTGGTGATTCGCGACCTGCCACTGCTGGCCAGCAACTTCCGCAACGAGCAGAGCCTCTCCGAGTACCTCATCGCTAAAAATGTGATTGGTATTGCCGACATCGATACCCGCCGCCTGACGCGCATCCTGCGCGATAAAGGTGCGCAAAATGGCTGCATTATGGCCGGCGACGATGTGGATGAAGCCAAAGCACTGGCTGCTGCCAAAGGTTTCCCTGGCTTGAAAGGGATGGATCTGGCGAAGGTGGTCAGTGTGAAGGAAAGCTATCCTTGGGAAGAAGGCACCTGGGCGTTGGGCCAGGGCCATACCAAGCCGACGGAACCAAAAAAATACAAGGTTGTTGCCTACGATTACGGCGTCAAGCGCAACATCCTGCGGATGCTGGTGGATCGCGGTTGCGACCTGACAGTGGTGCCTGCCCAAACCCCGGCCAAAGATGTCCTGGCCATGAATCCGGACGGCGTCTTCCTGGCCAATGGCCCCGGTGACCCGGAGCCTTGTAGCTACGCCATCGAAGCGATCAGGACCATCCTGGAGACTGATATTCCGGTGTTCGGGATTTGCCTTGGACACCAGCTGCTAGCACTGGCATCCGGCGCCAAGACCATCAAGATGAAGTTTGGCCACCACGGCGGCAACCACCCGGTGCAGGATCTGGAGAGCGGCCGCGTCATGATCACCGCCCAGAACCACGGCTTCGCGGTTGAAGAAGGCAGCTTGCCGGCAAATCTCAAGGCAACTCACAAGTCGCTGTTTGACGGTTCGTTGCAAGGTATTCATCGCACCGATAAGCCGGCCTTCAGCTTCCAGGGTCACCCCGAAGCCAGCCCCGGCCCCCATGATGCCGATGGCCTGTTCGATCACTTTATCGAATTGATGCAAGCGCGCAAACGCTGAGTCCTCGGGACTCTCGCCGTTCCGACGGCGTTGCCACGTAGGTCGGATTAGCCGAAGGCGTAATCCGACATGACTTCTGAATTCGTTATCTGCGTCGGATTACGCCTGCGGCTAATCCGACCTACGGTCCCCGGACCGACATTAAACTGGAGCAGACATGCCAAAACGTACAGACATCGACAGTGTGCTGATTCTGGGTGCCGGCCCGATTGTGATCGGTCAGGCCTGCGAGTTTGACTACTCGGGCGCCCAAGCCTGTAAAGCCTTACGCGAAGAAGGTTACCGCGTCATCCTGGTGAATTCCAACCCGGCGACGATCATGACCGACCCGGCCATGGCCGATGCGACCTACATTGAACCTATCGAATGGCAAACCGTTGCCAAGATCATCGAAAAAGAACGTCCCGATGTCATCCTGCCCACCATGGGCGGCCAAACGGCACTTAACTGTGCGCTGGCGCTGGCGAAACACGGCGTGCTGGAAAAATACAATGTTGAATTGATCGGCGCGAAAGAAGAAGCGATCAACATGGCGGAAGACCGCCATCTGTTCGACCAGGCGATGAAACGTATCGGTCTGGAGTGTGCCCGCGCGAAGATTGTGCACACGATGGAGGAAGCCAAGGAAGTACCCAAAGAATTTGGTTTCCCCTGCATCATTCGCCCCTCCTTCACCATGGGCGGTTCCGGTGGTGGTATTGCCTATAACTGGGAAGAATTTGAAGAAATCTGTACCCGCGGTCTCGATCTGTCACCCACCAATGAATTGTTGATCGACGAATCCCTGCTCGGCTGGAAAGAGTACGAGATGGAAGTGGTGCGCGA
>CAMLOU010000150.1 GCA_946481735.1 uncultured Cellvibrio sp.
GGGTCGATGGCTTTTTGCATCAGGGTGATATTGCGCTCGGAGTTGACCATCACCCCTTCGGCTTCGGCCCAGAGCGCACCGGGCAACAGGATGTCGGCGTAACGGTTGGTTTCGGTATCGAGGAAAGCGTCCTGGGTGATCACCAGTTCCGCGCGGGTGAGGCCGTCGATAACCGTTTGGCGATTGGGCACACTGGCCACGGGGTTGGTGCAGATCACCCAACAGGCTTTCACCGCACCAGCGGCCATGCGTTCAAACAAATCGATAGTGCCTTTGCCCAGTGTGGTGGGCAGGCTATTGCGCGGAATCTGCCACAAGTCTTCAACAAAGGCGCGATCAGCCTCCGACAATAGACTGCGCTGGCCGGGCAACCCCGGTCCCATATAACCCATCTCCCGCCCGCCCATGGCATTGGGCTGGCCGGTCAGCGAAAACGGACCGCTGCCGGGACGGCAGATCTTGCCGGTGGCGAGGTGCAGGTTGCAGATGGCGTTGGTGTGCCAGGTGCCGTGGGTACTCTGGTTGAGGCCCATGGTCCAGCAGGTCATAAATTCCGGCGCGGCGCCGAGCCACTGGGCGGCTTTGATGATATCCGCCGCAGGGATGCCGGTGATGCAAGCCACATGCTCCGGCGTGTACTCCGCAAGGAATTCCGGCATGGCGTCCCAACCTTCCGTAAAGGCGGCGATAAATTCGGCGTCGGTGTGGCCGTCCTGGTGCAATAGGTGCAACAAGCCGTTGAGCAGCGCGAGGTCCGTGCCCGGTTTGATTTGCAAAAACAGATCGGCTTTGTCAGCGGTGCCATTGCGGCGCGGGTCAACGACGATCAGCCTGGCGCCCTGCTTGACCCGCTCCATCATCCGCAGAAACAGGATCGGGTGGCAGTCCGCCATGTTGGCGCCGATGACGAGGAATGCATCGGCTTTATCAAAATCCTGATAGGAACCGGGCGGTGCATCGGCCCCCAGGGATTGTTTGTAACCGGCACCCGCACTGGCCATGCACAGGCGCGAGTTGGATTCGATATTGTTGGTGCCGATAAAACCCTTGGCGAGTTTGTTGGCAAGGTACTGGGCTTCGGTGGACATTTGCCCGGAGACATACAGGGCCACGGCATCCGGCCCATGCTGATCGATGATCTGCCGCAGGCGTTTGGCGCTGGCACTGATCGCCTCGTCCATCCCGATCTGCACCGGATCACGGCCCCGCTCATTGCGCAGGAACGCCGACTCCATCCGCCCCGAATCGCGCAGCGCCATGGCGCTGGTGGAGCCCTTGGTGCACAGACGACCAAGGTTGGTGGGATGTTGTTTATCACCACTGACCTTGAGGATTTTTTTGCCGTCGGTTTCCAACAGCATGCCGCAACCTACCCCGCAATAAGGGCAGACGCTGGCGACGGTTTTCGTTGATGTCTCAACTGACTCAGACATAAGCGATCATTCAAACAGGAAAATGAAGTATTGAATGGTCTTGAGCAAGGCTTATGCCAGACGGAAAAAAACGGGAGAGCCGGATGAAACTGCGCGCGAAGCGGGAGCACCTTTTTGCCAGGAGACTCTGCTAATACTTTGATTTTTATTAAATTATTTCAGCGGACTGTTATCTGACCGCGTAACGGAAACCCGCAGTGAGCACATGCACGATAAATCCCGGCGGCGAGAAAACCACTTTTATGAATGCGCAAAATTAATGCACAAAGTCATGCGGCGCTGCTTTTTATGAACCATCACTGCGCATTAAAAACGGCACAGTACGAACCAAAAAAGTGCACCAAGGTGTGCATCAGAACCCAGGCAGCACATCAACCGGCGAGATGTTGATAGACGTAGCGCGCCAACATCAACAAACACACGGTCACAATAATGCCGCGCAACAGGATAGGATTTACCTTAAACAGATAGTGCGAACCCGCCCAGGCACCCAGCGCCTGCCCCATCATCATGATCAAGCCGACCAGCCACAACACCTGCCCCGCGAACAGGAACACGATGAGCGATGCCAGGTTGGTAGCAAAATTCAGCGGCTTGGCGGTCGCGGTGGCCGCAATCAATTCCAGCCCTCGCAAGCTCACACCCGCCAGTGCAAAGAAGGAACCGGTCCCCGGCCCGAACATCCCGTCGTAGGCACCGATAACAGGAATCACCGTGTTTTTATAGGTGGGCTCACCGAGCCGGGGTTTACCGGTTTCCAGACGCAGGAAAGGTGAGCCAATAAAATACACCGCGATGATGGCCAGGACAGCGGGGATCATAAATCCCAGTACCTCCGGGTCGACAAATTGAATCAGGATAGTACCCACCGCCGAGCCGATGAAGGCCGTCAGCATCAAACCCCGTAGCGCCAGCCAATCGAGCTTACCGCGCCGGAATAATAAAAAACTGGACGTTGCCACCCCCACGCAGGCTTGCAGTTTGTTGGTGCCCAGCGCAGCCAGCGGCGGCACGCCGGATAACACCAGCGCCGGGATGGTAATCAGGCCACCGCCACCGGCCAGTGTGTCGAGGAAGCCGGCGCAGAGTGCCACCACGAACAACATGAGCAATATCTCAGCAGATAATTCCACGCGGGCACCTTTGGCTGAATGGGAGAGCGGCAAAGTGTACCGGGGGCTCGTCACAAGTTGAACTGTCAGAGGGCATTCCTAGGGCTAATCCCCACACTGCGCGACCGGGCATTTGGGGTACACTCTGTTCCTGCCGGGCATGCGCCGTGCCGCAGGGCAGGTTGATAAACTCCATCAGCATCCAGAATGAATTCGCCATGCACTTTCTCTTACGCAAAAGCCTGATTGCCCTGTTGCTGTTGTGGATACCCCTCAGCAACGCCGATGAACTTACCATTGCAGTAGCCGCCAACTTCACGCGCGCGGCCAAGCAACTGGTGGCTGAATTCGAGCAACGCAGCGAACATCGCGTGCATCTGGCCTTTGGGTCTACCGGTGGCCATTACGCGCAAATTATTCATGGCGCGCCCTTCGATGCGTTTTTTGCAGCGGATGCCAAAACGCCGATGCGTCTGGAAGAGGAAGGAAAAACTCAACGCGGTTCGCGTTTTACTTATGCGCGCGGGCTGTTGGTGTTGTGGAGCCCCAAAGCGGGTGTTGTTGATCCAGAAGGCAAAGTTTTACAGCGCGGTGATTTTGCGCATCTTGCCATGGCTAACCCGCGCCTTGCACCTTACGGATTAGCGGCACAACAAACGCTGGAAGCCCTGGGGGTTGCGGAGAAACTGCAGGAAAAATTGGTGCGCGGGGAAAATATCAGTCAAACGCATCAGTTTACTCACAGTGGTGCTGCTGAATTGGGCTTTGTGGCGCTGGCGCAAATTATTGATCCGGGAAAGCCGGAGCAAATCAGCGGTTCTTATTGGCGGGTGCCTGCGGATTTGTATGAGCCTATTGAGCAGCAGGCGGTGTTGTTGAGTGATAAAAAGGCTGCGCGGGAGTTTATGGATTTTGTGCGGGGTGAAAAAGGGAAAGGCATTATTCGGGGCTATGGTTATGAATAGCGAGTTGGGATTACACGTGCGATTAATTCGACGTGCTAAACAGCGTGTCGGATTACGGCGCTTTGCGCCTAATGCGACCTACGGAGCCGTATCGAATTAAACCGTCATGTAGGTCGGATTAGCGCAGCGTAATCCGACAAAACCATCCTCCATCGACAAAAACAACAGTGTTACTCACCGGAGATCTATGCTTTCTTCTTCAGACCTTTCCGCCCTGTGGCTAACCCTGGAGCTGGCCAGCGTAACCACAGCGATCCTGCTGGT
The DNA here is from genome assembly GCA_946481735.1 of uncultured Cellvibrio sp. The sequence goes on from CAMLOU010000150.1 coordinate 3,775, forward strand.
AATCGGCACACCGTTGGCCTGGTGGCTGACGCGCACTCGCTGGCGTTTTAAGTTCGTGGTGGAAGCATTGGTGGCCTTGCCGTTGGTATTACCGCCCACGGTGCTGGGATTTTATTTATTGATCACCCTGAGCCCCAACGGCGTGATCGGCAGCGCGTTGAATACCCTCGGTTTACCCGCCCTGAGTTTTACCTTCGCCGGGCTAGTCGTGGGTTCAGTTATCTACTCACTCCCGTTTGTCGTGCAGCCATTACAACAGGCGTTCACCCATATCGGCGCACGTCCAATAGAAGTTGCCGCCACCTTGGGCGCAACACCGCTGGATACGTTTTTTACCGTAGTTTTACCCCTCGCACGCCGCGGTTACATCACCGGCGCCGTCCTCGGTTTTGCGCATACCCTGGGAGAATTCGGCGTGGTGTTGATGATCGGCGGCAATATTCCCGGCAAGACCCAATTGGCCTCCATGGCGATTTATGATCATGTGGAAGCGGTGGAATACGCACAAGCGCATTGGCTGTCGGCCTGCCTGTTAATTCTGTCATTGATGTTGTTGATCGGCGTGTATGCGTTAAACCGTCGCTTTGATGTGGTGAGGGCGCGATGAATTCCACTGCAATAGTCATAAAGCTCGACCTGCCCCGCCCGGCATTTCATCTGCAAGTGGACGTGGCGATTCCGGGGCGAGGCATCACGGCGGTCTTCGGTCCGTCCGGCTGTGGCAAAACCAGTTTGCTGCGTGCAATCGCCGGTTTGGAGGACGCCGCATTAACCAAACTGCATTCACATATCCAGGTAAACGGCACGGTGTGGTTTTCCGCCACACAACAGTTACCCACGCACCAACGCAAGGTCGGCTTTGTTTTTCAGGAAGCCAGCCTGTTTGAACATTTAACCGTACAAAAAAATCTCGCTTACGGTTTCAAACGCAATCAATCGTCACGGGGCAATGACGACGAGTTGGTAAAGATCGATGAATTGATAGCGTTACTCGACCTCGCCCCGCTGCTCGAACGCAGCACGCACCATTTGTCCGGCGGTGAACGCCAGCGTGTTGCCCTTGCGCGAGCATTGCTTGCGAGTCCCAGGCTCCTGCTGATGGATGAACCCCTCGCCGCGCTGGACCAACAACGCAAGCAAGAGATCCTGCCTTACCTCGAACGCTTGCAGCAGTATCTGGCGATTCCGGTGATCTATGTCAGCCACGCGCTGGATGAAATTGTGCAGCTGGCCGATCACCTGTTATTGATGGACAAAGGCAAGATTGTGGCGGCGGGCGCACTCACGGATTTATTGAGTGAACATCCGTTATTGGCACACAGGGAAGATGCATTCACGTTGCTTCACGGCACCGTCACCGACATCAACAGCGCACATCACCTGACCTGTGTTAGCTTCGGCACAACAACCGTTTATCTGCCGCAACTGCATGCAGCGCAACATCAGCCTGTCCGGTTGCGGGTGTATGCCCGGGATGTCAGCCTGTGCCTGGATTATCCGCAACGCACCAGTATCCTGAATATTTTACCGGCGCGCATCACGCAGATTGAGGCGGGTGATCGCGGCCAGAATCTGGTGCACCTGGCCATTGAAGATCAGGTATTGCTGGCCCGGATTTCCCATTTGTCCTGCTATCAATTAGGTTTGGCGGTAGGCCAACAGGTGTACGCGCAGATCAAGGCATTGGCCCTGATGAAATAACCTGTGATGGTAGACGAACAGATTTCAGCTATATTCAGGGGTAACATAGTCGAGGCTCATAAACCGACAGCCGATGAGCAGGTTAAAAAGACAGCGGCTATTCGTACGGATATACATCTTTGATCAAGACACCGCCGTGTCGTACAACCTATAAACCGATTGCCATGGCCGCGAATGAATGACTGCTGACCCTCGACTCCAGACATTGCTTGAACGTCTCAATGTGCCGTCCCAGGATCTGGCGGCGCTGACGTTTTGCGCCGGCAGCAAAGACCAACAGGTGCGGGAATGGGTGCGCGCCTTGCCGCTGACGCGCATCAACCATGTGAGTGCGCTGCTCTATAAAGCCGTGCCGGAAATCGGGCGTTTGAAAACCGGCAGCGACACCCGGCTGGCCATCCTTGAAACCCTGCGCCCGGCGGTGCAACAGTGCATTCAGGGACTCTCACAACACTTCCTTAACCAACCGCTGATCCTGCCGGAGGCTGCACGCAAGACAGCGACCGTTGCGCAAGCCCTGCAAAAGCACATGAGCAACGCCTATCTCGTGGCGGTACGCGATTTGTGTGCCCCGGGTAAAAGTGAAGAGTCCAATGGACGCCAGGCCCTGGCCATTCACCGTGCGCTGACGGGACTGGGGTTACTCTTGCTGCGCAGCTACCAGTTATATATTCCCATTACCGGCCAGCTCTGGACCGAGATTCATACCTTGTATGAAATCGCCGAAGCCCTGGAGCTGACCGAATACCCGGTCGATGACCCCCTGGCACATCATCAACACACCAAGAGCATCAGCCTGGCCTATTTGCGCTTGATGCTGCTGGCGTGCGCCAAGCCGAACCAGATGCGCCAGGACGAAGTGTTGGCCACCTACAACGCGCTGGAAACCCTGTGTACACAGGCGAAATTGCTGCCGCATAATCCAGCGCAAAAAGACAACCTGTTCGCTATCCAACTCGCGGGCAACCGGCCACCGCAATACAAATCGCGTTTACCCCACAATGCCGATGGCGAAATCCGCGAACTCAATACCGCGCAACTGGCGCGCACACTGCAAGAACAGGCCAAGCAAAATCCCACCAGCGAAGGCAGCCTGCGCAATGAGCTGAATTTGTCACCCGCGCTGACGGAGCACCTGATCCAGGCGTGGAATATCCTTGCCCAACGCAGCTTTGAACGACAGGAAACCAGCGGCACTATCGAGGTGACCGTGGGCCTGACCAACCTGCACTTCCACCTTGCCGGAAAGTTGCCGTTCAATTTGTTTCTGAATCAAACCGCCAACGTCCACAATGACGCTAATGCCGAAGCCATCTTCCAAAAACGCGGCATCCAGCTAAAGCCCAACAAATCCACCGATGACGATCCCTGGGGCGATGCCTTCGACGTGGCCGGCACAGCCTTGGCGGGAAAACATTTGCCGACGCTGAATATCGAAAGCACCATTCGCAAACAAGAGCAACAGGATTACCAGGGCAAGCACCCCATCTACAAAGTGCCGCTGGTGGATGTCAGCCCCGGCGGCTATTGCCTGGAATGGCAGGACGAGATTCCTAACCAGGTCAAGGCGGGTGAATTGTTAGGCGTTCGGGATGAGGGCCGACAGAAATGGAGCGTGGGTGTCGTACGCTGGGTGCAGCAAACCAAGGGCGCCACACAATTGGGCATCCAGATCCTGGCGCCTCAAGCCATTCCGCTGGGTGTGGCCATCGTCCATAAAACCGGCGGCTTTTCCGAATACCTGCGCGCCCTGCAACTTCCGGCGCTGAAGGCAATCAACCAGCCGGTCACCCTGCTGACCAATTCGGTGTCGTTCCGCGAATACAGCAAGGTCCGTCTGTTTCATCCGCCTTCGCCCCAGGAGGAAGAGCACCGCGAAATCCCGGTGCAATTAACCCGGCGGGTGTTTGCCACCGGCGCGTTCAGCCAGTTCACCTATCGCGAGCTGGCCACCGCCAAACCGGATGCCGGAGAATCAAAAGATGACTTTGATTCCGTGTGGCAAAAGAACTGATAACGCAGGGAAAAGTGACCCAACCAGACGAAATGTTATAGTCATGTCGCACAATTCAACCTGCCGCATTGAGGCGACAGACTATTTGGGTAATATACGCAGCTAGCCTAGACTCTGAGTAGATAAATCCTGCTTGCAAGACTTTTCCGATTATTGGTGTAAAAGTCGCATCAAGTGGCCAAGTGGCACAGACAAAGAGCGCAGTAACGCCTTATGAATGCAAATGACACAATCCGCCTCCTGATTCTGAATAATTCTCGCGCAGAAGCGGAACGTCTGATCAGTATGCTTCACAACGCCGGCCGGCCCAGCCGCGCCCAGCATGTCGAGAGCGAGGAAGCGCTCGTCAAATTGCTCGAAGAGCAGACCTGGGATTTATTGATTGCTCACGACCAGACCACCAACGTTACCCCCCAAACCGCCATCAAACATATCCGCCGCCTGAACAAAGACGTGCCCGTGATCCTGCAAAACGACGACGAATTCCTGGCCGTGGTAGAAGGCATGAAGCTGGGCGCGGCGGATGTGGTACGGCTCGACGATGACCAGCATTTATTGCTGGTGATGCAGCGGGAGATGAACAACCGCGAAGAGCGGCAGGCCAAGCGCCTGGCCGACCGTCGCTTCCGCGAAGCCGAACGGCGCAGCCAGCAATTGCTCGACAGCTCGCGCGATGCCATCGCCTATGTGCAGGACGGTTTGTACCTGTATGCCAACCAATCCTTCGCTGAATTATTCGGCTACGAGGATAAAGACGATATCGATTGCATGCCTATCATGGACATGGTGGATGACAAGGATCAGGACACGCTGAAAACCTTCCTGAAGGATTTCACCTTCAAAGGGTTGGATGCCGAATCCACCAAGCTGGCGTTCCGCGGTTTGAAACAGGACGGCACCGCCACCCCCATCAGCCTGGAAGTGTCACACGTCACTTACGATGAAGAACCCTGTATCCAGTTTTTAGCGCGCGCTAACCGCGTGGATCTCAATAACGATGTACTGGAAGCGCAGATCAAACAAATTAAATGGCAGGATGTGGTCACCGGTTTGTACAACCGCCAGTACATGATCGACCACCTCGAAAAAACTATCGATAACATCACCGAAAAAGACAACCTGAGTTTGTTGTATATCGACATCGATAATTTTATCGAGCGCGCGCAATCAACCCTGGGCGTGGCGGCGGCCGATATGGCGCTGAGCGATCTGGCGTCGTTGCTGCGCGAAAAAAATAACACCACCGATATCATCGCCCGCTTCGGCGACACGGCGTTTACGGTGCTGGTACCCAATATCCGCGCCGATGCGGCTGTGAATCGGGCCAGGCAATTATGCAAGGCCATTGAAGAACACATTATTGATATCGATAATAAAACCTTGCAGCTCACCGCCAGCATTGGTGTGTCACTGATCAACGACAACACCACCAATGCCAACAAGGTCATTGAGCAGGCGATCAACGCGATGGAAAAGGTGCGCGGGGCCAACGGCAATAACGCGCAATTATTTGAGCCGGAGATGTCAGCGGACGAACGCGATCAGAAAAATATTGCCTCTGATTTGCAACATGCGCTGGATAACGACCGCTTCCGTTTATTGTTCCAACCGATCATCAGCCTGCGCGGTTCCGAGGAAGAGTATTACGAAGTGTATCTGCGGATGCTCAACGATAATAACGAGGAAATTTCCCCCAGCCGGTTTATTGAAACGGCGTCATCCATCGGCGCCAGTATCAAGATTGATCGCTGGGTGATTCTGGAATCGATCAAGATGTTGTCCCAGCATCGCGCCAAGGGCAACAAGACCAAGTTGATTTTAAATCTGAGCAAAGATTCGCTGTGCGATGAGTCGCTGGTGCCCTGGCTGGGTGTGGCTTTTAAAGCGGCGAAATTATCGAGCGATGCCATTGTATTCCAGGCAAACGAAGTGGATGTAACCAACCACCTGAATGCAGCCAAGTCCTTTGCGGAAGGTTTGCAAAAACTGAAAACGTTTATGTCGATCAGCAACTTCGGTTGTTCATTGAATCCGTTTAATACTCTCAAGCATGTGCCGGCCAGCATCGTCAAGATCGACGGCTCATTTACCATGGATATTCAGAACAATAAGGAAAGTCCGGAAACACTGATTCATTTGATTGAGCAGCTGCATGGTGAAAACAAGATCACCATCGTGCCGTTTGTGGAAAATGCCAGCGTGCTGTCGACCTTGTGGCAAGCGGGTGCGCATTATATCCAGGGGCATTACCTGCAAGAGCCGACGCAGAATATGAGTTACGATTTTAATATGGAGACGTGATAGAGACCGGTGGTGTCTGATGGGGATTAATGTCGGATTACGAGGCTGCGCCTCTAATTCGACCTACTTAGATCGTGCATTTGTAGGTCGGATTAGCGCAGCGTAATCCGACA
>CAMLOU010000151.1 GCA_946481735.1 uncultured Cellvibrio sp.
CTAAAGATTTATACAGTCCGCAATGCTCGCACAATGCGAGTTTGGCGTTAGGCCTGTTGTTTCGAAACCTTCAAGTCAGGGACGACTTGAAGGAGCTACAGGGATGTATTCATGCGTTTTCGAAACAACAGGCCTAATGACAAACGGATTCCGAAGTGCCTAACGCCAAACTTGCATTGCGGTAGCGTCACGAATCATAAAAAAGCCAGCGAAAGCTGGCTTTGTCGTTAATTAGCTAAAGAAAGTTTTCAGCGCTGCGCCGGGGTCATCGGCGCGCATGAAAGCCTCGCCTACCAAGAACGCATTTACATTCTTTTCACGCATAACTTTTACGTCGGCAGGTGAGAGGATGCCGCTTTCTGTCACAACGATGCGTTCCGGGCCGATCTGGTCGAGCAGATCAAAAGTGGTTTGCAGGGTAACATCGAAGGTGTGCAGGTTGCGGTTGTTGATGCCGATCAGCTTGTTCGGTAAACCCAGCGCAATCTCCAACTCAGCGGCGTCGTGGACTTCCACCAGCACATCCAGGCCAAGCTCCATCGCCAGGGTATTCAGGTCGGCCAGTTTCTGCGGCTCCAGGGCCGCTACGATCAGCAGTACGCAGTCGGCGCCAATAGCCCGCGCTTCGTAGATCTGGTATTCGTCCACCAGGAAATCCTTGCGGATAACCGGTAAATTCGTGGCGGCGCGGGCTTCTTGCAAATAAACGTCAGCACCCTGAAAAAAATCCACATCGGTTAGTACTGATAAACAGGCAGCTCCGCCCCGTTCATAGCTGCACGCCAATTCCGCTGGAACGAAGTGTTCGCGGATAACGCCTTTGCTGGGGGAGGCTTTTTTTATCTCGGCGATGACGCCGGATTGACCTGCTGCAATTTTGTCAGCAATCGCCTGTACGAAGCCGCGCACCGGTTGCTGGTGTACCAGGCTTTGTTTGAGGTCAGCGAGAGAAACTGTTTTCTTGCGCTCGGCAATCTCTTCCCATTTGCGGGCAATGATCTTGCGCAGTACGGTGGGTGTCTGTGTCACGCGATTCCAATCCTCTTTGCGAGCACTGCTGTGCGCTCGCGTCGGGGTTTTTCGGTTAACCGAAAAACTTATTCAAGATATTGAGTGAAGGCCGCCAGTTCGCGGATTTTTTCACCAGCCAGACTGCTACCGATAGCGTCTCGCGCCATCTCTACGCCGTCCGCCAGATTACTGGCAACGCCGCTGACGTAAATGGCGGCGCCGGCATTCAAGGTGATGATGTCGGCGGCCTTTTCGGCGTACTGGCCACGACGATTGCCGAGCGCATCCTTGATCAACAACAGCGAATCTTCCGCGTTCTGCACGCTCAAGCCAATCAAGCTTTTGCTTTGCACGCCGAAGTCTTCCGGTTTGATGGTGTATTCAATGATCTCGCCATTTTTCAGTTCCGCCACCTGGGTTTCGCTAGCCAGGCTGATTTCATCCAGCCCGTCTTTGGCATGCACGACCATCACATGTTCACTGCCCAAACGCGCCAATACTTCGGCCATGGGTTTGCACAATTCACCATTGAACACACCGATAACCTGGCGTTTAACATTCGCCGGATTGGTCATGGGGCCAAGCATATTGAAGATGGTGCGCAAACCCAATTCACGACGCGGGCCGATGGCAAAGCGCATGGCGCTGTGGTGCGCCGGTGCGAACATAAAGCCCACACCGATTTCTTTCACACAACGGGCCACTTGTTCCGGCGTGATATCGAGTTTGATGCCCGCCGCTTCCAATACATCAGCACTGCCGGCGGCACTGGAAACACCGCGATTACCGTGCTTGGCCACGCGCCCACCTGCCGCCGCCACGACAAACGCACTGGCGGTGGAGATGTTAAACAGATTGGCGCCGTCACCGCCGGTGCCGCAGGTGTCGACCAGATATTCCACGTCGATGTCGACCCGGGTGGCCAGTTCGCGCATGACCATGGCGGCCCCGGTAATTTCGTCCAGGGTTTCACCTTTCATCCGCAACGCCACCAGAAAACCACCAATCTGCGCCGGCGTGGCCACGCCGGTCATCACTTCGCGCATCACCATGGTCATCTCGTCAGTCGAGAGATCAATGTGCGCGACTAATTTGTTCAGAGCTTGTTTGATATCCATTGCCATCCACCTTGTTGTTACCATTCACGGTTTTGTGTGTGGGAAAAGCTTGTCAGCGACAGATTAAATTTACTTCAGTCAGTGCGCAATCGAGCGGTCCGGGACGGCTCGATTGCGCGTCGGTTAAACGCCATCTAAAAAGTTGCGCAGCAATTCGTGGCCCTGTTCAGTCAGGATAGATTCAGGGTGAAATTGTACGCCTTCCACCGCGAGGGTTTTATGGCGCACCCCCATGATCTCCGCCATGCTGCCATCGGCGTGTTGGGTCCAGGCGGTAATCTCCAGGCAATCCGGCAGGCTTTCTTTTTCGATCACCAGCGAATGATAACGCGTGGCCTGCAAGGGATTTTTTAACCCGGTAAATACACCTTTATCCGCGTGATACACCGGCGAGGTTTTACCGTGCATAACCTGCGGGGCGCGAATGACCTTGCCACCAAAAGCCTGGCCGATACTTTGATGGCCGAGACAAATGCCAAGCAAGGGAATCTTGCCAGCAAACGTCTTGATGGTTTCCACTGAAATACCCGCTTCATTGGGCGTACAGGGGCCGGGTGAAATCACAATCTTTTCCGGCGCCAGGCGCGCGATGTCCTGCACGGTAATTTCATCGTTGCGCACGACCTTCACATCCGCTTTCAGCTCGCCCAGATACTGCACCACGTTATAGGTAAAGGAGTCGTAGTTGTCGATCATCAGAATCATGATTATTCCCCCACCATGTCGACGGCTTTAAAGATGGCACGCGCTTTGTTCATGGTTTCTTTCCATTCCAGTGCCGGTATGGAATCCGCCACAACACCCGCACCGGCCTGCACATAAAGTTTGCCGTCTTTGATTACCGCCGTGCGAATCGCAATAGCGGTATCCATATTGCCGTTCCAGGCGATATAACCCACCGCGCCGCCGTAGATGCCGCGCTTTTCACTCTCCAGTTCATCGATGATTTCCATCGCGCGAATCTTGGGTGCGCCGGATAGTGTTCCCGCCGGCAGGGCCGCGCGCAGCACGTCCATCGCGCGCAATTCGGGTTTGATCTTGCCGGTAACGTTCGAGGTAATGTGCATCACGTGGGAATAGCGCTCGACCACCATCTTATCGGTGAGCTTTACACTGCCCACTTCAGCCACACGGCCAACATCGTTGCGACCAAGGTCGATCAACATCAAATGCTCGGCAATTTCTTTCGGATCGGCTACCAGTTCCGCTTCCAGGGCTTTGTCTTCTTCCGGCGTATGGCCGCGACGACGAGTACCGGCAATGGGCCGCACCGTCACGTCCCCATCTTCGAGGCGCGCAAGAATTTCCGGGCTGGAGCCCACTACATGGTGATCGCCCAAATCCAGGAAATACATGTAAGGCGATGGATTTAAATTGCGCAGTGCGCGATACAGGTTGAGCGGTTCCGCCGTAAAGTCGATAGATAAACGCTGGGAGATAACTACCTGCATGGTGTCGCCGGCCAACACGTAATCCTTGATGCGATTGACCGCATCCTGGAACGGTTGCTCGCCGTAGTGCGAACGGAATTTTTGTTCACTGGCGCCGTTCATGCCCAGTGTTAAATCCGGCGTTGACGGTACGGGACCGCGCAGGCGCGCTTCCAATTCATCCAGGCGTTGCGCCGCTATCTGATAGGCGTTGTCGATCTCGGGGTTAGCGTGAATCACCAGAATGAGTTTGCCGGCGAGGTTGTCGAATACCAGCACTTCATCGGACACCGTCAGCAAAATATCCGGCGTGCCGATAATATCCTTTGGCACGCTGGCCTTCAGATGCGGCTCCACATAACGCACACAATCGTAAGCAAAATAACCCACCAGGCCGCCGGTAAAACGCGGCAAGCCCGGCAGCTCCGGCGCACGATAGCGCTGCTTGAATGCTTCAACAAATTCCAGGGCATCGGCCTGGGTGGTTTCCTCAACCACCACACCGTCGCGCTCAATACGAATGTGTTCACCGAAGGCTTTTAACACGGTGCGCGCCGGCAGGCCGATCATGGAATAACGGCCCCATTTTTCACCGCCCTGCACGGACTCAAACAGATAGGAATAAGGCCCACGGGCCAGCTTCAGATAGGAAGATAAAGGGGTATCAAGGTCAGCCAGCACTTCGCGCATCACCGGAATGCGGTTATAGCCTTGCGCGGCCAACTCAGCAAATTGTTCAGGAGTCATGGATTTACCTTTCAGGTTCGCCCGCAAGAGGTGGGCGAATCACGCTATTTTTATCGGGTAATTCATCTGCGCCTGACGCGGCATGAAAGATGTCGGACAACAGATGAGATGAAGACAACCCGGCTGCTGACAGACTGCGAGGCTAGATAGATAGGTGCTAGCTAGACAGACTGCGCGCGGGCAGAAATGGACTAGCGACGCCATCGGGCGACGAGGGCGGCACGCTCTTGCAGATGTAAGCCTGAAAGTTTCACAGGGCTTCTCCTTATGGACTGGCGGCCAGTTTACTCAAATAAAACCGGACTGCCTATCCCCAATATTTCACAATTTAACCGGTTACTTTATCCAACCCCAACGGCTGCAACCGGCTTAACCCTTATTGGCCAATGCCAGTTCCGCACGCATGGCCGCAATGGTCGCGGCGTAATCGTCGGTATTAAAAATGGCCGAGCCGGACACAAAGGTATCGGCCCCGGCGGCGGCCAGTGCACGGATGTTTTCGGTAGATACACCGCCGTCGACTTCGAGGCGGATGTTATAGCCGCTGGCGTCGATCAGCGCACGGGCTTCGCGCACTTTATCCAACACATAAGGAATAAACTGTTGCCCACCAAAACCGGGGTTAACGGACATCAGCAACAGCATGTCCATCTTTTCCATCACGTATTTGATTTCGTCGAGCGAGCTGGCGGGATTCAGCACCAGCCCGGCAAAACAACCGCGATCCTTGATCAACTGCAACGAGCGATCCACATGACGCGAGGCTTCGGGGTGAAAGGTAATAAAAGTCGCACCGGCATCGGCAAACTGGCCGATCAGGTCATCCACCGGCTCGACCATCAGGTGCACATCAATGGGCGCGGTTACGCCGTACTTGCGCAACGCTTTGCACACCATAGGGCCAATGGTGAGGTTGGGGACGTAGTGATTATCCATCACATCAAAGTGGATCATGTCAGCGCCGGCGGCCAGTACCGCATCCACCTCTTCCCCGAGGCGCGCGAAATCGGCGGACAAGATCGACGGTGCAATTCTGTAATCCGCCTGACGTGAATCCTTAAAGTTCTGCATAAATCACCCGATGACTGTTGTGACAACGACTAAAATGTCGGCATTGTACTGAAAAATATCGCGCTGGCAGCAGATTGCGCGCTAATGAATCACTATCCATCTGAAAAACCGGGACTATGAACCGTCTTTTGACTCGCCTTATCTATCGGGATTCACTCCGGCTACGGCGACTCGGTGTTATCGCCTGGTTGGTGCTATTTGTCTGTCCGCTGTTGCACGCCCAAACCACTGCGCCCGCCAACAATGCGACTGACCCGGCCGTTGAAACAACGGCACCCGCCGCTGAGCCGGCACCGGATGCAGCGCAGGAAGTCGCGCCCCTGACGTCGCGGGAAGAAAACTATAACCAATTACTGGCAGCCGCCTCGCCAGACGACGTGCGCTGGCTGGATACACCGGAAGAAAAAGTCCTTGCCCTCTTTCGCCCTACCGAAGCGCGAACCACCAAAGGCGCAGTATTAATCCTCCATGCCGCCGAGATACCGCCGGGGTGGCCACCCTCGTTCGATAACCTGCGCCGTTACCTGCCACGCTACGGCTGGGTCACCCTGGCGGTGGCGCTGCCAGCGCAAGCAACCCAGAGGGTTCCCCGGCGCGAGATCCCCCCGCCCACACAGGAAAAAGAGCAAACTGATCAGGACGCGGCCACCAAACAAACACCTGAGCCTGCCGCCGAAGCAGAGGCAGAGCCTTCACCTGAACCCGAGCCCTCCCGCGCCGAGGTTATCGCCCGGCGTGTCGGCGCCGCCGCGGCATTTTTGCGTGAGCAAGGCCAACAGAATATTGTGGTATTAGTGGATAACAGCAGCGTTGTTGACAGTATGGCCGGACTGCAAACCGCCGCCGGCGATGCGCTCCAGGCGTTGGTGCTGGTTAATTTGCAGATACAGGAACCGCTTACCAAGCCACAACTGGAACAACTGTTTTCCAACCCTGGCCTGCCAGTGCTCGACCTGTTCACCCAGCCGGATAGCGATCAGCAGGCCAGTCTCCGCCAGAACCATCGCGCCGCCGCACTGCGCAATAAAATAGAGCATTATTACCAGCTCCGACTGCTACCCTTGCGCCCCCAAGACAGCGACAATCCGCGCAGTTTTTGGCTGGAGCGAACCCGGGGTTTTATGGAACGGCACGCTCTGGGAAAAGAAACGAGCAAGGATAAAGAGTAAGGGTAATCCCGACAAAGCGTTAAAGCCGTCGCATTTTCCAACACCCACACCACTTCTGTTGAATGCCTTTAGGCGGTGATCGTGTTACTATTTTTCGGCTATTTTTGGCGTCAGCCACAACGGAATTACCAATAATCAACATCTGGAGCAAAGAGGAAGACTAGCGTGTCTGAGAAGAACGATTCAGCCAACACGCCCGACCCGGCCGACGATAAAACCCGCCTTGCTCGCCCGCCCAAAAAGCCCGCAGAACAAGCCACGGTGATGGCCAAAAAGTCTGCGCCCAAAGCGGATGATGCGACGGTGCTCGCCAAAAAATCGAAGTCTGCGCCGGAGGAAGCCACCGTATTTATGCCGGCAAAAAGACATCCGGCAGCTGCTGAGAGCACACCTGTCGCTGCACAACCCAATATCTCCGCGCCCAAAAACTCGACCAATGCAGCCGCGACGCAATACACCCAATATCGTCCCAACACGACCAATAATTCGTCCGGCTTCGCCAAAGCCAGTGAGCTGGCTGAACAGGCATTGAGCGGCAGCGGCGCGGGCACCTTATTAAAGAAACGGTTTTTGCTGGAAGAAGCGCTGGGCCAGGGCGGCATGGGGACGGTGTACAAAACCCGCGACCTGCGCAAAGTTGAGGCGGAAGACCCCAACCCCTACATCGCCACCAAAGTGCTAAACCAGGATTTCCAGAATCACCCGGACGCGTTCGTCACACTGCAACAGGAAGCTGCCAAATCCCAAACCCTGGCGCACCCGAATATCGTCACCGTGCACGACTTTGATCGCGACGGCGATATCCTGTTTATGACCATGGAGCTGCTGCACGGCGACCCACTGGATAAATTGCTTAAAGACCACCGCAACACCGGCCTGCCGGTTAGCACTGCCTTGCGACTGGCGAAAGATTTATGTGCGGCCTTGATGTACGCCCACAAACGCCACCTGATTCACGCGGATTTCAAACCCGGTAACGTCTTTGTGATGCGCGACGGTTCGGCCAAGGTGCTGGATTTCGGTATCGCGCGCGCCGCCTCAAAAGAAACCCAACGCCACCAATTTGATGCGGGACAACTGGGTGCGCTAACACCGGCGTACGCCACGATTGAAATGATCAACGACGAGCCGATCAGTTTTGCGGATGACGTCTACGCGCTGGCCTGCGTGATTTATGAGATGCTCGCCGGCCGCCACCCGTACAACAATGTGTCCGCACTTGATGCACAACAGCAAAAACTGAAACCCAAGCGCATCGAAAAATTAACGGCCGCACAATGGAAAGCCCTGAGCCGTGGCCTTGCATTGGAAAAGTCACAGCGCACCCCAACGATCGAACAGTTCCACCACGACTTATTTCCGCGTCGTAAGCCTCTGGTACTGAAAGTGGCAGCGGTGCTACTGCCGGTGTCACTGATCGGTTTGGGATGGTTTGCTTACAGTCACTATCAGGCCGAAGTGCAGATTCAAAACACCATCAACGAAAAAATAGCCCTGGCGCAAAGCTGTTTTGCGCAGAGTGATTTTGAATGTGCGATTGAACAAAGCCTGGTGGTGACCAATCTTGAACCGGGCAACCGTGTCGCGCGCGATTTACTCAACAGCGCGCAACTGGCACACCAGAAACAGGAAGATGCCACTCGCATCGCGCGGTTGCTACAGGAAGCGGAAAGCTGTTTTAACCAACAGGATTTTGCCTGCGCACAAATTAAAACCCGCGAGTTGCTTAAACTCGATCAAACCCACGCCGCCGCACAAGCATTGTTAAACAATGCCTCTGAGTCGATGGAACTCTCTCGCATTGCACAACGTTCCGACAGCTGTTTGGAAAACGGCGACCTGGAATGTGTGCAGGCGCTGGTTAACGAGGCCGTGAGTGTAAACGCAAGCCATCAAATCACGCTCTTATTACAAAACCAATTATTAGCGGCACAGACCGGCGCGCAAGAAGAACAGAACGCTATCAACCAGGCATTAAATAAAGCGCGGCAATGTCTGAACCAAAAGCAATACGACTGCGCGATAAATCATGCCGATAGCGTGACGGCCAATCATCCGGGCAACCTTCAGGCACTGGAGATTAAACAGGCCGCTACTCTCGCCAAACAATCAGAAGAGCGGGTGCAAAGTATTCTGGCACAAGCCAAAACCTGCCTTGATAAACAAAAGAATTACAGTTGTGCCATCGCTAAAGCCGAAGCGGCACTGGATCTGGTTCCAGGCCATGCCGAAGCCGCAGCGATAAAACGGCGAGCGCAAGACACCCAACAAAAACTCAAGACCACCGGTTTTACCATCCAATAAGCCAAGGAGGCTTACCATGAAAAAAGCACTATTGATTGCCCTGATTTCTTCCCTGATCGCAGCACCGTCTTATGGGTTCGGTTTGAACGACCTCAAAGACAACCTGGACCGCTCGCACAAATGCAAAAGCGGCGACCAAAGCTGCAAAAACCGCGAGAAGCTGAAAGCCGCCGCGCGCGTTGCAGCGGTCTCCATCGCGGTAAAATTGATTGCCGATATGGTGATCGACTACCGCTCCAAAAAGGTCGCAGGCGAAGAGGAAGTTGCAACGGAATACCGCAACAAAAATAAAACCCTGCAACCCAACCCGGTCGCCGAGCGTTACGACACCGAAACCTTACCCGGCAAGGTTGTTGAACCGGGCAATGAGGTAACTGTTAAATCGGATATCGTCGTGGTGCCTGGCAGCTTGCGCCAGGAAGCTTTGATCGAAGAACGCATCACCATCTTCGACAACGAAGACCACACCAAACCGTTGCGCAACCTGACCAAAGCCGTCAACGGTGATACCCGTCGCGGCGGTCACTATCAAAATGAATTTGCGTTCACCCCGCCGGAAGGTCTGCCCCAGGGTGTTTACCCGGTTAAAACAGAATTAATCCTCAACGGTGTCATCGCCGACACCTCCGACAACGACATCCAACTGGTTTTGCAAGTCGACCACCTCGGCGCCATGCAACTCCTCGCCCTCGCCGACTAACATCCCCGCCTGACATTCACTCTCGCACACCGCGCGCGAGTGAATGCCCTCAACAACCACCATGTAGGTCGGATTAGCCAAAGGCGTAATCCGACTTGATGTTGGGGTTCCGGTAAAAAATCAGAAAGAAAAAATCGCAGAATAAAAAACGAAGACTCGCATCAACCGCGCGTTAACTCACTATCCAAACCCACCAACCGCTCCGGCGTGCCCACATCACTCCACGCCCCGCGATAAACCTCTGCCGTTAATCGCCCGCGTGCGATCTCATGCCGTAGCACTTCACCCAAGGGAAATTTTTCCCGGCGTTGTGGATAGTCCGCGATCATTTGCGGGCGCA